>NZ_CAXAOJ010000002.1:0-474681 GCF_963970945.1 Pseudomonas sp. RA_5y_Pfl1_P24 | reverse complement strand
GCCACGCATTAGAACGGCTACCGCTGGCGACCTCGGTTGGAGATTACGAAGCGCTGTTGCCGTGGAACTGCTCGCCGGTATCGCCCAGCTAAGCGCTCTACCCATCTTGTAGTCGGTGGGGTTTATGGAGCGCTTACAAAACACCAAGATTGAGTGATTAATCATTTTCAGCGTCTGTATCAGCTATCGATCCGTAATCATGGCCTGAAATTTTTCTCTGATACTGAATAATCAACCCAGTTATGTCTGGGTCGCCTATTCGCTCCTCAGCAAGTCTCAGCTTACCCATCGCCTCATTGAATACCGACATATCTTTGGTTTTTTTGAAAACTTCTATACCTACATCACAGAAGATACGCATTATATCTTTATTATCCTTATATCGATCTACGGCATAGCTCGCGAGCGCGCGAGCCTTATCCAAGATGGCTATGCGATCCTCGTCAAGGATGCCGGGCGTCCTTTCAGCGCGCGCCAGCAAAAGCATGATTTTGAATCGGTGTACTGGTCCATCCGCTTTAAAATCATTCTCGAAGAGACGAATTTCTGTATCCGCCTTTTCAATCTCATTTATATCGATAAGATTCCGGATCAAGCGATGGCGAGGGACCCGCTCACCAGGTGCGATCGAAATCATCTTCCTCAGCAGCTTATTGCGAACATGTTTGTCAGGAATCCGGTTGATACCTTTCTCGAACCCGCACAACTGTCGGATGGTACGAATTTCGACATCATAAGTCGGGACGATATTATCAATCACCTTTTCAAAAAGTGAAAAATACTCCTTAATATCCGTCATTTTGTATTGGGAGATAATATCTGTGATAACCGGATGTCGTCCCTTCCACCCATAGATTCCATCTTTTTCGCTGATCACATACTCATGAATGATGTCTACGAGATTTGTTAACGAAGCAGTCACGTTCTGCGCGGGAATGCCCAATAGTCTAATAACTAATTGCCGGTGAACATTTATACCTGAACTTTCCATTGCTGCGACTAACCGATAGACTTCTCGATAGTCCTCCGGCAGCGATGCAAACTCACGCAAGACAATGTCATCAAACTTTTCAGACGCAAAAATGTTTTTCAAACAGACAAATGTATCTGATTCGCATCGAACCATAAGACGACGTTTTCTCTCAGCCCGCGAGAAACCAGAGAAATTATTTTCAACGAGTGGTTTAAGATCTGGATTGGTATCCACCAAGGTGAGTAGTTCATCCACCTCATTATAATCAAGACCCTTTAGCACGTACTGTTTGCCACGCTTAAAAATATTCGGTGTTTTGACGCGTGGATTCCACTGATTACGTGCGGAAACCAAGATTAACTTTAAGTTCTTGTTTTCCTCACTGACCAGTAGGTCGACTAGTGAGTTCACCTCATTCATATGAATGTGAGCATCATCTACAAACAATATGCCTTGCTCATTCTTGTTTTTTAGGTAAGTTGCTACTTCAAGCCAATGGCTGTACAGCAGCGTGTGATCGCGTTTATGCTCCCATGCGTGCCAGCCCCTCATATTCTGAGCATGCATCACTTGCTTTGCCAGTGTTGTCTTACCCGTTCCACTTGCGCCCAAAATGACTATACTGGATATTTCTTCTTTATCTAGTTCAGATTGAATAAGTGGGCATTGCGTCCTGCGAAACGTTAAGTTTGCAGATATGTCTGCATATGATGCGGGCCACCCATTGAACATTGCACTCGCATCTTTACAACTACTTCTGATCTCATGAGCGACATCCTTCGTCACCGGGCGCAGTACATGAGAATAGTCCAATGGGTCGCCCGTGGACGCATATGTTGTCGACACCTCTGCATTTTTCATTAATTCGACAAAAAAATCGTCCAACCCGCCGAAGGCAACCTTTATACCGCGACGTTCGTGCAATAAAGCTCGATTTTCATCCGGGGTGTAGAGCAAAAGGTATATTGTAGCTGGATTGTGACTCTTACTGTTAATATCTAAAGCTTTGGTGACAAGTTCCTTAATATGAGGATCCGCAAGTGAATAGCCGATGACCACTAGGTCTGAACCGGCTAGATCCAGCCTCAAAGACTCATACAAGTGTTCTCGATACTCGCTAGTAAGATCATAGTCATTCTCAGTGATGACTATTCTGCTGTGGACCCCATCGACTTCATCTTTCTCAATTGAACCATGCAGCTTAAATAACTTTGTAGCTTCGGGAACTCTTTGAAGGGTGAAGTCGAAATTAGAGGAAGTGACAGATAACGGGCGATCCTTTTTCGAATACGATTGTTCTATGAGATTATCGTAATTTGTGGTGTAAATGTTTTTCCATTCATAGAGCGGGAGATTTAGTAGACTACCGGTTGCCGTTAGGTTCTTGAATGGAACACGTAAGCATTCGATCATTTCCTTTCGAGAGCGCTTTTGCTCTGCCAAACTGGTTATCTCGCTTAACGAATATCCTTCACTGGATAAGCTAAACTTCGATGAGAAAATCTCTATTAATTTCGATACTGACGGAGCACCGGATGGAAGCGAAGAACCTGCGCCAAAAAAAAGCACCGTATTACTGGGGTTGATTCTCTTCGTTAAATCGGCAAGCGAAATACTCATCTCAAACTCCCTTTCGAACTACATCATCATCATGCGAATAACCAATTTAAACGAGGGGCACGGCATTGCCGAAGCATTGTGCCACCACCCGCTCAGTAGATACCATCCCTACGCTCTGTACGAAATCCTTTGAAGCCTAGATACCACCCTCTGAACCTCTGATTTTCTTAGGCCCAGGCCTTTTCAGCACGGGTTTCACCCATGCCCTAAACGTGCGAGCCATCCCATCAACACTGGGAATTAGTCGCAGATAAAGGTCATAACCTTGAGCTACTCTGATGTGGACACTACTGAATTTGCCCATCCCCCTCATGAACCTCATGCATGGAAGACATTCCAATCTGTTGCGTTGACCGGTTGAATCCAAGGCCGTTTTTAGCCGTGCGCGCCCGGCTGAAAACGGCCATAGCAATCCTAGCGCCGACTCTCGCGGTTTACTTCGCTAGTGTGAGGGCTCGAATCGCTCGACAATGGATAGACTGTTGCGGGGCGGTTAGGTGTTGGCAAAGGAGATGGCAGTAACCAGATAGAGTTTTTCGCCGGTGACGGATATGCACGCTGATTGAGCCGGATAGATCAGCCTTAACCTGAGGCTCGTCAGTCTTACTGAATAACCGAAGCGGGCCTAGCTGAGACTCCCTATGCTCACTAGCCAAGAAGAGAGCAATCCGCGACTATTGCGATCTACTCCTGTAAGCGAAGCCAATGGAATGCTCCACTCCTTTTCCCACGGAAAAAGTCATCTTTACAGACGCTATCTTGGACACCGCGAAGTAGGTGAAAAACGAGTGTGTGAAGAAGATGAGATAACTTCTTTGCTCATGGGCCCACTGGATTACATGCCACCTGAAGCCAGTGGCTCTTTTTGGAGAGCGTTAATTGAGCGCGATATCAGAGAGGACTTGGTATTTCCTGCGGGCCCCATCAGCCGCGTTCAGATGGATTTTTGGCAGCTTCGAACAGTAGAGCCAGATCTCCTCGTCGAGCTGCATTGGCAGACAGGAGAGCGCCGCATCTTGCTGGTGGAATTCAAATGGAATGCACCGTTAAGCGGTAATGATCAGTTGCACCGGCAATGGAACGAATATCTGACTCACGCCGAGCGCGAAGTTGCGCACCACGTTTTCATTGCACCCGAGATCAGTGCAGGCCTAAATGCCATCGGTCAAGAAAACATCTGGAAAGGCCGTTTGATCCTAAGATCTTGGATCAGTGTTCTCGACGTATTGAACAAATTGGATTATTCAAGCGATGCAGGACTAAAAAAATGGAATCTCCATGTGACTACTCTTCTCAAGAAACTGGGCATCAGTCGCTTCCAAGGATTTAGACACATCACACCACCATCCTTGCTTGAAAAATTACCATTGTTCTGGAGCCCCATAAACGGCTTCATGGAATTGGAACCTCCCGCCTGCCCTAAGCTAGCAACTTCGTTGCCCACATTCATTTGGAGTTCAGAACAGTGACAGCCCCCACGAACATTGGTAAGTCGATTACAGAAGCTATTCGATTTGTTTCTCGACTTGGCGCTGAATGTGAACGCCTGACTGAGCTGATCAAGGAAGAATTGAGCCGTGCGTTATTGGTTCCGGAAATCGCCAAGCGCTACAAGGCAGGAGGTAAATGGATCGATACCCGCAGGACTGATGAGAGTGAGTGGGTGTATATCGAGCTAGGAACTTCTCTGCCGATCATTTCCAAACCGAAACGGTCAACGGGTAGTTATCTTGTAGTTCAGATCAGTCTTACAGGCGAGGGAATCAATGCGGAAGACAACCAAGAACCACTGCTGCATATAGGCCGCTGGAGCGGCCCAATTAACTTCGAGGAAATACAAATGGGGTTTCCCCTCGATCTAGACCATGAATACGACTTGGTTCTTGAGGGTGAACGCCTGTTTCGCTGGGTGCACACGCAGTACGAGAACGAATGGTGCTACAGCCTACGCCTAACTGATATCAACAGCCCGATCGATGTTCAACATCACATCATCAATCCCACAAAAGCGTTGCTGTTAGGGAACAGTGCAACTGAGGCGCTATCCGGTACTGCTGCAGTGAGGTATTCCCGAGTGGATTATAAAGACGGGCAATACAGAGCCTTGCCTCGCTGATCGATTACTGAGGTAGAACGATTTAAATTTATGTAAATTAGACCACGAGGTGTTGATCATTTGAATGGCCGCAATGGGACAATTCACTGCC
This sequence comes from Pseudomonas sp. RA_5y_Pfl1_P24, assembly GCF_963970945.1. Lineage (NCBI taxonomy): Bacteria > Pseudomonadati > Pseudomonadota > Gammaproteobacteria > Pseudomonadales > Pseudomonadaceae > Pseudomonas > Pseudomonas sp. RA_5y_Pfl1_P24. The sequence goes on along the minus strand of NZ_CAXAOJ010000002.1, from coordinate 469,881 downwards.
TGCCGTGACCGGCAAAAAACCGCGCAGAAGCCTCCCCGAAAGCTAATGCTGAGCGATCACTCATCAAACAAGGTCCAGCCATGGCAAATACCGGCGAAGTCTTTTGCCGTAAAAAATAATGTCAGCTCCTCTGGGTCAAATTTTTTGTAGAGCCAGTGACCGGGAAGTGGGCCTCTGGTTATCACGTATTCCAAGCGGTATTTTTGTACAGGTCCAAAACTGAAGGACCGTGAGTTCAACTCAAACCTGTCACCTCTGTTGAGCTCCCATAGCTTTTCAACAAGGCCATCATCAAGCACCACCTCTCCCGCTATCTGAATGAGATACTTTGAATGAAGTTTCTTTTGAAGCCTAATCCTTCTGGCCATACATCAACCTCCCTATGAGCAGTCCGGGTATCGACATGATAATACTGGAATATGTTGATGACCGCTTCGGGTCGGTTCTGGTTTTTGCGACCGGCTACAATCGGCCGATTATGTTGAAAAAGTCGGCCATGGTTTGCGCATCAGAAAAGTATGCGTCCGAGATTGAAATCTTTACTTTTGGCAGAGGCTTCCGGACTCGGATTTCACGTAGCAGCGTGCAAAAAAGGGATTTTCACCGGTCAATGATCAGGCAGTTTGGGCAGATCGACTTTTTCAACAGAATCGGCCAGAAGCGGCCACTCGGCGTGTCTACGAAACTAGGGTCGATTCAGGCAATTATTCGCAACTATGTCGCCGCTAATTAGCGCATCCCAATATACGGATCTGATACAGAGCTACCCAACTCGGATAACGCGAGTGAAATCTCATTAAACACCTCCGGTGACACGTCTTTAGGCGAGCGAGAGGCTAGGAAAGTATTGATCGCTTCAAGCCCTAAGCTCGCCGTAATGCTAATAACCTCTTCAGCCTGCTCCAGATCATGACCATTCCATAAAGACAACAAGCAATGTTCAATTCGCTCTCTGAGACTATCGTCTAACAAACTATAGGTATGCCACTGTCGCTCACTCAATTGCACCAATGACTTTATAAGCGCCGCGCTGCCGTTTTTTTCAGGTTCGAACTCATCCAACAACTCTGCAAACGCCGTTTCAAGTTCCTCCTTGGTCATGAAATCTGGCAGCGACGCATAATATTCAACATTTTTCATGCTTAGAAATCCACAGGTATATGCATTGTATTCGAAGGCCTCCGGTAAAGCACGCCGTCTTGACCCAGCAATTTATTTCCTATTTTTATTTGCGCGGTCCATCCAGCTCCCGAGTTCGACCCTACATGATTCATGGCAGCGTTCGCATCCGGAGCATGCCACTTTATCTCGACCCGCTAACCATTCAACGTGTATTGTGAATCGCTCCGGATTTCTTGGACAGTGAGCGACTGCTTTTGGTCGATTCTGTTGAAAAAGTCGGCTTCGAATTCCACGCCAGAAAAGTACGCACCTGAGATTGAAATCTGAATTTTTGGCTGAAGGTTCAGTGCTCGGATTTCACGTAGCAGCGGGCAACAGGGGTGTTTTCATCCATCAATATTCGAGTGTTTTATGAAAACCGACTTTTTCAACACAATCGGCCGGTTAGCGACCGTCGCTCTGATTAGCCATCCTTGTCTTTCCACACGTGGATAACCTTCCAGGCGGTCAGTCAGCTTCTGATTTCGAGAAAGGGTTGGTTAGCTTGCCTCCTGGGGAGCGAGTGGCGACTGTAAAGACCACTGCCAAGGAAGTAGCTGATTCGCTTGGGTGGAAGAAAGATAGCCGTCTCAGTAGGATGAATTCGAGAGAAGTTTTTGTCGGTGGTGATGGTTTTATGCACTCGGTTGATACCCAGCATGGTAGATTCGGAAAGTTAAATGGTAGGAGCGGAGCGCATATGGGAGATGTTAAGTCCGATCTTAGTCCTGTAGATAACTAAAAAGACTCTTCTGGTGGTCATGATCTGAGGATTAAGTAATGGCATGTGTGAAGCTGGTTGAGTATGCAGGTGAGCTGATTTCGCGCGGCTATATATTTAGACTGCCAGCAAGTTGGCCGTATGAAAGTGTTGTGGATTTCATGGTTGTTGATCTCCCGGATGAGAAATTTGGGCACTCTTTGGTCGTTGCGTCTGGAAATAAGTCAGGGTTGATGCTCATTCAGCTCCCTATCGAAAGTCGTGCTCCTGGTCACGGGATTTCGACAAGTTGGCTGATTGATAACTGGAGTAAATGGGTGTACCCGGAGTGTGATGTGAACGATGTTTTCTTATATGAGAGGTCGGCTGCTCCTAGTTGGGTAAGCACCGCTTGAAAGTAGTGCTTGTATGTGTGTGGACGGCTTTTGGTTTCGCTTTGCTACGGTGGAGGGCTTGGGGGTAGATGTCTTCGAATGGTGCTTTGAATCGCCCCGAGTTTCATAGCTGCTTTCGAGCCTCAGGGATACCAGCCCAGTCCCAGTAAGACTGTCCGCTTTTGGCCGATTGCTGCCCGTCACTAGCGGCAGAAATCGGCCAATCGCGGCCTCTCGAAAACGGCAGTTATCGGCCAATTATTGCCGCCGTCGAGCTTTTGTTATCGGCTGTTCCGATTTTTAAATCACGGCCCGCGTTTTTAGAAACGCGAAATACTTGGGGTCGTCGTTGTCAAAAATCTCATCTCCAGCCGCCATGTATGCTCGCATAAGTTCATCGGCGGCTCGATCAGTTTCCTCTTTCTCGTAAAGTGCTTGGCCCAAACGCAAATGCAAAAATGGATTGCCGACTGCATCGGGACAAGTCATCGCATACTCAAGGGCCTCTTTTGCGGAGGTAAAGAATCCTCCCTGAAAACAGGCATCGCCGATAGCGGCAAGCACCCATGTCGCCGCTTCCCAGTTATTTTTGGGTTCTGGAATCAACTCCCACGCTAGGTTGTACTGACCGATGGCAGCCGTGAAATCACCGCCTTCCAGATGTTCATCACCCAATTGGCAAAACGCCTTGATCTGCTCATGGGTCAAGTCATCCAATTCGAAAGTTTCCATCTGAACTCCCTGTCTATAAGGCTCAACCGCGTGAGCCGCCGATTTTGCAACCAAGCTGGGCGATAAACAATCGTAAAAATCACGACGATATATAGGCCAGCTAACGGCCGATGGCCGCCTGTCGTGAGGAGCAGGGCGTCGCTGTATGGACTCATGTCGGTACAAAATTGGTACGCAGCTATCAGGTCGGCTCTGTAGGGCAAGTAGTACGTGGCCTACAGGATTAGCAGTTCCAATCCATCACCGAAAAGGCTGATGTTTTTCGCTCATGACCGGCAGCAGTCGACCCAAAGCGGACGTTGTCACTGCACCCCGCGTCTAGTAAAAAGGTCATCTCCAGTTCTAGGCACTGAAACGAATTTATGACTACTGACTATGGTCAACGTGTTTGTAATCGATGCGGCGAATCAATTACTGCTTACTGTCCATCAATTGAGACGCTTGCGATCATCGGGGTTTTCCACGAGAAGGGTGATCAGGCAGTAGTAGATGAGATAGTCCGCCGAGAAAATATTGATCCTGATGTTGTCTGGGAATATTTCCGCCATCGAATGAGGCCTCTGTGCGAGCAAAAAATTGCCCGCTGCTCATTCTGCGGAGGGCAGTTGAGGACTTGGCGTGCGCGTCAATGCATGCACTGTTTTAGGGAGTGGCACTGACGCACAGTGATTATCGAGCTGAATTTTTAGATTCTGAACTGCATTCTTACGACTTCTGACTTACCGCTATTGGCCGAAAGCCGTCTGTCAGGACCTAGATAGCAGGACCTAGTTTTGCCCCGCGTTCAAGATCGCTTGAGTACAATAACGCCTAACTAGTGAGCAATGGCAATGATGTTTGCTCAGAGTCGACCAGGCAGAGCTCGTGCAGATCAAATGGTAGAACGTGCAAATGTAAATTGTCATCGAAAGCAAACGGAGCGAGCGCCTCTGCAAAGGCAGAATGACTAGGATAAATCAGCACTAGCTGGCCCGCAGGCTGTTTCAAGTATTTTCGTCCATAGGCGAACAGTTGGTAGAAATCACTCTGGGACAGACGATAATTCTTATCTCGACATCTTGAGTCAATCAGCTTCCACTTGGTATCCAAAACCCACTGCAGTCCTCCTTGATGAATCAGAAAATCTGGTTCTAGACGGAACATTGAGTCGTTATCGTGCTGACAGAGGTATTCAGTGCGAGCTTGCGACCGTAAGGTAGCACCAGGCAACAGGCTCCCTCTCAACCAACCCTCGACGTATCGTTCGAACAACCTCTCCATCGGAAACAGTAGGCTTATGCCCTGCCACCGCCCTGCGACCGCAAACGGCATTTGCTCATTCAAAATTAACTCACACCAAGGTTTCACTGCACGGTAGTGCGCCATTAACCGCTCATTGCTCCAACTACGAAGGTCAGTCTCCGGACGACTGCTGGAAGGCACATCAACCAAAAGGCTGCGCAACTCGTGCGCCAGACGCCAGTTATCAGGATGTTGGGTCAGCTTGCACACACGCTCAAGTGCAAACTTGAGAACACGGTTCTCTGGCCGATCAGGCACAAATACGTCGTGACGGATCTGGAAACAGTGCTGCCGACCAGGTGGCTGGCGCATTTGGGCAACGACATTGAGTTGGCCGCGCAGGAAGTATTGCTCCTCCTCCACTCGCAGGTAGTCAGATCGCAAGCCACGCTTGATGAGATGGTCCAGCTCTGCGAGAAACTGCTCCATCACCCATTCTGTGAGTGGTGCATCGAACAATTCCAAGCTGGCGACAGATGTAGTCCTAGGCTTCAGATTCAATGCGTTCTGAATCATCCGGCATAGCAGTGCACGGCCTTTCTTCTCGCAATGATCGTGCTCAGTATGTTTGGGCAAGATTTCTAGCCGGGTACCACAGGGCGTTTCGACCACACCAACATAGCTGTCCCATTTCAGAGAGTGACGCCCTTCAACCTGCAACAGTCTGGCACCGCTCTTATTGAAACGCGCGCTCAGATCACACAACCAGTCGAATGCACTCACTGTCACCTGCGCTTCATCCAGTGAAGGCGTTACAGCGGCGGTAGTTAGCCGCCCATACTCTCGAATAGTGACGAGCAAAGTCACGAGCGAGCACTGTTCAACGCAGCAAGGACCGCGCGCCCTAGGGCACGAGTATTGTGGTCGCCACCCATTCCGTTGGTAGTACTCACCTGCAGAGCAGCAGCGATTTCCCTTAGAGCTGGTTTGGCAACGGCTAGCCGAGCGCTTCCTCGCAATACCTCAATAGAGCCTGTCTTCATCTCGCGGACAGTGAATTCGCCGTGAGCAGCCTCGCGCACTACCTCGGCAGTCAGGCTAAGAGCTTGGTGATCAATAATCCCAACGTAAGCCTCGACTCGGTCAAAAGCCTCTTCATTGACGCACCACGTCTTGCTGCCGGTCCCAACCTGAACATCATCACCGAAAAGCGCTTGCAAGCCTTTCGCCTGCTGGTAAACAAAGCAATCCTGCTCAGGCTTTCGATGATCATTCAGTACCCATTGAATGCGCTGCCAGTCATCGAAGAAATACTCCTGCAGCAGGGGCAAAATCTGGTTACGGAAGATCAGGCCGAGCAGCTCAGGTCGAGCATCGGACTTCAACGGCATGAAGTAAGCATGGCCCAGACAATGATCGCGATCCAGGAGCGCTTCAATACGTTGATTCATAACCCGCAGCATCTGACCGACGTTGACCCCGCCAACCAGCACGCCATCGAGCAGCTTAGGTCTGGGTGGCATTTCACGGAATACAAAGCGACGTCTCAGGGCAATATCAAGCCCCGCCAATGAACGGTCAGCTGTGTTCATGGTACCAATGATGTAAACGTTGGAAGGTACGCTGAAAGGCTTTTTCGAATAGGGTAAATCAACGCTCAGTGCCTCATCCGCACCCTCGCGCTTGGACGTTTCGATAAGCGTGATCAGCTCCCCAAAAATCCGAGAGACATTACCCCGGTTAATCTCGTCAATGATCAACACATGGGGCTTACCTTCATCCTGTGTTGCGACAAGAGGCACAGAAGGTACTACGCCTTGCCGCTCCAAATAGCTAAGCAGATCTGCCCAGCTGAAACGAGGCATCGGATAAACCGTCTTCAAGGTAAACTGATGATCATCATTGAGCGGCAGGATGGACTGATTGACATCTTTATACAGCCAATTCACCGGACGCACATGACAGTAGTTATTGATTACGCCAGCCGGTACCTGCGCCTCGTAACGATAATCGCCAGTGATCACACCCACCGCCCCTATTTGCGAAGCTGAGTGGATGCACAACACAATATCCCCGATCGCCATGCTTTGGGCAAAGTGCTCCAGCGTGCCTTTGTCGCCGGATCCCAGCTTTTGGTAGTACTCACTGTTTTCCAGGTCACCCATTAAGTCACCTGTATGTCCCCAGCCTACCCGCGCTTCGCCATGCTCCAAGCAATAGCTCTTGGTTGATGAACTCCCTGTGCCATTGATGGAGAGTTTCCAAATACGGGGGTTACTGCGAACTCCGGTTTCGGCTTGTACAGCTTGGGTACGCGCGGTATCACATAGGCGCTTGAAAACGCCTGGCTCTACCTTGTATTCGAGTTGCTTGTGTTCTTCGTTGCTCTCAGCTCTTAGCCCTTCAACAAAGTCTTCGTAACTGAAGCTCTGATGGAAAGTGACGAACCGAATGCGTTCGCCCTTGGCCAACTCGTCAAACCGCTCCTTCAACGCCTTACGATTCTGACGATTTTCCGCCAGCCACTGGGGGTCGAGAATCTCCAAGGCTGCCTCGATGGTGGTGTAGGTTTTCCCGGTACCTGGTGGCCCGTAAAGAATCTGATTGAGCGCAGGCTGCACCCTAAGGGCTGCACTCGCGGCAGTAGCAACCGATTCCCCACCTAGCTGAAGAAACGACTGATAATCCAACCACTGCTTAAGCCCACTTTGCACATTGCCGCTGTTACTGGCGCCTATGGCTGAGTGAATTCCTTGAGGCCCATATTCCTCGTAAAAACGGCGCAGATCGACAAGATCCGTGATCTGTAAAATATCTTCGCCGCAGTGCCCAGATACCGTTCTAACACCACTCAAATAATTATTGGCTGTGTTTACAGCCTTGCCGGACCGAATCATCCACTCCTTGAAACTCGTACCATCCGTAGATTTCAAAACGCTCACTCCAAAAGTCGATATTTAGTCCGGCAACCGGCCATGATGAGAGTGTCGGCCGCTCAGTTGGACAGAGACGCTACACAGGCCGTCTCATATAGTCCAGATGGGAGATGCAGCGTGGAGAACGCGATCGATCATATTGACCTGCTCCACTCTAGTCTTGAGAAACAATGTACTTCTCGAGCGCATCACTCAAGACACCACGCACGTGCTCACGTAGGTAAGCAGGTGCTAAAACTTGAATATCTGTATGCGTCCGGCCAAGTCATCTACCCAGCCCCGCAAAGCCAAGACATGGTGTGCACTTAAATTTAAGTGGACACCAGTTCTAGCCTTTTAAGCGGGTATTTCATGCAGCCAACACGCCGTTCCTATTCCAAGTCCTTCAAGGCCCAAGTCATTCAAGAGTGTGCACAGCCCAGCGCTTCGATTGCCAGCGTCGCGCTCGGCCAGCCGATGCGCTGGTATGCCCTCTGTTGCAGCGCGGCGAAAACTCACCGCAGCGGGAATCGTCGTCTCGACCATCTGAATTTTGGGGTGATCAGAAAAAGTCTCGGTCAACGTGTGGTAGATAAGATTTGCATCATTGGTTGCATCCAGTTTGTTGATCACGATGTTCAACACCGGTGTCACTGCACCCAATGCAGCCAAAGGCTCCAGGTCTCGATAGAGCTGGAGCATCCCTCGCTGAAACTCTCGAGCCGTCAACATATCGGGCGTGATGGGAGAAATAGCCACTTGAGAACCCAGCAAGGCCATCTCTAGCACGATGGAGCGAGCGCCCTGGGTATCGATCAAAATCAGATCAAAGTCTTGCGCAAAGGCCGGCATTAAATTCTTGAGACGAAGGCGTCCGTCAGCAGCGTGCAGTAACAAATTACTCAATAAATTGAAGGGATCATTTGACTTGATCAGCGACAGATTGGGGATGCAGGTTTGAGAAATGATTTGATCAGGCCGAGTCTCATTACTCGTGATCAACTGATAGGTACCGCCAGGTGCCTCGTGCGACAGGTTGTAAAACGAGGACAGTGACGGCTGATTATCAAGGTCAATGAGCAGGGTCCGAACACCTGCATCGGCACAGAACGCACCTAAATTGGCGCCGACCGTGGTTTTACCCGGCCCGCCTTTGGTTGAAACGACTGCAGCGACTTTCATGGAGCTTCCCTCATAATCGTAGGATTTGAGACGCTTCATGCTGGTCACGCTGTGCGCTTTGATCACCCCGGAGAAATCCAAGGCAAAAAAAAGCCTGCATCTCTGCAGGCTTTCTCTATCTGGCTCCACGACCTGGACTCGAACCAGGGACCCAATGATTAACAGTCATTTGCTCTACCAACTGAGCTATCGCGGAATGCGCCGTATGTTACTGATTGAAAAGGAGAAGTCAAGCTTTCTATGGCACTCGCTGAGATTAAAACGGATGGCCGGTTGAGTCTGCGTGCTCGCTGGCCATCTCCAGCCAGGCCAGGGCGGCGGGTGGTAAGTGAGCGCTGGCTCGCCAGGCCAAGGCGATGTGCCAGTCGGTGTGGGGTTCGTCCAAGGGGATCAGGGCGATGCCCGCGTGTTGATGTTTGTGCGCCAGCATGCGCGGCAGGAAAGCCACGCCCAAACCGGCGGCGACCAGGTCGACGATGAAGTCGATCTGGCCGCTGCGCGCCGTCACCTTGGGGGTGACGCCTTTGCGTTCGCACGCGGCGAGAATTTTGGCGTTAAGGGCGAAGCCGGCTTCAAACAGGATGAAGGGTGAATCCGCCAAGTCGGTGAAGTCGATGCGTTTGCGCAGGGCCAATGGGTGGCTGATGGGCAACACCGCGATCAGTGGTTCATTGCGCACGGGTTGGCAATCGAAGCCTTCATCCACCGGCAGCAGCAGCGCCGCCAGGTCGACCTCCCCCGCTTCCAGGCACTCGCGCAGTTTTTTGCTGCCGTATTCGGTGAGTTCGATGTCGATGTCCGGATAGCGACTGCGGTAGGTGGCAAACATCGTCGCGAACAACACGCCGCAGCCCACAGGCGGCAAGCCGATGCGTAGCACGCCACGCTTGAGGCCGCGCAGGTCGTTGATCTCGGCCACCAGGTCGTTGTGCTCGGCGAGCAGCACCAAGGCGCGGCGGTAGGCAATGTCGCCGGCGGCGGTGAGTTCGTTGCGGTGGCCGAGACGGTTGAGCAACGGCGTGCCCAGCTCGTCTTCGAGGGTCTTGACCGCCTTGCTCACGGTGGATTGGGTCAGGGACACCACCTCGGCAGCCTGGGAGAAGCCACCTTGGCGCACCACTTCGACAAAGGTACGCAGTGTTCTCAGGTTCATCGGTATTCCTTTGGCGACTGGCCAGCAGTGATAAAAGTTGTTTTTATCATGCCAGATATTTGCCTATCCTGATCCGCCCTGGCTTGTGGAGACACTGTTCATGATCATCTCGTCCGCCTCCGACTACCGCGCAGCCGCCAAGCGCAAGCTGCCGCGCTTCCTGTTCGACTACATTGACGGCGGCGCCTACGCCGAACACACGATGCGCGCGAACAGTTCGGACCTGGCCGAGATCAGCCTGCGCCAGCGCGTCCTGCGCAATGTGGATAACCTGAGCCTGAAGACCACGGTGTTCGGCCAGACACTGGACATGCCGGTGATCCTCAGCCCGGTGGGCCTGACCGGCATGTATGCGCGACGCGGCGAAGTGCAGGCCGCCAAGGCAGCGGAGAACAAAGGCATCCCGTTCTGCCTGTCGACGGTATCGGTGTGCCCAATTGAAGAGGTGGCGTCGCAAAGTGCGCAGGCGATCTGGTTCCAACTGTATGTGCTCAAGGACCGTGGCTTCATGCGCAACGCACTGGAACGAGCGCAGGCGGCCGGCGTCACGACGCTGGTATTCACTGTGGATATGCCCACGCCCGGCGCGCGCTACCGCGATGCCCACTCGGGCATGTCCGGGCCCTTCGCAGCACAGCGACGCATGTTGCAAGCTGTCACCAAGCCGCAATGGGCCTTTGATGTGGGGTTGATGGGCCGCCCGCACGACCTTGGCAATATCTCCAAGTACCTAGGCAAACCCACCCACTTGGAAGATTACATCGGCTGGCTGGCCAACAACTTCGACCCGTCGATCAGTTGGAAAGACTTGGAGTGGATCCGCGAATTCTGGAAGGGCCCGATGATCATCAAGGGCATCCTCGACCCACAGGATGCCAAGGACGCGGTGAGTTTCGGCGCCGATGGCATCGTGGTTTCCAACCATGGTGGTCGTCAATTGGATGGCGTGCTGTCCACCGCTAAAGCCTTGCCACCGATTGCCGATGCGGTGGGCGACGACCTTACGGTGCTGGTCGACTCCGGCATCCGTTCCGGGCTGGACGTGGTGCGCATGCTCGCCCTGGGTGCCAAAGCCTGCCTGCTGGGTCGCGCCAGTGCCTACGCGCTGGCCGCCGATGGCCAGCACGGCGTGGAAAACCTGCTGGACATCTTCGCCAAGGAAATGCGCGTGGCCATGACCCTCACGGGCGTGACGTCGATTGACCAGATTGACCAAACCACCTTGGTTGGCCAACACCTTTAAAACGGGTACCCATCAGCCAAATAACCGGCGTGATTATTCAACGACTGTTTCTACCGATAGGAATAGTCGTTGTTTTATAAGAACATTTAATAATGTTAAACCATTTGGCACGAATATCGCTCTAACCTCTCCAAGCAGGTTAAGCGATGACAAGACGTGCGGTGGTTCCCTGGGGTTATAACCCAGTAAAAAGCGGTCTAAACTGTAACCAATGTTTTACGGAACTGAAGGAACAGTTAGACGCTTGGCACTCGCCACTCTCATCGAGCCTGTAAGACAGCTAAGAGCTTAGAGGCCGATTGCTCATGAAAACACCTACCCAGACCAACGCAATTGACTTCGACAGTGCCAAATTGCAGCGCCTGGGGTTTGGTCAGCCATCCCTCGTCCCACACCGTCCCACCACTATCAGCCAACTTCGCCAGCAACTGGGCCTGCAACTGCAAACCAGCCTGGAGCCGGAGCGCATCCTCGGTGTTTTCTTCCGAGAGATCCAACGCCTGGTGCCTCTGGACGCCCTGCAATACCGCCATCAAGCCAGCGACCTGCGCCTGGAGTTCGGCCATCGCGGTCACCATACGGTGAGCTATAGCCTGAGCCATGAAGGCGAGCACCTCGGTGAATTAATCTTTCGCCGCAACCAGCGCCTGGTGGAAGAAGAACTGGGCCAGCTCGAATCCCTGCTGGCCACCCTGCTCTACCCGATGCGCAACGCTCTGCTCTACCGTGCCGCCACCCGCAGCGCCCTGCGCGACCCGTTGACCGAGACCGGCAACCGCATTGCCATGGACCAGACCTTGCAACGGGAAATCGACATGGCGCGCCGGCATCTGAGCCCGCTGTCCTTGCTGATGCTCGACATCGACCACTTCAAGGTCATCAACGATACCCACGGCCACACCGCCGGCGATACGGTGTTGCGCGCCGTCGCCGCAGCGATAAAGAGTCAATTGCGCAACGTGGACATGGTGTTTCGATTTGGCGGGGAAGAGTTTCTGATCCTGCTGTCCAACACCGGCCGAGACGCGGCGGCAATGGTCGGCGAACGCCTGCGCCAAGCGGCACAGACCCAGGATTACCGGGTGGATGGAGAGCGGATCGAATTGACGGTGAGCCTCGGTTGTTCGACCTTGCTGGCGGCAGAATCTGCCGAAAGCCTGCTGCGACGAGCTGACAGCGCGTTGTACGTGGCCAAGCGCGAAGGCCGCAACCGCTTGGCGATGGCGGGGTAAGCCCTAACCGTTAAAGTCGAATGACATAACGGTGGCGAGGGAGCTTGCTCCCTCGCCACATTACCTACTGCATCAGGCTTCGCTGGCGACCCGCGCCTGGCGCTCACGCACCAAGGCTGGCGCCTTCTCTTTCTCCAGGCGCATGCAACTTTCCAGGAAGAGATACATGTAGTCGTAGCTCTTGCACACGGCTTGGCGCAGCTCTACCTGCAATTGCTGGGTCGGGTTCATGCCGGCCAGGGTGCAGATGATTTCCAGCGCCTCCCACGGGTGGGCGTCATCGTACTGGGCGTGCATCTTCAGCCACTTCATCGCGCGCTTGCGCTCTTCCTCTGGGAAGGCCGCTGCGTAGACGCCGGTAGAACACACCACCGCAGACCATTCCCCCGTCGCCCCCTCGATTGCGTAGTTGGTCGCGGCAATCGCCACGATCAGCGAATCGGCAGAGCTAGTGTGCCAGCACCAATGGCTCAGTGCGTGCAGCTCCGGCGGCACATTCTGGGCCTGCAAGTCTTCCAGGCTCACGCCGTGAGCACGGGCCCAATGCACCCAATAGTCGGCATGGTTGAGTTCCACGCGAATATTGCGCATCAGCCAGCGGCGCGCCATGTCCTCCCCCGGATGGCGGGCAAATTTGGTCTTGGTGAGGTTCTGTGCCATGTACAAGGCAAACTGTTCCACCACAGGCCAGCCACCGATCAGGTAGTGGCGCATGGTCTTGGCGCTGAGCGTGTTATCGCGCATGCGCTGGTACAGTTCGTGTTCGACAACGCGACGCTTGCTCTCGCTACAGTCCTGGATCAGTTTTTGTGCCCAGGCGGGATAACTCGAGGCTTCCATAAGCGGGCCGGTTCTGTTGAATGTGTCGATCACTGTTTAAGGCTCCTTTTTAAGTGTGATTGTACAGACCAGCGAATGTTTCAGCGGAATGTGCCAGGCGCCTTGAATAACAGGGGCTGCGGCCGCACAGGTCGACACTGCAAGCTATCAAAGGTAAACAATTGCGGTCGTTCAATCAGGTAGCCCTGAGCGTAATCAACACCAATGTCGAGTAGTGCCTGTTCGATTTGCGGTGTCTCGACAAATTCTGCAATTGTGCGCTTACCCATGACATGGCCGATGTGATTGATCACTTCGACCATCGCGCGGTTAATCGGGTCGTCCAGCATATCCTTTACGAAACTTCCATCGATCTTCAGGAAGTCTACAGGTAAATGTTTGAGATAAGCGAATGAGGACATTCCGGCACAAAAGTCATCCAGCGAGAACTGACAACCTAAGGCTTTGAGTTCATTAATAAAACGGATTGCACTGCCCAGATTAGCGATCGCACTGGTTTCGGTAATTTCAAAACAGATCATGCCGGGCGGAATATTGTAAGTATGAAATTTCTCACGTAAAAATCCGAGAAACTCATCATCACCAATAGTTATACCTGACAGATTGATCGCACACACGGCCATAGGGCGGTTCGGACGCTCCTGCAGGCAACGGGCGATGATCTTGAACACATTCTCCACCACCCAACGGTCCAGGGACGTCATCAGACCGTAACGCTCGGCCGCAGGGATAAAGCTGTCAGGCAAGATGATGCGGCCGGCCTCATCATGCAGGCGCAGCAGGATTTCGATATGCCCATTGCCCGCATCGGTCTGTCCCAGGGGCGAGATTTCCTGGGCGTAGAGGCAAAACCGATTCTCTTCCAAGGCCATGTGCAGGCGCTGCACCCAGGCCATCTCGCCAAAGCGCAGGGACAATTCCGAATCATCGGCGTGGTACACCTGCACACGGTTGCGACCTTTCTCCTTGGCCATGTAGCACGCCATGTCGGCGGCGCGCAGCGAGGTTTCCAGGGTGGTTGGGGTTTGCCCAAGGTGCACCAGGCCGACGCTGACAGTGGTCATGAACGGCCGGCCCTTCCACACAAAATGCAGGCTCTGCACAGTATGGCGCAGGCTCTCGGCGATTTTTTCCGCCACGACCGCCGGGCAGTTTTCCAGCAAAATGCCGAACTCATCCCCCCCCAGGCGCGCCAGGGTGTCGCCCTCGCGCAGGTCCGACTGCAGCAACGCGCAAATATGTCGCAACAGTTCATCACCTGCCGCATGACCACAGGTGTCGTTGACCAGCTTGAACTGGTCCAGGTCAAGAAACATCAATGCATGCCGCCCGCCGTCCTGCTGCCCTGCTGGGTGCAGCACCTGTTCCAGGCGGAATTCGAATTCGCGGCGGTTGGCCAGGCCAGTCAGGGCGTCATGGGTTGCCTGCCAGGACAGGTTGGCGATGTATTGGCGCTCTTGGGTCATGTCATGCAACACCAGCACCGCCCCCGTGACCTTGCCGTCGCTGCGGATCGGCGCCCCCACCAGGGTTACCGAGACCGTGCTGCCATCCAGCCGCTGGATGGTCTTTGAATGCTCGCTGCCGCCGCTGAGCTGGCCCTTGACAATATGTTCGATCAGGGTAAACCCGTCGGGCTCGGCATCGTCATCCAACAAGTTGAACAGTGCTGCCAGCGGCAGTCCCTGAGCCTGGGCCGAATGCCAGTGCGTCAGCGCCTCGGCTGCCGGGTTCATATAGGTAATGGCACCGTCGACGTCGGTGGTGATCACTCCATCGCCAATCGACTCCAACGTGATCTGCGCTCGCTCCTTCTCCTGTTGCAGGGCGTTGGCGAAAGCGTGGCGCTGGGCCAGCAACTTATGCGTGCGCAACAGCGCCAGCGCAATCAGGCCAAGGGCCGTGGCCAGGTTGGTAATCAGCAGCAGCCGCAGGATCATCCGCGAGCCTTCGCCCAACGCATCGCTGAAGGCCTTGGCAGCTGGCGTTACGCCTTCATTGATCGCGATGATATGCGCCTTCCATTGCCGCACGTCGTGGGCGCTGACTTGGTCGCGGATGATTGCGCCGTGCATCTCCTGGGCCAGGCCATCGAGTTGCACCAGGTAGCCATCGCCCACGGTCCACAACTCGATGGCTTTTTCCAGGTAGCTGAAGTGACGAAAATTGAGGTACAGCCAAATCAGGCTCGATACGTCATCCGGGTGGTTGCCCCCCTTGAGAATGCCCAGCCGCGCAGCCGTAAGATCAGGCGTAGGACGATCGAGGGCGATGCGCAGCTCATGCCCGCCCTGAGGCACGGCTATGGCCTGCTTGTATCTGAGGTACGTGGCTTCGTCACGGTTGTCAGCGTAGAGCGTGAGGTAGTAGATGGCGTCTTTTTGGCCCTTCGACCACAGGCTCTCGCCGGCCACATAGCCGCGCACAGCTGAAAGCATGAAAAGACTGACACAGCCCAACAATGCCTGAAACAGCACCACGGCGATGAAAGGCCACACAATGCCCAACAGCCTTGGCGTTCCGAAAGTACGCTTTTGCTTCATGAAGTCCCTTGCACATGCACTGCTGGATACGCACGCGAAAAACCGCTTCCGATAGCTCAGCTTAGGCTGAATCAACGTACTTGCTGTAAGTGCCCGTAGAGTTTGGCGTACAAGCCGCCATCGGCAATCAATTGCTGATGATCACCGTCCTCAGCAATGTGACCGCCGTCGAACACTAATACTCGGTCGGCTTGCTTAACCGCCGACAGGCGGTGGGCGATGATCAGTGTAGTACGCCCACTGAGAAACCGCGCCAGCGCCTGGTGCAGGCTGTACTCGGTAGCGGCGTCCAGGGCGGAAGTTGCTTCGTCGAGGATCACCACTTTCGGCTCGGCCAACACCATGCGCGCAATCGCCAGGCGTTGACGCTGCCCGCCGGAAAACCTCACTCCGGAGCGCCCCACCACACTGTCCAAGCCCATCGGCAATACCTTGACGGTAGCATCCAACTGGGCGATTTCCAGTGCCTGCCAGCAGGCCTGGTCGCTGCGCTCGCGACCCATGGTCAGGTTGGCGCGCACGGTATCGTTGAACAGCGCGGGATGTTGCAGCACCACGGCGACGTTTTCGCGGATGCTCTCCAGCCCGATTTCCTGCTGAGTGGCACCACCAAAGCGGATAGTTCCAGCCTGTGGCGTATACAGCCCGAGCAGCAGTTGCACCAAGGTACTTTTACCGCCGCCGCTGGCGCCGACGATTGCCACTTTCTCGCCCGGCGCAATGACCAGGTTCAACTGGTCGAGCACCAGGTCTTCGCCGTAGCCGAAGTCCAGGCCGCGCACTTCGATGCCGACGGTCTCACGCCCGATAAACGGGTCTTCACCCCCGGCATACTGCGGTTCGTCGGCACGTGCCAGCAGTTCGTTGATCCGCGTCAGCGCACCGCCCGCCGCGTAATAGGCATATTGCAAGTTCAACAGTTGTTCCACCGGCCCGATCATGAACCATAAGTAACTGAACACCGCGAGCATCTGGCCAATGGAGAGGTCGGAAAACAACACGGTGAGCATGGCGGCCGCACGGAAAATATCGATACCAAACTGGAACAGCAAACCACTGGCGCGGCTGGAAGCGTCGGTTTTCCACTGTGAATGAATGGCAAAGTCACGCACTTCCCGGGCACGCTGGCCCAGGCGCCCGAGGAAAAAGCCCTGGCGGTTGCCGGCGCGCACTTCCTGGATAGCGTCGAGGGTCTCGGTCAAGGCCTGGGTGAAGCGCGACGTACTGTCGTTTTCCAGCTTCTTCAAGTGTTTGACGCGTTTGCCCAACTGCACCGTGGCGTAGATCACCAGCGGGTTGAACAACAGGATCAGCAGCGCCAATTGCCAATGCATCCACACCAGGATCGCCGAAGTGCCTACCAGCGTGAGCATGGCCACCAGAAAGCGGCTGAGGGTTTCGCCGACAAATCTATCCAGGGTATCCAGGTCGGTGACCAAGTGCGTGGTGACCGTGCCACTGCCCAGGCTTTCGTACTCGCCCAGGGAAATACGCTTGAGCCGCTCGATCAGGCGCACCCGGATGCGGTACACGATGTCCTTGGCCAGCCGCGCAAACAGCCGCGCCTGCACTACGTTGAACACCAGGGCACCGCAGCGCAGACACAGGGTCACCAGCAGCATGAGGCCGATATACCCGGCCGCTTTCTGCCAACCCAGCGGGAGGGCGTGGTTCATCACTTTGAGGGCAGCATCGCCATGACCCAGCAGCACTTCGTCCACCAGCAACGGCAGTAGCAAGGGGATCGGTACACTGCACAGGGTTGCCAGCACGGCGACGCCATTG
Source organism: Pseudomonas sp. RA_5y_Pfl1_P24 (assembly GCF_963970945.1). Taxonomy (NCBI): domain Bacteria; kingdom Pseudomonadati; phylum Pseudomonadota; class Gammaproteobacteria; order Pseudomonadales; family Pseudomonadaceae; genus Pseudomonas; species Pseudomonas sp. RA_5y_Pfl1_P24. The sequence continues at coordinate 452,779 of NZ_CAXAOJ010000002.1, read as the reverse complement.
GCGAGCCACAGGGATTTCTTGTGACGCAGGGCCAGGCGGCGAATTTCCGCCCAGGTCAGTCGGTCCACACGTTTGCCGGCATCTTTGTCTGGCTGATCATGCACAGGTCGCTCGCTCCAGCCACCGGCCCAACAACGGCGACAGCTCGGACAACGGCTGGTAACCGTTGGTCAGCAGGGCCAACTGGCCATTACGCTCGGCCAACAGCGTCGGGAAGCCGGCGATACCCAAGTCCTGCACCCAAGTGAAGTCGGCAGCCGTGGCAGCATGCTGCTCGGCACGGTCAAAAGCACCGGCGAACTCGATACGCGGAATGCCCGCCTGCTCGGCCAGCTCCACCAGCACGCTGGCAAGGGTCACATCGCAGCCCTCGACATAAAAAGCACGCTGGATCAGCCCCAGCAGTTTCCACGCGCAATCCGGCGCCAAGCTGCGGGCGGTAACGATAGCGCGGCACGCGGGCTCCGTGTCGTACACAAAACCGTCAGGCAATGCGCCTTCGCGTTTGAACGGCTGGCCGGTGGCGTCGGTGACGGCCTGCCAGTGCTCCAGGATGTAGCGGCGGGTCGTCGGCTCCAACGCCGCGCCACTGCCAGTGCGCAGGCCGCCCACCACCAGGTGCAGTTCCACACCGGCCGACTGGGCCTGCTTCACCAACGCCTGGGCCACCGGGGCAAAGCCCCAGCACCAGGAACACATCGGGTCCATTATATAGAGCAGGCGCGCGGACATAGCTCAAGCCTCGGAAGGTGATTGCTTATAGTTGAAGCCAATCGGGTGCGGCATGTTGCGGGCCTTGGCCAGCTCGATCTGCTTTTGCCGATCAATCGCGCTGCGACGGGTCTTCTCGGGCAGCGTATCCCAACAATGCGGGCAGCTGATGCCAGCCACGTAGTGCTCGGATGCACGGTCTTCCACACTCACGGGTGTGCGGCAGGCATGACATTGATCGTAGTCGCCTTCGCTCAAGTCGTGGCGCACGGTCACACGATTGTCGAACACAAAGCAGTCGCCCTGCCATTTGGTTTCTGCCTGCGGCACCTCTTCGAGGTACTTCAGGATGCCGCCCTTGAGGTGGTAGACCTCGTCGAAGCCTTCGCTGAGCATATAGCTGGAGGCTTTTTCGCAACGAATGCCGCCGGTGCAGAACATGGCGACTTTCTTGTGCTTGGCGGGGTCGAAGTTGGCTTTGATGTAGTCGGGAAATTCACGAAAACTGGTGGTTTTCGGGTCGATCGCGCCTTCAAAGGTACCAATGGACACTTCGTAGTCGTTACGGGTGTCGATCAGCAGCACTTCCGGATCGCTGATCAGCGCGTTCCAGTCCTGCGGGTCGACGTAAGTACCGACCTTTTTGTTCGGGTCGACGCCTTCGACGCCCAGGGTCACGATCTCCTTCTTGAGCTTGACCTTGGTGCGGTAGAACGGCTGATCGTCGCAGTAGGATTCTTTGTGGTCGATGTCGACCATGCGCGGGTCTTTTTTCAGCCAGGCAATCAGGCCATCAATGCCTTCGCGGCTGCCGGAAACGGTGCCGTTGATGCCTTCTTCGGCGATCAGCAAGGTGCCTTTGATGCCATTGTCGACCATCGCCTGCAGCAATGGCTCGCGCACGGCGACGTAATCTTCGAGGGTGACGAACTTATACAGTGCCGCCACGACAATCGGTTGAGTCACGGGTGTTCTCTCCAGGTGGCTACCCTCGTAAAGGGTGAACCGGATAGGGGCAGTTGCGAGTTTTCAGCTGCAGCTACAAGTAAAGGCAAAAGCAAAAAAACGCGCCGACTATGCGGCGCGTTGAGGATTCTAACAAGAAGGAGCTATATGCGGTATGCGAGCTTCAATCTTGCAGCTTGCAGCTAAAAACTTGCCGCTGCTTCACTCTCCTCCTGCGCAGGTCGGCGAGGCCGGAGCTGCGTCGATTTTCGCCCATTCTTCAGGCGTGTAGGTATGCAACGCGAGCGCATGAAACTCGCCCATCAGGTCACCGAGGGTGGCGTAGACCTTCTGGTGGCGCTTGACGCGGTTGAGCCCTTCGAACTGCGGGCTGACCAGCACGGCCTTGAAGTGGGTCTGCAGCCCACGGCTGTGCATATGGCTTTCATCCTGCACGCTCAAATAGTCCTGGCCCAGCTCGGCGAGCGCCTCTTCGATACGCTGTTGCATGGTCATTGCCGGCTCCACTTACTTCTTGGCAGGGGCGGCAGGTTTCTTCGCCGGTGCCAGTTGGTTGGTCATGTCTTCCAACAGCTTGTTCACCACCGGCACGGCGCTTTCCAGCTTGGCCTGGGTCATCTGGGCCGATTGCTGGGTCAGTTGCGGCATTTTTTCCAGGACTTTCTTACCCAGTGGAGACTGGTAGAAGGCAACCAGGTCCTTGAGTTCGGATTCGCTGAAGTTGGTGGTGTAGAGCTTGACCATGTCCGGTTTCAGCTTCGGCCAGCCGATAGCCTGGTCCAGGGCAGCGTTGGCCTTGGCCTGGTAGCTGTCCAATATGGACTGCTTGGCGGCAGGCGCCTTGGTTTGTTCGAAACGCTGGGCGAACATTTGCTGCACTTGCATGTACACCGGGGTACCCAGCTTGTCAGCGTGGGCCAGGGTAAGGAAGGCTTCGGCACTGGCGTTGTGGCTGGCGGTATCGGCAAAAACCTGGCCGCTGGCGCAAACCAGAGCAACCGCGGTACAGATGGCACGAAGACGAGTCATCGAGTTTCCTTTTCTAGCAGGCGAGGTAGGACCCCAAGGGCGCTCATTCTGCGCCTAAAAAACGCCATGGCTCAACCCCACCCCTTGTCGGGCCTGGATTTGCGGGCAATGAATCCGATGAACAACCTTTTACGGAACCCGCTGGGTCGATCAGGGCCTAAACTGCGCAAACGAACCCGAAGGAGTGTGCCCGATGAGCCGTATCGAAACCGACAGCCTGGGAGAAGTCCAAGTCCCGGATGACGCTTACTGGGGCGCTCAGACCCAACGTTCGCTGGTGAATTTTGCCATTGGCGAGCAACGCATGCCCCTGGCGGTACTGCACGCCCTGGCCCTGATCAAAAAGGCCGCGGCACGGGTCAACGATCGAAATGGCGACCTGCCTGCCGACATCGCACGCCTGATCGAACAGGCCGCCGACGAAGTACTGGCCGGCCAGCATGACGACCAGTTCCCCCTCGTGGTCTGGCAAACCGGCAGCGGCACCCAAAGCAACATGAACGCCAACGAAGTGATCGCCGGCCGCGCCAATGAACTGGCTGGCAACAAGCGCGGCGGCAAGAGCCCGGTGCACCCCAACGATCACGTCAACCGTTCCCAGAGCTCCAATGACTGCTTCCCCACCGCCATGAGCATCGCAGCGGTACAAGCGATACATGAGCGATTGTTGCCGTCGATCGCCACGCTTTCCGGTGGTTTGGCCGAACTGGCCGCACGGCATATGAAACTGGTAAAGACCGGGCGCACCCATATGATGGATGCCACGCCGATCACTTTTGGCCAGGAACTCTCGGCATTTATCGCCCAGCTCGATTACGCCGAACGCGCCGTGCGCAGTGCCCTGCCCGCCGTGTGCGAGCTGGCCCAGGGCGGCACTGCCGTGGGCACGGGGCTGAATGCGCCGCATGGTTTTGGCGAAGCGATTGCCGCCGAACTGGCGGCGCTGTCGGGCTTGCCGTTTGTGACCGCGCCAAACAAATTCGCCGCCCTCTCCGGCCATGAGCCGTTGGTAACCCTGCACGGCGCACTGAAAACCCTGGCCGTGGCCTTGATGAAAATCGCCAACGACCTGCGCCTGCTGGGCTCCGGCCCGCGCGCCGGGTTGGCCGAGGTGAAGTTGCCGGCCAACGAACCGGGCAGTTCGATTATGCCGGGCAAGGTCAACCCGACCCAATGCGAAGCGCTGTCGATGCTGGCCTGCCAGGTCTTGGGCAATGACGTGACCATCGGCATGGCCGCGAGCCAAGGGCACTTGCAGTTAAACGTGTACAAGCCGGTGATCATCCACAACCTGCTGGAGTCGATCCGCCTGCTGGCCGACGGCTGCAACAACTTCCAGGCGCATTGCATTGCCGGTCTCGAGCCCGACGCCGAGCAGATGGGCGCGCACTTGGAGCGTGGGCTGATGCTGGTGACTGCGCTTAATCCGCATATCGGCTACGACAAGTCGGCAGAAATCGCCAAGAAGGCCTACACCGAAGGCCTCACCCTACGGGAAGCTGCACTTGAGCTGGGCTATCTGACGGATGCCGAATTTGATCAGTGGGTTCGCCCGCAAGACATGCTCGGCGCCTAGCAAGCCATGCGCACCCGCCGGGCCTTGAGCCCGGCGAGTAACGACGGCGCCAGCGCAACAGTCGCCGAGCCCAACACCACCACCAACGCCCCGGCATACCCCAGGGCGTTGATTTCTTCGGCCTGCACATACTCAGGCCACAACCACGCCGCCAGGGCGACTGCTACAAAGGTCACCAACGGTGTGAGCGCAAGCGTCGCACTGACCCGCGAGGCTTCCCAATGCGCGAGCGCTTCAGCAAAGGCGCCGTAGGCCACCAGGGTGTTCATGCAGCACGCCAGCAGCAACCAGCCTTGCAGCGGGCTCAGGCCCAACGCCTCCAGCGGGTGCGCCCAAGGCGTGAGTAGCACGGCGCAGGACAGGTAGATCACCATCATCACTTGCAGCGAATTCCACACTGTGAGCAATTGCTTCTGACCCAGGGCGTAGAACACCCAGATCGACGTAGCGAGCAGAACGGTCAGCACCCCGGCGGTGTAGGTGCCAAGTGACGTCAACAGCTCCAACAGACGTTGGTTGAAGAACAGGCCAAAACCAACCATCAGCACCAACAACCCCAGCACTTGCCCGCGGCTGAAACGCTCCTTGAACACAAACACGCTGGCGACCATCAAGAAGATCGGCCCCATCTGCACCACTAACTGTGCAGTGCCGGGGCTGAGCATTTTCAAGCCCACCAAGTACAGCACGTAATTGCCCACCAGGCCGCACACGGCCATCCCCACCAGCCAGCCACCCTTGGGGCCCAGCACCTTGCGGCTGGGCAAGCGCCGGGTGAGCGCCAGGTAGACGAACAGGCAACCGCCGGCCACCGTCAGGCGAAACCAGGTGACGGTGATAGGGTCCATCACCTGCAACACCTGCTTGAGTTTGATCGGCAGAATGCCCCAGAGCAGCGCGGTCATCAGGGTCAGTAAAAAACCATAGACCCAGCGGCCGGAAGAGATGTGCATGAATGCCCCAGGAGCCAGAGGAAGTGGTGCAGCATTCTAGGGGTAAGTGAAAGGATTGGGCTACGACGCCGTTCAAATGTGGGATCTGGCAAGCCAGCTCCCACATTCGAGCCGGTTTTTTCAGTGGGGTTTAGCGGACGACTTCGAACAGGCCGGTGGCGCCCATGCCGCCGCCGACGCACATCGTGACAATGCCGTAGCGCAAATTGCGCCGCTGCAGCTCACGCACCAAATGCCCTACCTGCCGCGATCCGGTCATGCCGAACGGGTGCCCGATGGAAATCGAACCACCGTTGACGTTGTACTTCGCGTTATCAATGCCCAGGCGATTACGCGCATACAGGCACTGCGACGCAAACGCTTCGTTCAGCTCCCACAGGTCGATATCCGCCATTTGCAAGCCCTTGGCCTTGAGCAGCTTGGGCACCGAGAACACCGGGCCGATGCCCATCTCGTCCGGCTCGCAGCCAGCCACGGTAAACCCACGGAAAAAGGCTTTGGGCTTGAGGCCCAACGCCAAGGCTTTTTCCAGGCTCATCACCAGGGTCATCGAAGCCCCGTCGGACAGTTGCGACGAGTTACCCGCCGTCACCGAACCGTCCTCGGCAAATACCGGCTTCAACCCTTGCAGGCTGGCCAAAGTGGTGTCCGGACGGTTGCAATCATCACGATCAACCACGCCATCGAGCACCTGCACTTCACCGGTGTTCTTGTCCTCGACCTTGTACTTGACGGCCATGGGCACGATTTCATCGTTGAACAAGCCGTCAGCCTGAGCCTGGGCGGTACGCTGCTGGCTTTGCAGGGCGTACAGGTCCTGCTCTTCGCGGCTGACAGTGTAGCGACGAGCGACGATTTCAGCGGTCTGGCCCATGGGGAAGTAAATACCCGGCACCTGCTCTTTGAGCAGGGGGTTGATCAGGTTGTCGGTGTTGACGCTTTTCATGGTCAGGCTGATGGACTCGACACCCCCGGCGACGATGATGTCGCTGCAACCCGAAGCAATCTGGTTGGCCGCAATCGCTATCGCCTGCAAGCCCGATGAGCAGAAACGATTGAGGGTCATCCCCGCCGTACCGGTGCCCAGTTGCGACAGCACCGCCACATTGCGCCCGATGTTGTAGCCCTGGGCACCCTCGTTGGAACCGGCGCCAACGATGCAATCTTCCACCGTCGCCGGGTCGACGCCGTTGCGGCTGAGCAGCGCATTGACGCAATGGGCCGCCATGTCATCCGGGCGAGTCTGGTTGAACTTGCCGCGAAAGGATTTGGCCAGGCCGGTTCGCACGCTGTCGACGATCACTACTTCACGCATGGGCTACCTCGATCTTGTGGTGGTTGGGAGATGGATCGAGAATAGATCCAGCTCCCATCAACCGCGACGATCATTCACCCTATGGATAGGCCTACTTCTTCTTGCCTTTCTTGCCGTGCTTGTCGGATTGTTCAAATGCCTCCTCCAGCGCCCGGTTGATCGTGCGCAATACCTTGACCCGGGCCCAGCGCTTGTCATTGGCTTCGACCAACGTCCAGGGCGAGACTTCAGTGCTGGTACGGTCGACCATATCGCCGACGGCGGCGCGATAGTCGTCCCATTTGTCGCGATTGCGCCAATCGTCCTCGGTGATCTTGAAGCGCTTGAAGGGGATTTCCTCCCGAGCCTGGAAACGCTCCAACTGGGTCTGCTTGTCGATGGCCAGCCAGAACTTCACCACGATCACGCTGGCATCGCGCAGTTGCTCTTCGAAGTCATTGATCTCGCCATAGGCGCGCATCCAGTCCGCCGTGGTGCAAAAGCCCTCGATGCGCTCAACGAGTACACGGCCGTACCACGAACGATCAAACACGGTGAACTTGCCCCGCGCCGGGATTTTCTGCCAGAACCGCCACAAGTACGGCTGGGCGCGTTCGTCTTCGGTGGGCGCGGCAACCGGCACGATATGGTATTGGCGCGGGTCCAGTGCGGCGGCGACACGACGGATCGCCCCGCCCTTGCCCGCCGCATCGTTGCCTTCAAATACCGTGACCAGGGCGTGCTTGCGCATGCGTTTGTCTCGCATCAGGCCGGAGAGGCGCGCCTGCTCAGTAATCAGTTGCTCTTCGTAATCGTCCTTGTCCAGCCGCAGCGTCATGTCGAGGCTATTAAGCAGGCTCATCTGGTCCACCGCCGAGGGTAACGGCGCCGGGTTCATGCCACTGGCCTTGCCCTTGGACAGCTTCAAGGCGTTTTGCAGGCCTTCGAGCAGGATCTTGCCCACGGTCAGCCCACGGTAATGCGCGTCAACGCCTTCGATGACATGCCACGGTGCATAGTCGCGGCTGGTGCGGCGCAGCACACGTTCGCCGAAATGCACGAATTTGTCGTACGTCTCGGACTGCTGCCAATCCAGCGGGCTGATGCGCCAGCTGTGCAGCGGGTCATCGGCCAAGGCCTTGAGCCGCGCCTTCATTTGCTTTTTGGAGAGGTGGAACCAGAATTTGAAGATCAGCGCACCTTCATCGCAGAGCATCTTCTCCAGACGCTCGGCGCCGGCGATAGCCTGGTCCAGACGTGCATCCTTGATCTGCCCATGCACGCGGCTTTGCAGCATCTGGCTGTACCAATTGCCGAAAAACACGCCCATGCGGCCTTTGGCAGGCAGTTGACGCCAGTAGCGCCAGGCAGGCGGGCGCGCCAGTTCTTCGTCGGTCTGCTGGTCGAAGGTGCGCACTTCGATCAAGCGCGGGTCCATCCATTCATTGAGCAGTTTGACGGTCTCGCCTTTACCGGCGCCTTCGACGCCATTGATCAGGATGATGACCGGAAAGCGCTTCTGCTGTTGCAGCTCGTACTGCGCTTCCAGCAGGGCTTCACGCAGTGCCGGCACTTCGGCGTCGTAAGTGTCTTTGTCGATGGCGTGGCCGATTTCAGCGGATTCGAACATGGGCAGCTCCGTTTCAAAATGGATCAAGACTAGCGGATTGGGCAGCAGCGCGCGGGAGGAAATTCCATACGCGCTTGCCGTAGGTCAATTCAAAGCTTGTTGATCAGCTAGAATGGCCACCTTGCCTTTGCCTGCTTTTTTATGAGCCGTCCATGACCCCCATCACCCACGCCCAGCTCGACTGGGATGATCAAGGTCGCCCGCACTCGCGGGCGTTTGACGATGTGTACTTTTCCGACAAGTCGGGCCTTGAAGAAACCCGCTATGTATTCCTCGAACAGAACCGTTTGCAGGAACGCTTCGCGGCCCTCCCGGCGGGTGGGCGGCTGGTGATTGGTGAAACCGGCTTCGGCACCGGGTTGAATTTCCTGTGTGCCTGGCAACTGTTCGAACAGCACGCGGTTGCCGGCGCGCACCTGCATTTTCTCAGCGTGGAAAAGTATCCGCTGAGCCACGCCGACCTGCAACGCGCCCTCGCCCTCTGGCCCGAACTGCAGCCCTTCGCCGAGCAACTGCTGGCGCAGTACATCGCTGTCCATCAAGGCTTCCAGCGGCTGGTGCTGGATAACGGCCGCGTGACCCTGACCCTGTTGATCGGCGATGCCCTGGAACAATTGCCACAACTGGATGCGCAGATCGACGCGTGGTTTCTCGACGGCTTCGCCCCGGCGAAAAACCCGGACATGTGGACCGCCGAGCTGTTTGCCGAACTGGCGCGCCTGGCGGCACCCGGCTCAACCATCAGTACCTTTACCAGCACCGGCTGGGTGCGACGGTTGATCAACGCGGCCGGGTTCAAGATGAAGCGCACGCCAGGCATCGGCCACAAGTGGGAGATCCTGCGCGGCGAGTACCTTGGCTGGCCCCATGACACGCCGCGCCCAACGTCAGCCAAACCCTGGTTCGCCCGCCCGCCTGCCCTCGACGGTGAACGCCATGCCATGGTCATCGGCGGCGGCCTGGCCGGTTGCGCCACCGCCGCCAGCCTCGCGGCGCGAGGCTGGCGCGTCAGCCTGCTGGAGCGCCACGCGGCGTTGGCGCAGGAAGCGTCGGGCAACCCCCAAGGCGTGCTGTATCTCAAACTGTCCGCACATGGCACGGCCTTGTCGCAACTGATCCTCAGCGGGTTCGGCCACACCCGACGGCTGTTGGAGCACTTGCAGCGTGGTGTCGACTGGGACGGCTGCGGCGTGCTGCAACTAGCGTTTGATGCCAAGGAAAGCCAGCGCCAGGTGCAACTCGCCGACGCGTTCGCCCCGGATCTGCTGCACCTGCTGGACCGCGATCAGGCCCAACAACGCGCCGGGATCAGCCTGGCCCAGGGCGGCCTGTTTTTCCCCGAAGGCGGTTGGGTGCACCCGCCGGCGCTGTGCCAGTGGCAGGCGGCACATCCGTTGATTGAGGTCCTCACACACAACGAGGCCGTTGAGCTGCACCGGGTCGATGGCCAGTGGCAAGCCCGCAACGGCGATTGCGTACTGGCGAGCGCCTCGGTGGTGGTGCTGGCGGGCGCTGCTGAAATCAAGCGGTTCGCGTTCAGCGCCGACTTGCCGCTCAAGCGGATTCGTGGGCAGATCAGCCGCCTGGCGCAAACCTCGGCCAGTGAGGCGCTGACCACGGTGGTCTGCGCCGAAGGTTACGTCGCACCCGCCCGGCTGGGTGAACACACGCTTGGCGCCAGCTTCGACTTCACCAACGACGACCTCACGGCCACCGCTGCCGAACATGCTGGCAACCTGGAGATGCTGCGCGAGATTTCCGAAGACCTGCTGCAGCGCCTGGGCGGAGAACAACTGGCCCCGGAACAGCTGGAGGGGCGTGCCGCATTCCGCTGCACCAGCCCTGATTACCTGCCGATTGTCGGACCGCTGGCGGATGGTACGGTGTTTCAAAGCGTGTATGCCGTGCTCGGCAAAGACGCCCGGCAAGTCCCGGATACGCCGTGCCCGTGGCTACCGGGGGTGTACATCAATAGCGGCCATGGTTCACGCGGGCTGATCACGGCGCCACTGTGCGGCGAACTGATCGCCGCCTGGCTGAGTGACGAACCGCTGCCCATACCGGCCAATGTGGCCGAAGCTTGCCACCCCAACCGATTTGCCTTGCGGGCATTGATTCGAGGTAAAACAAAGACACCGTAATCAGCGCAAACGAGGGCGTTAACGCCAGTGCGCCTATTTGCCTTATAACTTATCGGTCTAAAACTCTACGGATAGCACTGGGTCAGTTTCTGGGTACGCGCCCTCAGGGCGTATTGAGTATTGACCCCTCCCCAACGGAAAAACCGGTAAGGAATTTATGTGCGGATTAGCTGGAGAATTACGTTTCGATGCCCAACCTGCCGACTTGGCGGCCATTGAGCGCATCACCCATCACTTGGCCCCACGTGGCCCGGATGCCTGGGGCTTCCATGCCCAAGGGCCGATTGCCCTGGGCCACAGACGCCTGAAGATCATGGACTTGTCGGACGGCTCGGCCCAACCCATGGTCGATTCACACCTCGGCCTGAGCCTGGCCTTCAACGGTGCGATCTATAACTTCCCGGAATTGCGCAAAGAGCTGGAAGCCTTGGGCTACGCCTTCTATTCCGGCGGCGACACCGAAGTGCTGCTCAAGGGCTACCACGCCTGGGGCGAAGCGCTGCTGCCCAAGCTCAACGGCATGTTTGCCTTCGCCATCTGGGAGCGCGATGCCCAGCGTTTGTTTATCGCACGTGACCGTCTCGGCGTAAAACCGTTGTACCTGTCGCGCACCGGCCAGCGCTTGCGCTTTGCCTCGGCATTGCCTGCGCTGCTCAAGGGCGGCGATATCAACCCGATCCTTGATCCGGTGGCGCTCAACCACTACTTGAACTTTCACGCTGTGGTGCCTGCACCGCGTACCCTGCTGGCAGGCATTGAAAAACTGCCACCGGCGAGCTGGATGCGTGTCGAAGCCAACGGCAAGACCGAGCAGAAAACCTGGTGGACCCTGCCCTACGGTCCGCATGAGGACGAGAAAAACCTCAGCCTGGAAGACTGGACTGATCGCGTGCTCGACAGCACCCGCGAAGCCGTGGCCATCCGCCAACGTGCCGCCGTGGATGTCGGCGTGCTGCTGTCCGGCGGTGTCGATTCGAGCATGCTCGTCGGCCTGCTGCGCGAAGTCGGCGTGCAAGACCTGTCGACCTTCTCCATCGGTTTTGAAGACGCGGGCGGCGAGGCTGGCAACGAGTTCCAGTACTCCGACCTGATCGCCAAGCACTACGGCACCCGTCACCACCAATTGCGCATTGCTGAAAGCGAGATCATCGAGCAACTGCCGGCGGCATTTCGCGCCATGAGCGAGCCAATGGTCAGCCATGACTGCATCGCCTTCTACCTGCTGTCGCGGGAAGTGGCCAAGCATTGCAAGGTGGTGCAGAGCGGCCAGGGCGCCGACGAGCTCTTCGCCGGTTACCACTGGTACCCGCAGGTGGATGGCGCCAGCGATCCTTATGCGGCGTATCGCGATGCGTTTTTCGACCGCAGCTACGAAGATTACGCCGCCACCGTCGCGCCGAAATGGCTGACGGCCAACGACGCCGCCGGTGACTTTGTACGCGAGCATTTCGCCATGCCAGGCGCCGATGCCGCCGTGGACAAGGCACTGCGTCTGGACAGCACAGTGATGCTGGTGGACGACCCGGTCAAACGCGTCGATAACATGACCATGGCCTGGGGCCTGGAGGCGCGTACACCGTTCCTGGACTACCGCCTGGTGGAGCTGTCGGCCCGTGTACCTGGCAAGTTCAAGTTGCCTGATGGCGGCAAGCAGGTCCTCAAAGAAGCCGCGCGCCGTGTCATCCCAAGCGAAGTCATTGACCGTAAGAAGGGCTACTTTCCAGTGCCGGGCCTCAAGCATTTGCAAGGCGATACCCTGAACTGGGTCCGTGAACTGCTGCTGGACCCCAGCCAGGATCGCGGCCTGTTCAACCCGGCCATGCTAGACCGCCTGCTCACCGACCCGCAGGGCCAACTGACGCCGTTGCGCGGCTCCAAGCTGTGGCAACTGGCGGCGCTGAACCTGTGGCTCAGCGAACAAGGAATCTGATTGATGAAACCTCTTGCAGCGGCTTACAGCCAACGCTTGCTGAAGGGCCAGGCGCCAACCTACGAGCGCCTGCAAGCCCGCCTGGCTGAAGACGGCAGCCCCTTGGCCGCCGAACCGATTGCCGTGCATTGCGGTTGGGGTCGGCTGTTGATCGGCCATACCTTTCCCGACCCTGCCAGCCTCGCCCTGGAGTTGCTCAATGAGCAGCCTGGCGAGCGAGACATCGCCCTGTATGTGGCGGCCCCCCAGCAAATTCTGGGGATCGATCCCCAGCAGTTGTTTCTTGATCCATCCGACACGTTGCGCCTTTGGTTCAGCGACTATCGCCCAGCGACTCGAGTGTTTCGTGGCTTCCGTATTCGCCGCGTGCAGAGCGAGGCGGATTGGCTGGCGGTGAACCGGCTCTATCAAGGGCGCGGCATGTTGCCTGTCGACACCGAACGCCTCACGCCGCGACATCAAGGTGGCCCGGTGTATTGGCTGGCAGAGGATGAAGACAGCGGCGCGGTGATCGGCAGCGTGATGGGCCTCAATCACCAAAAAGCCTTTCACGACCCGGAAAACGGTTGCAGTCTGTGGTGCCTGGCGGTTGACCCGCAATGCACGCGCCCCGGTGTGGGTGAGGTGCTGGTGCGCCATCTGGTGGAACACTTCATGAGCCGTGGCTTGAGCTATCTGGATTTGTCGGTGCTGCACGATAATCGCCAAGCCAAGAACCTTTACGCCAAGCTCGGTTTTCGCGCGCTGACCACCTTTGCGATCAAGCGTAAGAATGGCATCAACCAGCCTTTGTTTCTCGGCCCCGGCCCGCAGGCGGGGTTCAACCCTTATGCACGAATCATCGTGGAGGAGGCCCACCGCCGAGGTATTGATGTGCAGGTGGATGACGCTGACGCGGGCATGTTCACCTTGAGTCATGGCGGCCGCCGTGTGCGCTGCCGTGAATCCCTGAGCGACCTGACCACCGCCGTCAGCATGACGCTGTGTCAGGATAAAAGCCTGACGCATAAAACCCTGAAAGCCGCAGGGCTGAACGTGCCGTCGCAACAACTCGCGGGCAGCGCCGATGACAACCTGGAGTTCCTCGACGAACACCTGCGCGTCGTGGTCAAGCCGCTGAATGGCGAGCAAGGCCATGGTGTAGCGGTGGATTTGCAAAGCATCGAAGACGTGCAGCAGGCGATTGAAGCGGCGCGGCAGTTTGACAGTCGGGTATTGTTGGAAAGCTTTCACGAAGGCCTGGACCTGCGCATCCTGGTGATTGGTTTCGAAGTTGTCGCCGCTGCAATCCGACGCCCAGCCGAAGTGACTGGCGACGGTCAGCATTCCATCGGCGCCTTGATAGAAGCCCAGAGCCGCCGCCGCCAGGCCGCCACCGACGGTGAAAGCAAAATCCCGGTCGACGCCGAAACCGAGCGCACCTTGACAGCCGCCGGCTACGACTACAGCAGCATCCTGCCTCGCGGCCAGACCCTGGCCGTGCGCCGCACCGCCAACCTGCACACGGGGGGTTGCCTGGAAGACGTCACCGCGATCCTGCACCCCACGCTGGTGGACGCCGCCGTGCGCGCTGCGCGCGCCCTGGATATTCCCATGGTGGGCCTGGACCTGATGGTGCCTGCCGCCGATCAACCCGAGTACGTGTTTATCGAAGCCAACGAACGCGCCGGCCTGGCCAATCATGAGCCGCAACCCACTGCTGAAAAATTTGTCGATTTGTTGTTTCCGTATAGTGGGTAGCGGCAAGCGGCAAGCTTTTAGCTTCAAGCTTCAAGCGAAATCAACAGCCTTACACCACACCGAACTTGCAGCTTGCAGCTTGCAGCTAATAGCTTGCAACTAAAGGACCCCTTTATGCCCCAAACCATCCCCGAACCGGATCTCGCTTACCTGCAAAAAGTGCTGCTGGAAATGCTCGCCATCCCCAGCCCCACAGGGTTTACCGACACCATCGTGCGCTACGTCGCCGAGCGCCTGGAAGAACTGGGCATTCCGTTTGAAATGACGCGGCGCGGCACTATTCGCGCCACCCTCAAGGGCCAGAAGAACAGCCCAGACCGTGCGGTGTCCGCACACTTGGACACCATCGGTGCCGCCGTACGCGCGATCAAGGACAACGGCCGCCTGAGCCTGGCGCCGGTGGGCTGCTGGTCGAGCCGATTTGCCGAAGGCAGCCGCGTCAGCCTGTTTACCGATAACGGTGTGATCCGTGGCAGCGTGCTGCCGTTGATGGCCTCCGGGCACGCGTTCAACACCGCCGTGGACGAAATGCCGGTGAGCTGGGACCACGTGGAGCTGCGCCTGGACGCCTACTGCGCGACCCGCGCCGATTGCGATTCCCTGGGGGTCGGCATCGGTGACTACGTGGCCTTCGACCCGCTGCCCGAATTTACCGAAAGTGGGCACATCAGCGCCCGACACCTTGACGACAAGGCTGGCGTCGCTGCCCTGCTCGCCGCGCTCAAGGCGATTGTCGACAGCGGCGAGCCGTTGCTGATCGACTGCCACCCACTCTTCACTATTACCGAGGAGACCGGCAGCGGCGCAGCGGCCGCCCTGCCCTGGGATGTCAGTGAGTTCGTCGGCATCGATATTGCCCCCGTCGCCCCCGGCCAGCATTCCAGTGAACATGCGGTGAGCGTGGCGATGCAGGATTCGGGTGGGCCATATGACTATCACCTGTCGCGGCATTTGCTGCGCCTGGCGTCTGACAACGAGTTGCCGGTGCGCCGCGACCTGTTCCGCTACTACTTCAGCGATGCACACTCGGCCGTGACCGCCGGCCATGATATCCGCACCGCGTTGCTGGCGTTTGGCTGCGACGCGACTCACGGCTACGAACGCACCCATATCGATAGCCTCGCGGCGCTGAGCCGCCTGCTGGGCGCGTATATTCTCAGCCCGCCCGTATTCGCCAGCGACGCACAACCGGCCCAGGGTTCACTGGATCGGTTCAGTCATCAGATTGAACACGATGCACAAATGGAGAGCGACACGCGGGTGCCATCGGTGGAGAGCCTGGTGGGCAACAAGCCCTGAGACTGGCAACTCCGGTCCCGGCGCAGTAGCATCGCCGGGATCCATCACCCGAGGCTTGTATGCTGATTCCCTACGACGCTCTTGAAGTCGACACCCTGACCCGCCTCATCGAAGACTTCGTCACCCGTGACGGCACCGACAATGGCGACGACACGCCCCTGGAGACCCGCGTATTGCGCGTGCGCCAGGCGCTGACCAAGGGCCAGGCGCTGATCGTGTTCGACCCCGAGAGCGAACAATGCCAGTTGATGCTCAAGCACGACGTGCCCAAGCATCTATTCGACTGAAAATGCGCTAAGGGTTGGGGGCCGCGTGCAGCTCAGCGGCTTGGCGTTCGAGGATTTTCTGGTACACCTCCGCGCGATGAACATGCACCCCGGCCGGCGCTGCAACACCGAACTTCACCTGGTTACCGTTCAACTCGAGGATGTGTACGGCGATGTCATCGCCAATGGAGATGACTTCGCCTACGGCGCGGCTTAAGACCAGCATGGCGGTTGTCCTTTTAGAATGACAGGACCTCGACCATGCGCGCTGGCTGTGGGGCCATCAATGCCTTGCGGTGAAATCAGGCACTCCCTACATACGCAGGTAACTTGCCTGACAGACTGCCACCTGATCAGCCTTTAACCGCCTGCGCTTTGGCACGCATCTTGTCGGCCATGGTCGTCATCTCGTCATAGAGCAACTGCGGGTTCTTCTGCTTCAACGCCCACGCCATCCGCCCTTGCTCATGGGGCAGGATCATGAATTCGCCTGCTGCGACGCGCTCATAAATGTAATCGGCAATGTCTGCCGCCGAAATCGGCGAGCTCTCAAGCAGTTTGCCCACTTGGGCCTTCATCGCCGGGGTCGGCCCGCGGAACGAGTCGAGCAGGTTGGTCTGGAAGAACGACGGGCAGACCACGTGCACGCCGACTTCCTGCTGCTTTAGCTCCACCAGCAGACTTTCCGACAGCGCCACCACGCCGGCCTTGGCCACGTTGTAGTTGCTCATGGCCGGGCCCTGCATCAATGCCGCCATAGACGCGATGTTGATGATGCGGCCCTTGCTCTTTTCCAGCAGGGGCAGGAACGCCTTGCAGCCCTTGACCACGCCCATCAGGTTGATTGCTATTTGCCAGTCCCAGTCTTCCAGGGACAGTTCGGCGAAGAACCCACCCGAAGCCACGCCTGCATTGTTGACGATCACATCGATGCCACCCAGTTTCACCTCGCAAGCCTGGGCAAATGCGGTGAGCTGGCTGTAATCGCGCACGTCACAGCGTTGCACAAAACCGTCGCCGCCCGCCTCGCGCACGCGCTTGAGGGTTTCCTGCAAGCCCGGCTCGCTGACGTCAGACAAGGCCAATTGCCAACCTTCGCGGGCCCAGCGCAGAGCGATTTCGCGACCCAGGCCAGACCCGGCGCCAGTGATCATCATGCGATTTTGCATAGGAGGTAGCCTTGTGGTTCACGGAAGAAGTGACCGGCAGTGTAGCGAAGGTTTTCCCCACACCCACCCACCATCAGAGTGATGAATGCCCTTGGCAAACCGGCGGCTGGGTCGGATATTTTCCTATTGCCTAAGTTCAATATTTTTCAACTAGCAAAGTGGATTTGCGAACGCATTAAAAGAAATAAGCGAGTGCACGAAATGCTTTAAAAAATACTGAATTTTTCGCGAGGGGCAATAGTCGGAGTTGTTAAGGCGTCCGTAAGTTAGCTGTCGGGCCTATCGTTAAATAACCGGTCTTTGCAGAAAGCCAATAAGGAAAAAACCATGAGCCTCATTCTGATCATTATCCTGATCCTCCTGCTGGTCGGTGGTCTGCCAGTGTTCCCTCACTCGCGTAACTGGGGTTACGGCCCGTCGGGTATCCTCGGGGTGGTATTGGTAGTGCTGCTGGTGTTGATGTTGCTTGGCCGGATATAAAGTCCTGGTAGCAAAAAAACAGCAAAAAAAGAGGCCTTGAAAAAGGCCTCTTTTTTATTGCCGGTTAATTAGTCCGGCTTGCCGTCAGCCACACCAGCGGTGTTATCCAACAGGCTCTTGGTCGCCGTCTGTAGGAACGACTCAAGTTTCTGCCTCAATGCCCCCTCGTCCGGCGATTCAGGAATCACTTTACCGGTCGGGTTGGCGCCCAGCTCATATTCCCAGAGCTTGGGTGGCATTTCCTTCGGCAACACCAGAATGCGATCGCCGGTAACCAGCGCCACTGTCTGATCGCTGCCCGACGGTTTGATCACGCCGAAGCCTTTATCGCCTTCCGGCAGGTTCAGCAGGTCGCGCCCCCAGCACTGGTGCAAGGTTTCGCCACCCAGGCGGCCCATGATGGTCGGCACGATGTCGATCTGGGTGCCCACGGTGTGGTCACGCTCGCCGAACTTCTCCTGTATGCCCGGTGCGATCATCAGCATCGGCACGTTAAAGCGACCCAGGTCCATTTCGGTGATCTGCTGTTCGTTGCCAAAGCCGTGGTCGCCGACAATCACGAACAAGGTTTCCTTGAAATACGGCTCCTTACGCGCCTTTTCAAAGAACTGGCCCAACGCCCAGTCGGAGTAGCGCATCGCCGTCAAATGCTCGTCGAGGCTGCCACGACCCGTGACCTTCTCGACCGGCAATGGCGTCGGCAAGGCATACGGCGTGTGGTTGGACAAGGTTTGCAGCAAGGCATAGAACGGCTTGCCGCCTTCGCGGGCTTTCAGCTCTTCCAGGCCACGGTTGAACATGTCCTGATCGGACACGCCCCAGGTCGGGTCGGAGAACACCGGGTCGACGAAGTCGTTGCGACCAATGAAGTGGGTCATGCCCTGGTTGCTGAAGAAGCCCGATTGGTTATCCCAGGCGAAGTCACCGTTGTAGACATACACGTCGTCAAACTTGCGTGCGCTGAGCAACTGCGGCAGGCCCGACAGCTTGTGGCTGCCTTCCGGGGTCTGCATCAGGTATTCGAACGCCGGCAGGTTGGGGAAACACGCCATGGTGGCGAACATCCCCTGGTGAGTGTGAGTGCCGTTGGAGAAGAAGCGGTCGAACAACAGGCCTTCCTTGGACAGTTTGTCGAAGTACGGCGTGATGTTACCCGGACGACCCAGGGCGCCGACCGAGTGACCGGCGAAGCTTTCCATCAGGATCACGACGACGTTCTTGATCGGCAGGGTTTTCTCTGCCGGTGGGGTGAACTCGCGGCGCACGGCGGCGGTGTCGGTATCCACCAGTTTTTCCGTCGGCAGCACCAGCATGTCGCGCACAGTCTGGGTCGCCAACGGCTGTTCCAGCGTCGCCTTCCAAGTGTTGTCACGATGCTCGGAGAACCGTGCCTTGGCCGCGCCGACCAGCGACAACGTGCCATTCAGGCCCAGTTGGTTGGCGAAGTTCGAGTCGGTGGTGTAGACGTCACCCCAACGCAGTGGCGCGCCTTGGCGCAGGGTGCCACGCGCGGCGATGACAGCGACCAACAGGCAGACCACGAACACCGCAATACGCGTGTACCACGGCGCTACTTGGCGAGTGCCGATGCTGCCACCGCTGAACGGCCCGCGTGGGCGCGTTGCACGGTCGGCGCCTTTGAAGGCGATGCTCAGGATCAGCGTGCCCACGGCCCAGGCCAGCAGGTAACGCACCACCGGGAAACCGTACCAGAGCATGCTCATCACGGTTTTCGGGTCTTCCTTCACGTACTGGAACACCAGGCCGTTGAGGCGCTGGTGGAACTCGCGATAGAAGTCCATTTCCATCAGGCCCAGGAACAGGGCGATGCTGGACGCCACGGTCAGCCAGAAACGGAAGAACCCGCGAGCAGCCATCGCCCGTACGCTGAACAACGCCAGCAGCAATGGGATGATCAGGTAAACCACCAGGCGCAGGTCCAGGCGCAGGCCGTTGGCGAACGCTTCAAGGAAGGTCGAGGCCGGCGTGTCGAGGATCATCTCGCGGTTGTACACCAGCAGCGCCAGGCGCAGCAGGGAGAACATCACCATCATGACCAGTGCGCAGAGCAGCGTGTATGCCAGATGGGATTTGACGGTCGGTTGCAGCAGGCGACTTGAAGCTCGCTGCTGATTCAGGGCGTCCGGGTTTGCCATGTCGTTTGAGGACCCATTGGAAGTTTAAGTTGCGAAATATTGCTGCGGCATCCTGCCCACGCCCAAGCGTGTAGGAACGGGGGGGTAAGCGCGTTGGCGCAAATGGTGCCCGATGAATGCCATCAACGCTATTGATTACTGAGGAAAAACACTTCTTTGTCGGGCTTTCGCCGGCCGGCGACAGAGCCGTCCTACAAGGAAATAGAACGAAGGGAATTGTCCGGAAGGCTGTGTGAAAATTCTGTGTAGCGAATATTTCGACACAAAGAAATGTGGGAGGGGGATTGCCCCCCTCCCACATTGACTACAGCCACTCAATGTTGAGTGGGCAGTTTTACAGTCATATCCGCACGTTGCCACGCGGCCCGGCGATTGCCCAAATGATCAAGCCCAGCACCGGCAACAACAGGATCAGCAAAATCCACAGCACCTTGGCGCCCGTGCTGGCACCGCTTTTGAACACATTGATGATCGCCCAGATATCCAGCGCCAGGATGATCAGCCCGATCAGGCCATTGAAAGTCGAACCCATGGTGTCGCTCCTAAGTGAGGGCATGCACTTGTAGGATAGTCAGCACTGGCCGGGGTTCCGTTCTATTTCAGACGTGCACAGCGATCTTCAGCGCTTCCAGGGACGGCTCGCCCTTGATACCGACTTCGGCGCACAACGCCAGCACACGCGGCAGGTCGTTGCCGTAGACCAGCACGGCCTGGATCTCGTCGTCCAACAGTTGGCTGAAGTTGAGCAACACGTAGCCGCCATCTTCCGGGCTGAGGGCACTCATCTGGATCTGGATGCGGTTCAGTGCAGTCAGGTCTTCGGTCTTGGCCAGTTGCTTGGGCTTGAGGTTGAACGCCACGCCTGGGCCGAACGAAGCGACGATCTGTGCGAACAGGTCGCCGTAGGTGTCGGCCTGGAACAACACGGTGTCCGGCAGGCTGCCGACGACGATCCATTCACCCAAAGGAATCGGGAAGGTATCGTCGTAGTTGATATCCGGGTTGGCCGCCAAAAACGCCGCCGGGTCCGCGTAGGCCTGGGCCGCTTCATCGGCGATACGCGCCACTTCGTCCTCGCCCATGACGCCGGCGCTGATTTTGCTGATGAGTTCGACGAGGGCGGTTTTCATGGGCATGGTCCTGTAGCGGGCTGGTTTTTGAGGGCGCGTAGCCTACACCAGTTTCTGCAACTGCGCCGCCGTATCCACGGCGCCCATGGTCTGCGCCGCCGCCAACGCCGTCGCGCCCTGGGCATCAGTCGCCTTGGGGTTGGCGCCCTGGCCGAGCAGGTAGTCGACCATCTCCACGCGGTTGAACATTGCCGCCATCATCAAGGCGGTACGGCCGTCCGAGGAGGAGGCATCCACTGGCGCGCCACCTTCGATCAGCGCCTGTACTACCGGCAAGGTGCCCTTGAACGCAGCCCCGGCGATCGGCAACTGGTTTTTGTCATTGGCGATCAGCGGGTCAGCCTTGAACTCCAGCAGGACTTTTACCGCCTCGGCATGGCCGTGGTACGCCGCGAGCATCAACAGGGTGTCGCCGTTATGGTTACGAAAATTGGGTGGCAAGCCTTTGGCCAGAAGCGCGGCGAGCATAGCGGCGTCGCCTTTGCGGGCGACGTCAAAGACCTGCTCGGCAAATTCGGCGGCTTCATCATCGGTCATTTGTTTGGGTTGATCTGACATGTGGGGCTCCTTGTCCTGATACTGAATAGGCGCCAGTGTCGCGAGGGAGTTCCCACCTGTCATGGCTTTTTTGTCAAAAGGCGCCATAGGCAGAATCAATAACGCTACGGTTAATAACGGAAGTGGCCGGCCTGGATCTGCGCCAACAATGGCCCCGTCACCGGTACATAGCAGTCCGAACCCGGCAGCCAGGCGTAGACCGGATCATTGCCTGCCTTGTCCGGGTCGAACGCCTCCTGCTTGAGCCGCACCTTCTGGTATTTGAAGGTGCCGGTGGTTTCCATCTTCACCTTGACCCGCAGGAACAACGGCACCGCATAGTGCGGCAACTGGTCATGGGCGAACTGCAGCAACTCGCGCATGTCCAGGGCGGCCAGGGACTCGCTCGGGGTGATGGCAACCATGCCGGCACGGCCGTTGGTGTTTTCGATTTCCACACCATAGGCCACGACCTCGGCGATCTGCGGATGTTGCAACAGGACATTCTCAACTTCAGTGGTGGAGACGTTTTCGCCCTTCCAGCGATAGGTATCCCCCATACGGTCGACGAATTGCGCATGGCCAAAGCCAATGCTGCGCACCAGATCGCCGGTATTGAAGTAGCGGTCGCCCTTCTCGAATACATCGGTGAGGACCACCTTTCGGTTCTTTTCCGGGTCGGTGTAGCCATCATAAGGCGACTTTTCATCGATCCTGGCCAGCAATAATCCCTGCCCACCTGTCTTCACTTTGTGCATGAAACCATCGCTGCCGCGTAGGGGCTCACCCGTATCGTGGGTGTAGTCCACCAGCGCCCAGTGCTGCAGGCAAAAGCCGACGGTATTGTCGAAATTCAAGACGTTGGTGAAGCCGATATTGCCGTCGCTGGCGGCATACAACTCGCACACATGATCGACGCCGTAACGCGCCTTGAACTGCTCCCACACGCCAGGACGCAGGCCATTGCCGACCATCTTGGTCACGCGGTGATCACCATCGTTTTCGCTGGCTGGCTGGTCGAGCAGGTAACGGCACAATTCACCGACATAACCGAGGGTGGTCGCCTTGAATCTACGCGCGTCGTCCCAGAACTGGCTGGCACTGAATTTACGCCGGATGGCAAACCCCGACGCTCCGACAATCGCCGAGCCCCAGCACACGCACAGGCCGGTGGCGTGATAGAGCGGCAGCGTGCAATAAAGGACGTCGTCCGGGCCCATGTCCAAGGCAATGCAGCCGAAGCTGACGGCGGTCTTGGTCCAGCGGCCGTGCTTCATGATGCCGGCCTTGGGCAAGCCCGTGGTGCCGGAGGTGTAGATATAAAAGCAGGGATCGTTGAAGAAAACCTGCGCAGTGCTGGCCGGGTTAGTCGCCGGGCGCTCGGCGCTGGCAGCGATCAGGTCGATGTAACCTTGCGGCACGGTGCCGCCGTGTTGCTCGGCGACGAACCACGTGCGTTTTGCCTCGATCGCCACCTCATTACGCACGACTTCGTAGGCGGCCACCAATTCTGCCCCCACCACAATCGCCACGGGGTTCACCAGGTTAAGGCTGTGCACCAGCGCCGCTTGGGTTTGCGCCGTATTGAGCATGGCGCAGATGCCGCCCAGCTTGGCCACGGCCAACACGTTAAGCAGCAGTTCGGGACGGTTTTCGATAAACATCGCGACTACATCACCCTTGCCGATGCCATGGGCCTGCAGATGATGGGCAATGCGGTTGGCGTGTTGGTTGGCTTCGGTGTAGCTGAGGACGCGGTCGGCGTACAACAAGGCGGCGCCATCCGGGTTACGCAAGGCGGCTTGTTCAAAGTGCCAGCCCAGGCCGCAGGGTTGCTGGGGGTCTGTGACATTGGCGGCACGCATGCCGCGTACCACGCGGGGGAGCGCACAAACAATGGCAGGCACCTTACGCAGCATCATGCCCCAAGTGATCATGTCGTTTTGCGGATGGCTCATGGGAACGTCCTTTTTCTTATTCTTCGTAAACCTTGCAGGAAAGTACGTCAGCCCCTCTTCGGCTGTACACGCAGGATTTGAAAAGTTTTGTATCCCGATGAGCGACCGCGGAAAAATGGAATTTAGCGACGCAGAGGCAGTCTTTAAAACTGATGGGGGCCTGTTCAGGCCTGAGGAACAACGCAAAATGCAGGATGCATGATGGCCATTCATGCAAATTGCACGAAACTGAAATTCCTGATTTTTCGCAAATAACTGATTTATAACGATATTTTTATAAATCAGTAGCTGGCACAATCACTGCACCTATCACTCCATGCTTGCCAACTTGAGCCAACGGAGCTGATAGACATGAGCCTGATCCAAGATAAATTCGCTTCAGTATTCTCCAACTACGACGTCACCACTCAGCCACGTCCTGACGGCGGCATCCTGTTGACCCTGCGTAACAGCGAAGGCAAACAGGTGAAACGCTCGATCTCCTACCAGCAGTTGCACACTGCCGACCAATTGACCTGGGTGATCAGCGCCATTCGCCGCGACCTCGCCGAACAAGCCAGCGACCTGCCGCAGATTTCGATGCTGCAGAGCCAAAACCGCTTTGCCCTGCCGACGTACCACTCGGCTTAAGGCTCAGACAAAGCAAAGGGCCGCGACACTGTTGAGTGTCGCGGCCCTTTTTTATGCCTTCAGCAAAGCCCCTGACGCGCGGCCTCATTCATTGCCTGCACGCGGTTGGTCACTTCCAACTTGCCGTAGATATTGCGCAAGTGGAATTTTACCGTGGCTTCTGACGTGGCGCGTATCTTACTGATCTCCCACACAGTCTTGCCTTCCGAGGCCCAGCGCAATATTTCCAATTCTGTCGGGGTCAGCGACTTGCCCGCCAGGTTAATGCGTCGCCTGGCAGCATTGGGTACCGAATACGGCGGTAGAAACGATTCCCTCGGGCCTCTCATTGCGTTCTCTCCATTTTATTGGTCGACGTCCTATCACCCTTCGGATTCCTCCTATTGACAGGTGATATAAACGCTAATACCAGAGAGAGTTACATAAGGAATGGTATTAAGGCGCAGGCCCGAAAATAAACAGCAAGCCCCTACAGAAGGTTAAGTTTCTTCCCACAGAAACTTCCACCATACGGGGATTGAAGTTTCTGATAGGCCGTAATTAATCGTCCAAACCGGGAAAGCGCCGGGCAATATCGTCACCTGTGAATTCAGGTACCCACCCTTTCGCCGTATTGAACAACCGCAACGCTACGAAGTGCGGGTTCTCACCCATGTCAAACCAGTGCGCAATACCGGCGGGAATCACCAGCAGGTCGTTTTTCTCACAACGCACGGCGTACACGTAGTCGCCAATGTGCAGGGCGAACAGGCCCTGGCCAGCAATGAAAAAACGCCCATCGTCTTCACTGTAACGGCGCTCGTCCAAAAACTGTGCACGCCGTTCAGATTTTTGCGCGTGATCGCCGGTAACGCGCAGCACTTCTACAGAGCCGTAGCCGAGAGCATCGATCTGCGTCTGATACGCCGCGATCAGTTCGGCATCGCTGGCGCCCTGCTCAATCGGGCTCGGCTGCCAGCGGTCAAAGCGCACGCCATGCTCGGCCAGAGTCGCGGCGATGTCATCGAAATGGGTCAAGACCTTGTTCGGAGTGTCCGGTGTAGCGGCGGAGTAGACAGCGACGTAGCTCATTGAAGGGTTCCTTGGTTCTGCTCTTGCATTCGAAGACCGATGATAACGGCGGCGGCCAGGGCGGCGACGCTGGCGATGCTGAAGGTTAGGGTCGGCCCCAACAGGTTCCAACTGTAGCCCGAATACAGCGCGCCCAGCGCACCGCCGGTACCGGCCAGGGCGGCATACAGTGCCTGGCCCTGGCCTTGTTGTTTGTCGCCAAAACTGCGCTGCACAAAGGCAATCGCTGCCGCGTGAAAGCTGCCGAAGGTGGCGGCGTGCATCACCTGCGCCAGCAACAGCACCCAGAAAAACTCGGCAAACGAACCCAACAGCAGCCAGCGCAGTGCCGCCAGCAGGAAACTGGCGAGCAATACCCGGCGTACCGAAAAGCGCGAGAGGATACGGCTCATGGCGAGGAACATCAGCACTTCCGCCACGACACCCAAAGCCCACAACAGGCCGATCACACCGCGGCTGTAACCCAGGTGTTCGAGGTGCAGGGTGAGAAAGGTGTAGTACGGGCCGTGGCTCATTTGCATCAACGCCACACAGGCGTAAAACGCCAAGACGCCCGGGCTGCGCAATTGTTTCAGGAACCCCTCGCCTGCCAGGCGACTACCCTGGGTCGCCGGCTGCGCGTTCGGCACCCACAGGCTGGCGCCGATGATGCCGGCCATGATCACCACAACCACCATCGGGTAGATGTCCAGGCTCAGCCAGTCGAACAGGCGACCCATGATCACCACGGTGAGGATAAAACCAATGGAGCCCCAGAGGCGGATCTGGCTATAGCGAGAGGTTTTTTTGCGCAGGTGCGCGAGGGTGATCACTTCAAACTGCGGCAGCACTGCGTGCCAGAAGAACGCATGCAGCGCCATCACCAGGGCCAGCCAGGCGTAGGTATGACTGACGAAGATCAGCGAAAAACTCGCCAGGGTGCACACCGCGCCAACGCGCACGATGGCCAGGCGCTGGCCGGTGTAGTCACCCAGCCAGCCCCACAGGTTGGGCGCCACGCAGCGCATCAGCATGGGGATGGCTACCAGCTCGCCGATGCGCGCGCTGGAGAACCCGAGGTGATTGAAATACAGCGCCAGGAACGGCGCGGTGGCGCCCAGGAGGGCGAAGTAGAACAGGTAGAAGCTGGAGAGGCGCCAGTATGGTAGGGCTTTGTTCATAGTGTTATAGAGGGCTGCTTCGCAGCCCTGAGCGACGATTCGACAAGCTCGCTCACTACAACTGTCACAGCTGGCCCAGTACCGGGGTGGTTACGTGGACGTCAGCATTTTGACCCCGGTTGCGCAGCAGGTGGTCCATCAACACGATGGCCATCATCGCTTCGGCAATCGGCGTAGCGCGGATGCCGACGCAGGGGTCGTGGCGGCCCTTGGTGATCACGTCAACCGGGTTGCCGTGCACATCAATCGAACGGCCCGCTGTGGTGATGCTTGAGGTCGCCTTGAGCGCCAGGTGCGCAACGATCGGCTGGCCGGAGGATATACCGCCGAGGATGCCGCCCGCGTTGTTGCTGAGAAAACCTTGCGGGGTCAGCTCGTCGCGATGCTCGGTGCCGCGCTGGGACACGCACGCGAAGCCGGCGCCGATTTCCACGCCTTTGACGGCGTTGATGCTCATCAGCGCGTGGGCCAGTTCGGCGTCGAGGCGGTCGAAGATCGGTTCGCCCAGGCCCGGTTTAACGCCTTCGGCAACCACGGTGATCTTGGCGCCGACCGAATCCTGGTCGCGGCGCAACTGGTCCATGTAGGCTTCCAGTTCCGGCACCTTGTCCGGGTCGGGGCTGAAGAAAGCGTTTTCTTCCACGCTGTCCCAGGTCTTGAACGGAGTTTCAATCGGGCCCAACTGGCTCATGTAGCCGCGGATCACGATGCCCTGGGTCGCCAGGTATTTCTTGGCAATGGCGCCGGCAGCCACACGCATGGCGGTTTCGCGGGCCGAGCTGCGGCCACCGCCACGGTAGTCGCGTTCGCCGTATTTGTGGTGGTAGGTGTAATCGGCGTGGGCCGGGCGGAACAGGTCCTTGATCGCCGAGTAGTCCTTGGACTTCTGGTCGGTGTTGCGGATCAGCAAGCCGATGGAGCAGCCGGTGGTACGCCCTTCGAACACGCCGGAAAGAATCTCGACTTCGTCGGGCTCCTGGCGCTGGGTGGTGTGGCGGCTGGTGCCGGGTTTGCGACGATCGAGGTCACGCTGCAGGTCTGCCACGGACAGCTCGAGGCCAGGCGGGCAGCCGTCGACAATGGCGACCAACGCCGGGCCATGGCTTTCGCCCGCGGTGGTGACAGTGAACAACTTGCCGAAGGTATTGCCGGACATGCAGGGCGCTCCGTGAAATCAGTCGAATCAAGTCAACTGTAATAACTTAAGGCCGCCAGTATACGCAGGCCAACCGACTAGTTCATCCTCGAAACCTTACCGGTAGACCTTGGTCCAACCGGCACCTCTCTGATGATGGCGCGATGATGCTGCGAGTTCTACTGTTGACCCTCACCCTGTTTTCCAGCCTTGGCTTTGCCGCCTCTCCCATTGTGTTGCAACGCCCCATAAGCCTGGACACCGGTAGCGGCGAGCTGTTTGGCTCACTCCTACTGCCCAAATCCGACGAGCCAGTACCGGTGGTGCTGATCATTGCCGGCTCCGGCCCCACCGACCGCAACGGCAACAGTGCCGACGGGGCGCGCAACGACAGCCTCAAGCGCCTGGCCTGGGTGCTGGCGCGGCATAACATCGCCAGCGTGCGCTACGACAAGCGTGGCGTGGCCGCCAGCCTGGCCGCCACGCCGGATGAGCGCAACCTGACCCTGGACGCTTACGTCGCGGACGCCGTGGCCTGGGGCAAACTGCTCAAAGCCGACAAACGCATGGGCCCGCTGATTGTGCTCGGCCACAGTGAAGGCGCCCTGGTAGCAGCCCTCGCCGCGCCGCAACTGGACCCCGCCGGGGTGATTTCCCTGTCCGGCAGCGCACGCCCGGTTGATCAGGTGATCCGCCAACAGTTGGCCGATCACCTGCCGCCTGCCCTGCTGCTGCGCAGCAATCAAATCCTCGATCACCTCAAGGCCGGCCAAGTGGATATGGATGTGCCTGGCCCACTGGAAGGCATTTTCCGACCCAGTGTGCAGCCGTATCTGATCAGTTTGTTTCGCGCCGACCCGTCGGCCGCCTTCGCAAAGCTGCGCATGCCAGCGCTGATCATCCAGGGCACCAACGACATCCAGGTCGGAGTGGGCGATGCCCAGCAACTGAAAAAGGCCAAGCCAGACGCTCAGCTTGCGGTGATCGGGGGCATGAACCACGTGATGCGCATCGTGCCCAACGACGTGAAACAGCAATTGGCCTCCTACAACGACCCGCAATTGCCCCTCGCCGCAGAGCTGGGCAGTCGTCTGGTGCGCTTTATCGACGGACTTCAACCCCATTAAGCGGCAATTTGCCTCCAGTCTTGGAAAAAACGGCCGATAAGCCCAGGGTCGACAGTAAACAGACTGTCGGTTTGCTGGGCTTGGACAGGATCGCGCCGCATGACAACTACTGAAGCAACACCGGAACCTACCGCCGAAACCCCGGCTGAAAAAACCGAGGCCGTCGACGCGGCGACCCTGCCATGGGCGGATGTTCAGGCCGAGCATTTCAAGATGCTGCGCCTGGCCCCCTTGGCCACCGACCGGGCCACGGGCGTGCGGCCATTGCGGTTCGTGCAATTCGGTTATGCCGAGCGCAATGACAAGCACCACAGCCTGCTGCGCATGGTCATCCAACTGCCGGGCCAGCGCGTGCGCCGTGAGCAGAATCACCTGGATATCTGGGTCGACCACGACAAGCACCGCGTGCATTTCGGCCCGGGCAACAGCCTGGAAATCGAACCGGCCAACCGCGGTATCGGCCGCTTCCTCGTCGCCCAAGCCGCCGCGTGGGCGAAGAAGAAGTGGTCGCACTATCGCGTCGACGGCGTGGACCTGTCCAACAAGGACGCATTGAACGAAGCGACACGCCTGCGCCGCGATCACTTCTTGCGCATCCAGGGTTTTGATGTGGCCTACGCCGATGTGCAGCACCTCAAAGGCAATGTGCAACCGGGCAAGGTCAGCGACGTGCTGGACAGCTGGAACACCGAGAAGGTGCAGTTCGTGGAGATTCTTGAAGCGGCGCAGATGCTGCAACAGGCCGAGCAGAATCTGATGGAACACGAAGTGAAGCTGCGCAAGGAAGAGGAAAAAGTCACCAAGTTCAAGCGTGAGGACAGCGGGTTGCGCTTTACCATCACGTGCCTGGTGGCGTTTACGGTGTTTCAGGCGGGGTTGTTGATCTGGATTGCGACACACCGCTGACAGCCGCTGAAATGCGGTCAAACATGTGGGAGCTGGCTTGCCTGCGATAGCGGCGTGTCAGTTTCCACTGCTATCGCAGGCAAGCCAGCTCCCACATTGACCGCGTTTCTATCTTGCGATTAGGTTAAACGCGGGCGACAAACACTGCCTGATGCTGGCGGCACTGCTCCGCCGTCAACATAAACACCCCATGCCCACCGCGCTGGAAATCCAGCCAGGCAAAATCCACTTCCGGGTACAGCGCTTCGACGTGGACCTGGCTGTTGCCCACTTCAACCATCAGCAAACCCTTCTCGGTCAAGTGGTCCGCCGCCTCGGCCAGCATACGCCGCACGAGATTCAAGCCATCATCGCCGCACGCCAGGCCCAGCTCCGGCTCGTGCTGGTATTCGTCAGGCATGTCGGCAAAGTCTTCGGCATCCACGTACGGCGGGTTGGACACGATCAAGTCAAAGCGCTGGCCCGGCAGGCCGTCGAAACCGTCGCCCTGTACGGTATACACGCGCTCATCGACGCCATGACGCTCGATGTTCTGGTTAGCCACTTCCAGGGCTTCGAAGGACAAGTCCCCCAGCACCACCTCGGCGTCCTGGAACTCGTAGGCACAGGCGATGCCGATGCAGCCGGAGCCGGTGCACAGGTCTAGGATGCGTGCCGGTGGCTGGGCCAGCCAAGGCGCGAAGCGGTTTTCAATCAGCTCGCCGATCGGCGAACGCGGGATCAGCACACGCTCATCGACGATAAATGACATGCCACAGAACCAGGCCTCGCCAATCAGATAAGGTGTCGGCACGCGTTCGTGGATCCGGCGGTGCAGCAACCGTTGCAGGTGCGCGACTTCCTCTTCTTCCAGGTTGCAATCCAGGTAACTGTCGGCAATTTCCCATGGCAGGTGCAAGGCGCCGAGCACCAGTTGCCGGGCATCATCCCAGGCATTGTCGGTGCCATGGCCAAAAAACAGGTCTTCCCCATGAAAACGGCTGACAGCCCAACGGATATGGTCGCGCAAGGTGCGCAGGCGGGAAGAAGTGGTCACGGGGGCAAGCTCCTGGAAAAAACGACTGGCGATTCTAACAGCCTTAGCCCCTGCCGACGATGTACGAACACCCGTCGCCACACGTCGGAATTCATCCAAATTGCCATCATTGTGTTAACCAAGCCCACCTATTGACATCGCTGCACGTCAACAACGGCGTACCTTACGATCGTAGCGATTCACAGAACCGCTCAGCCAGTGGACAATGTCGCAAAAGCCCCCCTCACAGGAGCCCCAGAATGTCCGTTCCAAAGACGATGTTTCAACTCAGCGGTCGTGGTTACGCAGCAGCGAACCTTGCTCATGCGACTCTCGTGATCATCGACGCCCAGAAGGAATACCTCAGCGGTCCACTCGCCCTCTCGGGCATGGACGCAGCTGTCGAAAACATCAAACAACTGGTTGCAGCGGCACGCAATGCCGGGCGACCGATCGTGCATGTACGCCATCTGGGCACCGTGGGTGGCCTGTTTGACCCCCAGGGCGAGCGCGGCGAGTTCATTCCCGGCCTCGAGCCTCTTGGCGACGAAACCATCATCGGCAAGCTGCTGCCCAGTGCCTTTCACGGCACGGGCCTGGAAAAACACCTGCAAGACCTCGGCCCTCTGGACTTGATCGTCTGCGGCTTCATGAGCCATTCCAGCGTCAGCACCACCGTGCGTGCCGCCAAGAACCTGGGCTTTCGCTGCACCCTGGTGGAAGACGCCTGCACCACCCGTGACCTGCCTTACAAAGGCGGCATCTTGAGCGCCGAGCATGTGCAGCAGACTGAAATGGCGATCATGGCCGACAACTTTGCCACTCTCGCGCAGACCAAAGACCTGATCTGATCGACCTTTTGATGAGCGGCGCGGCAGTGTTTACTGCCCCGCTCATCCTCAGAGCCCTTTCATTTGGCGCATTTACCCCTCCCCCCGGAACAACCTGTGTATTGTCCGGTCGAAGGGCCGATACCCTGGAGGAAAGGTCGGAATGAAGATATCCGATGGTTTTGATGCTCGTCGCTTGCGCCCCAAGGGCCCGAGCAACTGGCGTCTGCGCCTGGTGGCCGGCATTGCCGCGCTGCTGGCGATTATTGGTGTGCTGTTGGCTGGCGCTGGTGGCGCCGGTCTGTTTGGTCACTCGCCGGCCCTTGGCGAGCTGAATGCCAGCCCTGGCGGTTCGGCGATTCTGTTGGTGATCGGGCTGTTGGTGCTGTGGCTGGGCGTGTGGTTGTGGCGGCGCAGCCGTCGGAAAATGCGCCAGCCGTTGTCGCTGAACATCGCTTCGCATCTGATGAAAAAGCACGACTGATGGCGCTTGGATAGCGTTTCCTGCGCCCTGGCCGCCGCGATTTAGGTAAACTGCCCGCCCTTCGCGGAGGCCAACATGCACGACGACGACTTTTCCCTGTTCAAAAACGAGCTGCGCGGCGTCAAGCCGATCAAGCACGATCGCGCCGATACCGGCAAACCCAAGGCCGACCGGGCGCACATCGCCAAGCTGCGCCAGGCCGCGACCGTGCGCACCGACGCCACGACCGTGGACGGCCTGTCGGACCAATTCGTAATCGATGTCGGCCCCGAAGACGAGCTGATGTGGACCCGCGACGGCGTGCAGGAAAGCCAGATGCGCAAGCTCAAGGCCGGCCAGATCCCCTTCGAAGGCAGCCTCGACCTGCACGGCATGACCGTGGAAAAAGCCCGCGAAACCCTGTGGTCCTTCCTGGCCGAAGCCACCAAGTTCGAAATCCGCTGCGTGCGCGTTACCCATGGCAAGGCCGTGCGGCTGGACGGCAAGCGGCCCATGATCAAGAGCCACGTCAACACCTGGCTACGCCAGCACGCCCAGGTACTCGGCTTTACCTCGTGCCAGGCCCGCCACGGCGGCGCGGGAGCGGTGTATGTGATGCTCAAGCGCACCATGATGGAAGGGCGTGACGAGTAACAAGTGCCCTCGTCAGGCTTGCAGCGATGTGTCCGCCACCGTAACCTTGCGCTTTGCGAAAATCCCACAGGTAGTTTCATGTCCCTGGAACAGAATTACACCGTGATTCTGAAGGGGTAAGGCAAAGTAATAATAGTCAATGAAATCGGGTACTTGCTTACTCAGCATTACCCGGTTTTGACCTGCTTTACACGGTCAGTGGTACAAAAATTGGTACGAGCTGCATCCCCTCCCGGCGTCCTGCCGACGAACACCACTCCCACATCCGCAACACCTCGACCACTGTACGCACATACAGCACTTGAGCGCACCACCATGAACATCGACGAAGACACCTCAGCGTGGCTTGGCTGCCCTACGCCCCTGGAAATGTACAAGCACCAGTGCGCCCTGCTCGAGGACGAACTCATCCAGACCCAGGTCATGCTGCGCAAGGCTCGGGCCAATATAGGTGGCCTGGTGCAGATGAATGACGTGCTCGCCACCGGTAAAGTCGCGGCAGAGGCGGCGCTCGCGAAAGCACTTGAGCGCATAGCAAACATGAACGATCGGGAGCCTGACAACGTGAGCTTTCGCCCCATCGACCTGGTTACCGGTCAGCGCGACCACCTGCTCAGGGAGAATCAGCGGCTTCTGCTAGAGCTGAAGGTGTTCAGGGGGCCACAGCCCTGAGGTAAGCCTGGCACGCCCTAAGTGCGATCAGTCCTTGATCGCCCTGCTGCCGGACTGGGAGAAGTCGCAAGGCGCCAAGCTGGAAGTCCTAATCGCCGAACGCCTCGGCATGACGGTTGTGAATGCCCATGATCTGGTAACGAGGGAGGCTGTATGAGCGAAGTGAAGCGCTGGAAGTTGAAAGGCTTCCTGCCCGGTGTTGAGGGTGAATGCAAGGCGGCTTTCCAGCCAACGGTAGTCATGGCCGAAGACTTCGACAACGCCACTCGCCTGTTTCTAGACGCGGCCGAACGCTGCGTAGCCTCGGAACGTCGGGAGAAGGAACTGCAACGGCGCCTGACCGCAGCGTATGAGCGGGCGGATGCGCGCCATCCTGGAAGGCCGGAAGACGGTCACTCGGCGCGAAGTGAAGAAACGCGCAGCGCTTGATTGCTTGGCTGCTGGGTTTGAACCCGCCTTTTTGGCACTGCCCGGCAATGCTGATATTTGCCCCTACGGCAAACCCGGCGACCGGCTCTGGGTGCGCGAGACTTTCAGCATTGAGTCGAACCGCTGGGCAGATGACCCGTACTCGCCTCCGCACAAAGACGGCAGGCCTACCCAGCGCTACGAGGACGATAAGTGGGACCAGCCGCACTACAAGGCCACGGATGTAGAGCCGGAACTCTGGTACGACGACCGTGACAGCCCTGGGTGCCGATGGAAGCCATCGATCCATATGCCGCGCTGGGCCTCCCGCATCCTGCTAGAGGTCACCGACGTGCGCGTCGAGCGGTTGCAGGACATCCCTCAGGACCAGGCGGCCGCCGCGGGCGTTCACCGAGGTCCACTGCGCGAATGGTGCGCGAGCGACGAAGGCGGTGCCTGCCACAAGTACCCGGTGCCCGCGTTCCGCGATCTGTGGCAATCCGTCGGCGGCAACTGGGACGCCACCCCGTGGGTCTGGGTGGTCGGGTTCAAGCGGCTGTAGCGCAAGCCTAGGAAGATCAGCGCTTGGCTCGTTGGGCGAGCCCGATAGCCATAAAGGCGATGCCGGGTATCCAAAAGCCAGGGTTAGATGTCCCCAAGCCGACCGCAAGTAGTGACACACCGACAGCAAACATATGCGCTCCTCCCTGAAAAACTATCCATTTCATATCCACCAATTTAAGCATAAACCGGCCATCAAAACGGCCAAGGACGAAGTCATGCCTGAAGAAATCAAATTGATCCAGCCAGCCTCGGTCGTGCGCGATGAATACGGGATGTTTGCTCATCCCGATATGCCCGACTTCGACGAGGGCGACGGTGATAAGTGCAAGGCCTGGGTAGCCGCACAGCGCTTGCACGTGAAGATGGTGAGCCTCGAATACCACAGCGACGAAGCGGTATCTGAGCGCTATTTCGAAGCCGGCGACCCGGACTGCAGCTACTGGGAGCCGGATCGGCCTGATGGCGGGGGCTGGTTCTGCCTGGCCATTCACGACATCGACGACGGTCCGGTCTGCTGGTGGGCACGCCGCGAGGTGACGCCATGATCACCACCCTCTGGTTCGCCTACGTGTTCATCTACTGAAGGCCCAGGCCATGCGCATCAAGCGCGCACCTACTCAAGCACGGCTTGTGCTTGTTAACAGGCGCGCTCTCAACGCTACAAATAAAGTCGCAGAAACTAGGGCAGATGTTATTCCCGAAGATGACTGAACCACCCTGAGAAAATCACCAAAGGTCGCGGTCTCCGGATCAGCCGAAAAGAGATAAAACACAATGGGGCCAAGATAGGAGCCTATAGCACAAGCAAAAAACCACTTCATTTCTACACGTACAAAAGCGCCTGTGCGGTGAGAAATCACAGCGGCACTACGACGTGCACTTTTTAGCGATTCATTCAAGTCCATAGGCCGGCTCCTTCCATCAATTGTTGTCCGAAGATAGTAATTCAACACAGACCAAACCCCAATCCCCCTACATGCCTGCCGGTGAGCGGCGGGCGAGGTATTTCTATGTCCGAAGAAAAGAATGCATTCCGCGAAGGCGCTATCGAAGCGATCTCGGATATGGCGCAGCACCTGCCGCTCGATTGCGAACTGCTGGTGGTGGCCTGCCGCCCAGGCAAGAAAGACTTTGACCTGGTGCTGCCTTCGCCCGAGTCGAACCTGAACAACGCCCTCGACGCGCTTCGCCGTAACGGCCTGAGCATCGACGGCGACAACACCTACAAGCGTGACCTGCTGGACTGCGTTGTCGGTGCCCTGGCCACTGGCGCGCAAAACTCCAACCCGCCACCGGCCGGGCACTGGGGCCAGCGCTTCTGGGATATCGGCCGGGAGGAACGCGCCAGCAGCGAGCAACTGCTGAAAGCACTGACAGCGCTCACCCAGGTGGCGGGCGAATGCGAGCAGATCGCCAGCAACTACAGCGGCTCCATCGACGGCATCTTCGAGCACGGCGGCGACGATCACGAAGATCCGAGCTGCGCGATCTTCCACCGCCTGTACTACGCCATGTTCGATGCAAGGGCCGCAATCAAGAAAGCCACCACCTAACCCACCTTCTGCCGCCCAGCGCGGCAAGGACACCCCATGTTCGCAACGAAACTCACCCTGATCCTGCTGGGCGCTTTGCTGTACCTGGTTGGAACACTCGGCTGGTTCGCCTGGCTCGTGCCTGAGCTGCTCAGCACAGGAGCTACCGAGGCGCTGCTCGGCGCATTCGCCGGCACCTGCGGCTGGCTCCTGGTCAGCTTCGGGCTGGCCGTCCACATCATCAAGACAGCGCGGCCCACTGCGGTCGGCGGGAGGTAGTTATGGCAGCAGCAGAGCAGATACCCGTCGAGTACCTGTCCGACAAGGTCGCGGAGAAGAACTTCGCGGAGATGGTCGGCACAACGCGCCGCGCACTTCAGGGCAAGCGCCAGCGCAACATCATCCCGAAAGGGGTGTGGAACGAAATCGATGGTCAGATTTACTACAGCATCAGGAGATATGAGGCATGGCTAGAAAGCCTTTGGGATTGCCCGCCGGAGTTGAATTCGCCGGTCAATCAGTCCGCATTCGCTTCACCTGGAAGTTCAGGCGCTGCGAGACCCTCGCCTATTCCCAAACGCCAAAAGGCATTAAAGCGGCCGCAGATCTACGCGCTACAGTAATAAGCCTGATCAAGCACGGCGTAATGGACGACAAGCGTTACGCCGAGCTTTTCCCAAACTCGACATACTCCACCTACTCCGCGACTCCACTATTTGGAGAGTACGCCCAGACCTGGCTGGGCAGCCGCGAAGTGGTAGGGGGCACCCGCAAAAACTACCGGATATCCCTCAACCTTTACTGGATGCCGCATCTTGCGCTGCTTCCTATCGATCAGATCACATCGGCAATGCTCCGGAAAATAGCCGGAGAGACGCCGTGGAAGTCGTCGACGGTAAAGCGCTCGGCAATCCAGCGCCTGCACACGATGTTCGAATGCGCAGTGAACGATGAGCTGATCACCAGGAATCCGGTCGGCTCAATTGAACTGCCGGTGAAGGCGAAGAAACCGGTTGACCCTTTCACAGTAGCGGAGACGGATTTGATCATAGGGCACCTGTACGAGGTGCTGACCGGCTCAATGCGGGTGTACGCGGCCTACTTTGAGTTCGCGTTTTACACCGGCATGCGGCCTCGGGAGATAGCGGCGTTGCGCTGGGATGAGGTGGATACAGAGGGGCGTGTCGCCAACGTGTGCAGAATCGTGGCGGACTACAAGATTGAGGAGCGCACGAAAACACGCGAGACGCGGCGAGTCATGCTGAACAGCAGGGCATTAAATGCCATTGAGGCGGCCAAGGGGGTGGCCGAGTTGAGGGCGAAACAGAGCCGGCGCCAGCATAAACAATCGCCGTACGTTTTCCCGCCGACCAAGAACTTCGAATTCATTCAGCAGGCCAGCGTGACCGACAAGCACTTCAAGGCGGCGCTGGTCGCGTTGAAGATCAGGGCCAGACGGCAATACAACTGCCGCCACACTTACGCTACCATGTGCTTAATGGCAGGCATGAACCTTGGGTTCATCGCTAATCAGCTCGGTCACAGCGTGCAAATGCTGCTGACGACTTACGCCCGGTGGATCAATTCCAGTGAAGACTGGAGCGAAGTCGGGAGGCTTGAGCAAAGCCTGATTGGTACAAAATTGGTACAGACAGAACCCGTACCCCTCTAGAACCCATACGGAATAACGCTCTGTGACATTGGAACAGAATTACACCGCGATCCTCGGCCAACTCGGCGAGGACGTTTCCCGCGAGGGCCTGCTCGACACGCCAAAACGTGCCGCCAAGGCGATGCAGTACCTTTGCCGCGGCTATGAGCAGACGCTCGAAGAAGTCACCAACGGTGCCTTGTTCAGCTCCGACAACAGCGAAATGGTGCTGGTCAAGGACATCGAGTTGTACTCGCTGTGCGAACACCACCTGCTGCCGTTTATCGGTAAGGCCCACGTGGCGTATATCCCGAGCGGCAAAGTGCTGGGCCTGTCAAAGGTTGCGCGGATCGTCGACATGTACGCACGCCGCCTGCAGATCCAGGAGAACCTCAGCCGCCAGATCGCCGATGCCGTGATGCAAGTGACAGGCGCACTGGGTGTGGCCGTGGTGATTGAAGCCAAGCACATGTGCATGATGATGCGCGGTGTCGAGAAGCAGAATTCGTCGATGATCACCTCGGTGATGCTGGGTGAGTTCCGCGAAAACGCGGCCACCCGCAGCGAATTCCTCAGCCTGATCAAGTAACAGGCTGCATACGAAAAAGCCGGCGTTCATCGCCGGTTTTTTTTCGCCTGCCAAATTGAGGTAAGCTGCGGCCCCTTCTGTATCGGGCAAGAGGTTTTAGCCATGTTCGTCAAAGCACTTCGAGTGGGCCTCGGCCACGTCATCATCGCGGGCGACTTTCTTACCCGCCCGCGCAAAAAGCAGCGGCCTGCCGAACAGCAGGCGTTGGTGAATGCGGCAGCCAAGGAGCTGACGCTCTATCAATTCCATGCCTGCCCGTTCTGCGTGAAGACCCGCCGCACCCTGCATCGTCTGAATGTGCCGGTGGCATTGAAGGATGCGAAGAACAACGAGCAGGACCGCCAGACCCTGCTGGAGCAAGGCGGCAAGATCAAAGTGCCGTGCCTGCGCATTGAAGAAAATGGCCAGACCACCTGGATGTATGACTCCAAGGTGATCATTGATTACCTGGACAAGCGGTTTGCAGCGGCCTGAGAGGCTTAAAAAAATCAAAATGTGGGCGCTGGCTTGCCTGCGATGGCCTCAACTCGGTGCAACTGAAAGACCGCGTCGACTGCATCGCAGGCCAGCTCCCACATTTGCCCTGTGCCCGCCTTAACGCCGTATTACCAGATCCAGCAGCGCGGAACCCAGGCACTTGCCATGCGCATCCAGCGCCAGCGAACGGGTGACGCCACCGCGCAGGATCCCCGGCAGCACGAAATTCAGCGCCTGCACATTGGGCAACTCATAACGCCGCACAGGTGCCGCACCTGGTTCGCGCAAGCCAGCGAAAAACTCAGCCACGCGCTCCGCCGTGAGCTGTTCGCGCAGCAGCGGATAATCCTCGGCACGGTAGGCAATGATCGAGATATTCGACGTATCACCCTTATCCCCGGTGCGGGAGTGGGCCAGCGTGTACAACTTCATGCTTCGATCCTCGGGTTGACCGCATTGCGCGGCAGCAGCAACGACGCCACGGCCACCACTTGGCGCACGCTTTTGCTGGCGCCGCCGCCTCCGGACGGGCCATTGGTGTAGAGGGTTTCAACTTCATTGCCAACGCGCACCGCTTCGCCGCGATCCTCACAGCGGGCCGCCACGCGCAGGCGCACTTCCCAGGGTTCGACTGTGCTGCGTGTGCCGTGAAGCGAGTCCATGCCGATCAGCTCCGCGCGCACGTCTTGCATCTTCACGCCCATCAACTCAAGACGCTTGAGGACTACATCCCGCGCCAGCTGCGCCCGTGCGACAGCACCAGGGCCGCCGTAGGACATCTGCCCTTCACCGATCCAGCCATCCAGATAGCCGACGCTGACCTTCAATTGTTCGGGCCGCGCGCGGCCGTCGGCACCGCTGGCGCGCACGCGATCAACGCTTTCTTCGACAAACCCCACCTGGGAAAAATCGGCCGTCACATCCGGCGTGAGGTACGCCGCCGGGTCGTGCACTTCGTAGATCAGTTGCTCAGTACAGGTGGCGCGGCTGACCCGCCCACCTGAGCCGGCAACCTTGGTGATCAAGGCGTCGCCGTCGGCATCGATCTCAGCCAAGGGGAAGCCCAGGCGCGCGAGGTCATCCACGTCCTTGAAGCCGGGATCGGCAAAATACCCACCGCTGACTTGCCCGGCGCATTCGAGCAAATGCCCCACCAACGTGCCGCGCCCCAGACGCAGCCAATCATCCGGCGCCCAGCCAAATTCAAACATCTGCGGCGCCAGGAACAGCGATGGGTCAGCCACGCGCCCGGTGATCACCACATCTGCTTCGGCACGCAACGCCTCCAGAATACCGTCGACGCCCAGGTAGGCATTTGCGGAAATCAGCCGTTCGCCCAATGAGCCGACAGTCTGGCCGTTATCCAACAGAAACTCGGGCTGCAACACGTTCAACACGTCGTCGCCGACGACCGCAACCACCTTAAGATCAAGGCCCAACTCGTCGGCAATCCGCCGCACTTCAATAGCCGCGGATACCGGATTGGCGGCGCCCATGTTGGTGATCACCCGCAGGCGGCGGCGCCCTTCAGGCCGGCCAACAAAAGGCAACACCCGGCGCATGCGCTCACTCAGCAAGGGGTCGTACCCACCCTGTGGATCACTGATCCGCGCCTGTTGCGCCAGGGCAATCGTGCG
Organism: Pseudomonas sp. RA_5y_Pfl1_P24; assembly: GCF_963970945.1. Classification (NCBI taxonomy): domain Bacteria; kingdom Pseudomonadati; phylum Pseudomonadota; class Gammaproteobacteria; order Pseudomonadales; family Pseudomonadaceae; genus Pseudomonas; species Pseudomonas sp. RA_5y_Pfl1_P24. Next base: position 413,293 of record NZ_CAXAOJ010000002.1, on the reverse strand, counting down.
TTCAGCCAGGCACTCGAACACCAGGTAATCCAGGTCGCCCCGCTCGGCCAGCTCAACGGCAGGTTCGATACGGTCGCCGGAATAGCCGGCGCCGGAACCGATGCGCAAGGTTTTCATCTCAAATTACTCCCAGGAGCAACGCCGTCAGGGTCATCAACACCGACGCTGCGAACAGAAACGGAATGGTGAAGCGCTGGTGATCGGCCAATTCGATCTTGCACAGGCCCACCAACAGGAAGGTCGCGGGGGTCAGCGGGCTGACCGGGAAACCGGTGGTGTGCACGCCGAGCAATGAGGCTTGGGCCACTTGCAACGGGTCGACGCCCAAGGCCTTACCAACTTCGGCGATCACCGGCATTACGCCGAAATAGTAGGAGTCGGGGTCGAACAGCATGCTCAACGGCATGGAAATAAAGCCCACCACCGCCGGGATCAACTTGCCGTGGCCGGCCGGAATCTGCGCCACCGCCACTTCGGCAATCGCCTTGAGCATGCCGGTGCCTTGCATGATCCCGGTGAACACCCCGGCGGCGAGCAGGATACTGGCCATGGTCAGCGCGGTCTTGGCGTGGGCATCGATGCGGGCGCGCTGGGCGTCCACATTGGGGTAGTTGATGCACAAAGCCATCACGGTGCCGAGCATAAACATCACCACCGGGTCGACCCAGCCGGCAATCATCACCACCATCACCAGCACGGTCAGGATCAAGTTGACCCAGAACAGACGTGGGCGACGCAGCTTGATGTCGTCGTCACTGAGCACCCGTTGCGGCATCGCATCGACGACCGAGCCGGCGCCGAGGCCCAGGCGTTTTTCTTCGCGATGACCCAGCCACCAGGCGCAGGCGAATACGAAGATCAGACCAACGATCTGCACCGGGATCAGCGGCTGGAACAGGTCCGCCACAGGCACATGCAACGCCGCGGAGGAGCGCAGCACCGGGCCGGTCCACGGTAAGAAGTTGACCCCTGCCGCCATCGCGCAGACACACGCGAGGATGCGCTTATCAATGCCCAGCCGCGTGTACAGCGGCAGCATCGCCGGCACCGTCACCAGAAAGGTCACCGCGCCGGAGCCGTCCAGGTGCACCAGTAACGCCAAGGTCGCCGTACCCACGACAATTCGTGTAGGACGCGTCCCTACCGTGCGCAGGATGCGATCAATGATGGGATCAAGCATGCCGGCGTCGGTCATGATCCCGAAAAACAGGATCGCGAACACAAACATACCCACCACGGGGGCGACGTTCTTGATACCGGTGATGATGAAGGCGCTGGTTTGCAGGCCGAACCCGCCGAGCAGCGCGGCGATGATCGGCAAAGCGATCAAGGCGACCAGCGGCGAGAGGCGTTTGCTCATGACGGCAGCGAGTAGGCACAGGATGGTGATGACACCCAGGGTAGCGAGCATGGGTTACTCCAGAGCGGCCTTTGTGGCCGGTTATTGTTTTCCCTGGAGTATTGGAAGCGGGTTAGTCTTTGTAAATTGGAATATTCACTAGCGAGTGTTCGGAAAAACAAAATGAAGAACAGCATCCAACACATCCAGGCATTCCTTGCCGTGGCCCGCACCGGCAGTTTCACCAAGGCCGCCAATGAGCTGCACCTATCGCCTTCTGCGCTGACCGTGCAAGTGCAGCAGCTGGAAGACTGGCTCGGCGTCGCCCTGCTCGACCGCAGCCCACGTCACGTCAGTATCACCGCCGCCGGCCTGGATGCGCGCGCGCCCATGGAAAAACTGCTGCTGGACCTGGACAACATCGTCACCGGTTCCCGCGACCTCGCCGCCTTACGCCGAGGCGTGGTCACCATCGCCGCCCTGCCCTCGGTCTGTGCCGGTTCGCTGCCGCCGGTTCTGCGCCTGTTTCGCGAGCGTTTTGCCGGGATCGAAGTACGCCTGCATGACCTGGTGGCCCATCGCATTCACGCTCAAGTACGTTCCGGCGAAGTGGATTTCGGCATCGGCGTGCGCGCACGGCTCAGCCACGGCCTGGAATTCGTACCGGTGCTGAATGATCGTTTGTGTGCGTTTGTACCGCTGGATCATCCCCTCACCCGCCATCAACAACTGACCTTGGAACAATTGGCGGACCAGCCGATCATCCTCACCGGCCGCGACAGCAGTGTGCGCGAGCACGTGGATGCACTGTTCGACGAGACACGACTGACGATGAACGCCGGGATGGAGGCCAACTACATGTCGACCGTGTTGGCGCTGGTGCGCCAAGGGCTGGGGATCAGTGTGCTGCCAGAGTCGGCGGCGGACAGTCTGGAGGGGTTGAAGCGCATCAATATCGATCATCCTGGCGTGAACCGGGAGATCGGGTTGATCAGTCGCAGCGGGATGGGGCTGAGTCCCGCAGCGCAACGCTGCTTTGATCTGCTGAACGAACAACTCGCTGACACACCATTGAGCTGAATGTGGGAGCTGGCTTGCCTGCGATGGTATCGCCGCAGTGCAACTGACAGACCGTGTCGTCTGCATCGCAGGCAAGCCAGCTCCCACATTTTGACCGAGTGAATCAGCTCAACATGGCGACATGCTTAGGATGACTGGCCACTCGCTTCAACCACGCCTGCACGGCCGGATAAGCGTCCAGGTCAAACCCACCTTCATTCGCCACATGGGTGTAGGCATACAGCGCCACATCGGCGATGGAGAACTGGTCGCCCACCAAGTAAGGCGTCAACTGCAGCTGGCGCTCCATCACCTTGAGTGCCTTGTAGCCGCCTTTGTGCAGTTTTTTGTATTCCTCCAGACGATCCTCGGGAAGTCCCAGGTAAAACTGGATAAACCGCGCCACTGCAATGTACGGCTCGTGGCTGTATTGCTCGAAGAACTGCCACTGCAGCACTTGCGTGCGCAGGCGCGGCTCGGTGGGCAGGAACTCACTGCCATCGGCGAGGAAGTTGAGAATCGCGTTGGACTCCCACAGGCAGGTGCCGTCTTCCAGTTCCAGCACCGGGATCTTACCGTTGGGGTTCTTGGCCAGGAACTCGGGGGTCTCGGTATCGCCGTTGAGGATATCGACATCGATCCATTGATACGGGATGCCCAGCAGGCCGAGCATCAATTTGACCTTGTAGCAGTTGCCCGACTTGTAATCGCCATAAACCTTGTACATGGGGCTCCCCTTATGCCGCTTGCGCGTGCTGTGCTTGACGGACCACCGCGGCCAGGCACTTGAGACCTTCGTCGAGGCGGCCCGGGTCGATATGGCTGAAATTGAGTCGCAGCGAACCGTGGTGCTGGTCCGGCTCGGAAAAGAACGGCTCACCGGGCATGAACGCGACGTTCTGATCGAGCGCTTGAGCCAACAAGGTGCGGGTGTCGAGCGGCTGTTTCAAGGTCAGCCAGAAGAATAATCCACCCTGGGGCACTTGCCAGTCGGCCAGATCGGCGAAGTGACGTTCCAATGCGGCTTGAAACGCATCGCGACGCTCGCGGTAAAAGCTGCGAAGTTCCACCAGGTGATGCTGGTATTTCTCCGTGCCGATCCACTGCATCGCTTGCCACTGGCCGACGCGGTTGGTGTGCAAATCCGCCGACTGCTTGAGCTTGAGCAGGTGCGGGAACAGGTCCGGGCTGGCAATCAGGTAGCCAACGCGCAGGCCCGGCAACAGGGTCTTGGACACGGTGCCGGTGTAGATCCAACTGGCTTTTTTCAGGCGTCCGACAATCGGTGTGGCGCTGCCGCCGTCGAACGTCAGTTCGCGGTAGGGCTCATCTTCGATCAGGGTCACGCCAAACTCATCGAGCAAGGCGGCGACGGCGGCGCGCTTGGCGTCGCTGTAGCGCACGGCCGACGGGTTCTGGAACGTCGGGATCAGGTAGATGAACGCCGGACGGTGGCGTTCAAGGTTGACCCGCAGAGCGGCCAGGTCGGGGCCATCGGCTTCCAATGACACGGTGAGGCAATCGGCGCCGAACAGCTGGAAGATCTGCAAGGCAGCCAGGTAGGTCGGGCCTTCCAACAGGATCTGCGTGCCTTTGTCGATATACAGCTTCGCCGCCAGGTCCAGGGTTTGCTGGGAACCGCTGACCACCAGCACCTGGCTGGCCTGGCACGGCACGCCAAGGGCTCGGGCCTCGGCGGCGAGCAACTCGCGCAATTGTGGCTCGCCTTCGCTCATGCCGTATTGGCCGATGTTCAGCGGCATGTCATCCCAGTTCAATGCTGGCAGCATGGCCTCGGCCGGCAGCCCCCCGGCGAACGACATCACTTCCGGGCGCTGGGCTGCCGCGAGGATTTCACGGATCAGGGAGCTTTTAAGGCGCGTAACACGTTCAGAGAAGGCCATGGGGTCACCGGTAGCGAAGATCGCGTTAAATACGTCAAACTGGTTGACCGAAATTACGACAACTTCAGTGGATACGTCAACATGCTTGACCTTAAAAACCAGACCCGCCAACAAGAGGCCATGGAGGCGTTCTTTTTCGGCTACCAGGCCTTCACCGCCAAAGCCGACGAAATGCTCGAACGTCGAGGCCTGAGCCGCGTGCACCAGCGCATTGTGTTTTTTATCGCGCGCTACCCCGCCTTGAGCGTGAAGGAACTGCTGGAATTGCTCGGTGTGAGCAAGCAGGCGCTGAACATGCCCCTGCGCCAATTGCAGGAAATGCATCTTGTCAACAGCGTCGCGTCAGAAACCGACAAGCGCAAACGCCTGCTGGAGCTCACTGAAGAAGGCCTGCGTTTTGAGCAATCACTGCGCCGCGAACAGGTGAAGTTGTTGCAACGCGCCTTCAGTGACGCGGGGGCTGAAGCCGTGGCCGGATGGCTAGCGGTGAACCAGGCGCTGAGTGCCGTGAACTAGCCTTTCATCCACTTTTACCCAGCTTATCGAAAACATTATTTGCTTTATTTGTATACAAAAGCATAATTCGCCTCGTGCGAGTTCCTGACCTATTGGTCAACAAACCCGCCAGCACCTCACAGCGCCTAAGCGCTGACCATAACAATAAAATGCTTGAGGAGTACTCGCTGTGGATAGCCGCAAATCCGAAGCCTCACCCCTGGACCTGCAACCCACCCGCACCGGCTGGCTGGAACGCCTGTTTAAGCTGCGCTTGCATGGCACCACAGTGAAGACCGAGCTGATCGCCGGCCTCACCACCTTTATCACCATGGCCTACATCATTTTCGTCAACCCGAACATCATGGCCGACGCCGGCATCGATCACGGCGCGGCATTCGTCGCCACCTGCATCGCCGCCGCGCTGGGCTGCCTGTTAATGGGCCTCTACGCCAACTGGCCGGTCGGCCTGGCGCCGGGCATGGGCTTGAACGCGTTTTTCACCTACACCGTGGTCGGCACCATGGGCTACACCTGGGAAACTGCGCTGGGCGCAGTGTTTATTTCCGGCGTTCTGTTCATGGGCCTGACCCTGTCCCGCGTGCGCGAATGGCTGCTCAACAGCATCCCCGTCAGCTTGCGCCATGCGATGGGCGCGGGTGTAGGCCTGTTCCTCGGGGTGATCGGCCTGAAGACGGCGGGCATCATCGTCGACAGTCCCGCGACCTTGATCAAACTCGGTTCGTTGCACGAGCCCGCGCCACTGCTGGCAGCTGTGTGCTTCCTGCTGATCGCGATCCTCAGCTACCACCGCGTGTTCGGCGCGATCCTGATCAGCATCATCGCTGTGACGCTGGCGGGTGGGGGCCTGGGCCTGGTGCACTACAATGGCATTCTTGCCACACCTCCGAGCCTAGCGCCGACCTGGATGGCCATGGACGTAAAAGGTGTATTCAATGTCAGCATGATAAGCGTGGTATTTGCATTTCTTTTTGTACACATGTTCGACACTGCCGGTACACTGATGGGCGTCGCGCAGCGGGCCGGCCTCGTCAATGCCGATGGCAAGATCGATAACCTGTCCCGTGCGTTGAAAGCCGACAGTGCTTCCAGCGTATTCGGAGCCATGGTGGGTGTTCCACCGGTAACCAGCTACGTGGAAAGTGCTGCCGGCGTTGCCGCTGGCGGGCGTACCGGGCTGACCGCCGTGACCGTGGGCATCCTGTTTGTGGCGGCGATGTTTTTTGCACCACTGGCGGGCATGATTCCAGCGTATGCCACGGCGGGTGCGCTGATTTATGTGGCGATGCTGATGATGGCGAGCATGGCCCATATCAATTGGGATGAAGCCACTGACAGCATCCCGGCGATTGTCACCGCAATCATGATGCCGCTGACCTTCTCGGTCGCCGACGGTATCGCCTTGGGCTTTATCACGTATGTGGCGCTCAAGGCCGGCACCGGCAAGTACCGCGAGATTTCTGTCAGCCTGTGGGTGCTGTGCGCGATCTTTATCGCCAAATTTGTATTTCTATGAAATAGCGGCCAGTTTTCAGCAGCAAGCGTTTACCTTGCAGCTCCAGGCTTGCCGCTGACTACTGGAGGAATGAAATGACGATTGAAACCTGGCTACTGTTCAGCGGCGCAGCATTGGTGGTGATCCTCATACCAGGGCCACTGTCCCTGCTGATGATCAGCAACAGCCTCAACTATGGGCTGCGCCGCTCGTATCCAGCGTTCCTTGGCGGGGTGTTTGCCTCGATATGCCTGCTCAGCGCCTCGGCGCTGGGTTTGGGTGCGTTGTTACTGGCTTCCGAGCAACTGTTCAGCGCCTTGAAGATCGTTGGCGCGTTGTACCTGTTTTATCTCGCCTGGCAGAGCTGGCAGCAATCGCGGCAACCGGCCCATGGCGCCGAAGTTCCGCAGTCGGCTGCCACGCCCCGCTTTCGCACAATGTTTGGCCGCGCCTTTGTCCTCGGCGCCAGCAACCCAAAGGACATTCTGTTTTTCGCCGCCTTCCTGCCCCAGTTTCTCAACGGCGAGCAGCCGTTCCTGCCACAACTACTGGTAATGATCGCCACCTGGACAGGGCTCGACCTGTTTTGCAAACTGGCCTATGGCTTGAGCGCCCATGGCGCCGCCCGCTACCTGCGCAGCGGCAAAGGCCAAAGCTGGTTCAACCGTGTCAGTGCGGGATTGTTTGGCGGTGCGGGCATGATGTCGTTGATGAAGGTCAGAATGGACTCACTTTGACGAAATAAACACTGGGAGGAACCGTACCCCGGACGGGCCATTGAATGCCTGCTGCGATCCGGATCAATCGCCCGTCCTCCATGGCACTTTTGACTTGCGCAAGCGCGCTCAAATTTGGAGATCGGCTAATGGCTCGATTAAACCAACCATCCGTCAACCTTTCATGCAACGTGATAACCCCTTTTTCGGCCCACTGGACTGTCACGTAGTACAGCGGGTTCTGATCGGAGGACGTATGCGTCGCGATAAAATCGCGCGTGAACCGGCTACCTCGCTTTTTGCGCAGCTCATTGACACTGAAACCCTGCCGCTCCAGCACCTGCCTGACGGCCGCATACTGCGCATCGTTTCGCTCAACCCAGCGCCCCGCGCGACTGGGCCGCAACGAAGGATCCAACCCCATCGCCTGAAAGTCGACACGAGTAAAGCCGGGCGCTTTACCGTCGAAACCGATGAACACCGTGCCTTTCTTCCTATGGGAATACCGCAACATCCTCAGCAAGTCATCCGTTTGACCGGGGCTGGCAGGCAGTGGTGGTAACCAACCGTCCAACGTCGTACGAACGTTGAGCAGATGAGTCGCCGTTGCAGAGCGGCTCGGATCCGCCCGTTCAATCAGCCTTGCGACAGTGAAATCCCGGCTTTTGATGGTCATGTCAGGAAATGCATCCCCCACAGACTCCGCCAATGGCTTGTTGAATAGAGGTGTATGGAACACCCAGTCGTTCGTCGAAGTGCGTGAGGCCGCAATAGGCTGTTCGAGCCGCGCGGTGCTGGTCCAACGCTCGAGATCAACGCTGGCCAATGACACCAACGGTTCATCCTTCATGATAAATACAATGCCGTCCAAAGGCGCTTGATTACCTTGAGGGAGCAACCTGTAATAAGCACTTGACGGATCAGCCAAACTCGCGCCAGCCGGGGCGTCTCGCAGTACATTACAGGCAAAACCTCGGGAATCCATCGGAATGTGATACACATCAGGCGCGAGCACGATCATTTGGTCAACATTCGGAGTTTGCATACGCCACTGCAGCCCATCAGAGGGTGCCGTGACGGTTTTCTTAATCCAGTCTTCCGTCGCCGTGCGCACTAAGGGCGGCGACCAGTCCGGCGACGGTGGTACCGGAGCTGTCCACGGGCCAGGCATGCTTGAACTCGTTCCCGCCACCGGTTGCGGCGCGTCTGCGCCGAGTAACCACTCCCTGGACTGGTGGATATCCAGAATCAATTCGTCCTGACCCGGCGACTGCTGGTTTTTCAGACGAAACCCTTGCTCACTGCCCCGTTTGTAAACCGGATAATGGTGTGTGTCATCCGCCACAAATAGCCCTCCATTTTTGACGTAGACACCTTCCCGACCCGGCCCCTTCAACGCCACAGCCCCCTCCGGCACCGATGCAGTCTTGAAACGCTCCAGGGCCGGAAGTTGCCTCACGGATGACGCCGAACGGGGACCACCGCTCGGTTCCACCCGCCAGCGGCGTATCCGCCCCAAAGCCGGGGGCAGCGCCGACCGTATAGCGGAAGCCCCCGCAACACCCGCCCTCTTGGGGCCGGGTAAGAACGTCATTACCAGATTGACCATAAAAAATTTAATCGTATCGGCCAACACGCGCTTATCACTGGGATCGCCATAACGCTTGTAACGGCGCGCTGCAACGTACAACTCATAGATGTCACTGGACACTCCGAGTACGGGAATGAAGATACTTAACACCATCCGTGTTTTGGCCAAGCTATCGTCGCGAAGGCGGCGGATTCGATATTCCTTCAGCGCTTTATTGGAGTAACTGGCGGCCTGTGCCTGGCGTTGCAACTCGTGCACTTTGCCGTGGTACAGCAACGCCTGGGCATTGCAGTTGGACGTGGCGACAATCGCCAGCCAATCCCCTGGATCACTGGCAATCTGCTCGAGCACCTGTTCTTCAATCTCATCAAGTAACAGCGACGGTTCCAGATGCTTGACGCGCAGCAGGCGGGTCAACCGCCAAATCCCTCTCACGAGGGAACTGCCAGGAAGCACATCAAGTATGTTGAAGGCCGTTGGTTCGAACGGGGACTGGTGCTTTGCCTGAAAGGCCCAGCCGGGTGCGACCTGGCGTGCCAGCGTCTTAACGTTATCGGGCAATGCGCACAGACGGTTCAATTCAGCCCCGGCCTTTTCAAGGTTGCTGTACTCAGTGAGCACCATGGCGAGGGGGGCCTGGGGCCAATAGACCACGCAAAGCTGCGAACGCTTGTCTTGCACGACCACTATCCCTGCGACATAGCGATCATGCTGCATCGTATGTCCCACCAAATGAACCACGTGCAGGTGTAACTCATGCGGGTTCGTCATCAGATCCTGCGGTGTCCGTGCGGCCATTGCAGTACTGAATACGCTTTGGGCGTTCGCCGACAGCCCGTGTTGAATCGCTGAAAACAGATGATGCTCAACACCCCCACGCAGCGCGCGATTCAATAACTCGGGAATGCGTCCTTTGCTGAGCGAGTTGCTGGGATTAGCAGATGGATAAAACACCTTATTGATCAATGCGTCGTACCGGCCGCCCACATCCAGCGAAGATACGATTTGCCTCAAACGGCCAGTCGAAAGACTGTCTGGCCACGTCCATCGCAGAGGGCAAGCACGGTTTAACTTATATTGCGTCCAAGGTGCCAACGGGTCCAGGTTGTGCAGCGCCAGCTCCAATAGACTGAAGGCTCTGCACGACGACGAGGGGGGCAGTATCTTTTGCGGATCTTTCAAGAGGCAAGCCTCTTTATGATCACAATACGTGCCATGGATATCACCGGACATCGCCATAAAGGGCTCGTCTATCTGCATCCCCAAGGAGATCCCCTCGTCACGCAACCGGGCGGTCAACGCCTGACGGGCATAGGTGTTCAAGTCCGGTAGACGTTGTTCCAGCCGGCTTAAAAATGCCCAGGTGCTGCTCATGTAAAGCTTCTTCGAGCGCCTGAAGTGTCTGCGCTGCGCACGCGTGGCCCCCGCTAACCATCCCGGCAGTTTTTTCGCCTCAAGTGCGACGTTGCGCAGCAACTCAATATTCGCCTGCGCGCGGCTCAGGGCGCTATTGAAGGGAACCTGCAGGTGTTGTTCCAGCTCAGTCAACAGCAGCGCACGGCTCAAGTCGACATCCTTGACCTCACTGAAAATACGCGTGATGTGATCGGTGCTTTTGTACAAGCGATCACAGGTCCCAAGGCGCTTTTTGAGGGAGGCCAATGCCGGTTTACCTGGGATGGGCACGTAGCGCACCTCTAAGGTTTCACGCACCGCATGTGTGCGTAAGTTGTTGCGCTTATCGCGCGCGACACAGCTCCACAGCACGGAATCGTCCCGACTGACGAGACTGGCTTTGACACTTCGGGTGAGGGCGTCCAGCCCGGCAAAAGCCATCACCCCGCCCTCCTCTCCGAAGGCGTACAGCACCACGGGTAGCTGGCGAAGCGGGACTCTCACCGCCGCGGCGGTCGTAACCACCCAAATGTTATGGAGCGAGTAAAAGGCATCCAGCTCGCTGCCGATGGCAATCGACAGCACCTGGGTTTGACTGTCCGGACGCCGGGCGGGCAAAGGCTGCTCCACCACTTCAATCATCAAGTCACGATGCGCCGTACTCAGCAACTTAAGCCTGTGTTGCAACTGCACTTCGCAGCGCAAGGCCTCGGTTTGGGCGTGCATAAACGACACAACCCGCCTGGGCGTCCCCTCCCCACCTGGGCGCTCAGACCAAAAATCAACGTGAAGCAAGCGTTGCCCGGCACCCTGCGACAATGCATTCAAGGTTTGGGCGTGAACCTTGAGTTGACTCACCCATGCGACGACCTCCTGATACGCCGGTGTCTCGGCGCTTGGATCATCCGGATCCAGCAGCGCGACCATGCCTTTTTCGTAACGTTTGATCTGCTGCTCTGCGGTGCGCAGCGCCAAACCGGACGCGATACTGGCAAAGATAATTTCTGTGCTCCGTCGCTGGTGGTCCCAATCGAGCAATTCGTCACGCAGCTCGCCGAGCCGAGCCCCTCCGACCAGTCGTTTCCTGTTGCCCTCCACGTACTTGAGAAAGGAACCTGCATCAAGTGGCTGCGGCCGCTCTTTGGCAAATACGTGCTGGTGATAGATCACCGAAACGCAGGCCAATTCGTTATTCCATTGCTGCATCAGCAACTCCTGCGCCCCCAGCGCCAACGCATCCTCCAGAATCTCCTGGCCACGCACAACGCTGGACGCCGCGGACAAGTCCGCAGGACGGCATAACACGTGGCGACGATTTAAAGGCAAGCATTGCCAGAGCACGTCAAACCGCGACTTGCTCAGCTCCAGCACACCGCACTGAAGCGCGACGAAGGAAGGGTACTCGTAGAGATTGCGGGCCACACCCGGCAGGTAAATGATATGCGGCACACCACTGGGGTCACCCTCGCGATAGATATGCAGGGCACCTGGAATCACCATCGCAGGTGTACCCGGCCAGAGTAACTGGCCCACTCGCACATAGGCCCAATCACCACCCGCGACCTGGCGCGCCGGCGCGCTAGGGGCATCAATCACGGCCTGAACCATGGCCATTCCGGTACTCGACAGCTCATCCAGTTGCCGCGCGATCAAGGCACGGGCGGCGAAGAGTTCCTCGTGCAACGCTACCCAGCGCTCCCGGCGCGTGCGCCAGGAACCGTATGCCAAGGTGTCCCAATAGTTAGCGGCCGCGTGGATTAATCGCTCATAAAGCCGCATCGCGACCACCCGTTGAAGGGCTTCCAACGGTGTCAATGTCAATCGAGAGCCGGGCTTTCCTTTGATGGTCAGCGTGGTTGACGCACAAACACTGGCAGCCGTCCAGGGCTCAAAAAGCAACGACAATGCACGACTTGTCAGGCTGTCGACTTTCTCGGGCTCACCGTCCTTCGCAGGTACGGTAAACATCAGATCATCCGGTTCCTCCTTGAACGCTTTGTATAGCTCGGCGCGAATCACCTTCAAGATTTTGGGCGAGCGCCCCAGCAGATGTGTCAGCGTCTGCGCCGACTCGCTGCAGCGCATGTCGGTCAGGCAAATCTGATTGATCAGGCGGCTGGGATGGGTAGAGGTGCGAACCCGCACCTTCAACAGGTTACGAATGGCCCGTAACTCAGCTTCGCAGGCCTCTTCGGCATCGCTGGCATCGCTGGCGTCGTCAATGCCGTCGATGTCGGACGAAGGGCTGGAAACGGGAGGAGCGGACTGACTTTCGGTGGCCGAGGTCATGGTGTTTCTTCTCGTGGAGGAAAACACCCAGCCTAAGCAACGCAGGCGGTCAGAAGACGCTAGATAATTGAGCCCATTGCAGGCAAAAAAAGCCCGCAGTGTGGGCGGGCGAAAAACCAACGAAGAGCTTTGGGGGTGTGAAGCGAGGTGACGCTCAGCTACCGCGGTAGGTGGAATAGCTGTAAGGCGAAATCAACAGTGGGACATGGTAGTGATCCTGTTCGGCGCTGATGCCAAAACGCAACACCACCACATCGAGAAACGCCGGTTCAGGCAATTGCACGCCACGGGCGCGGTAGTAATCACCGGCGCTGAATTGCAGCTGGTAGACACCGCTGCGGTAGTCGTCGCCTTGCAGCAATGGTGCGTCGCAGCGGCCGTCGCTGTTGGTCACGGTGGTAGCGACCCGCTCAAGCAGAGTGCCTTCGACGCGATACAGTTCAACCTTGATCGCGCTGCCGGGGCAGCCGTGTGCGGCGTCCAAAACGTGTGTGGTCAAGCGTCCCATGGCGTCTACGCGCCTCCCGTGGTCAGTAGAAGAGTGATCCGCACTTTTTCAGGGCATCGAAAAAGCCGGCGATGGCTGATTAAGACACTTTTTAAAAAAATTGTACACAATAAAAACCACAAAGCTTTGGATCAGCACGTCGCTGATGCTCGACAGACTGATCGATGGGTAATCCTTGCTTTTAAAAGACCTTTTGTCCATTAGCTGACCAGTCAGGCAAGTTTCTTGCTACACCCTTTACACAGAGCCCTGCGGAAAAAATGCAGAAATGCAGGCTTACAAAGTTGCCGATAAGTTGTATACAATCACTCATCGCTGTGACGCCACCCAGTCTTTTCACTGCCCGGCCGCCACATGAATGATCACGCACAAGAAGGAAGACTGCAGTGAGCGCTGACTACCCACGCGACCTGATCGGTTACGGCAGTAACCCTCCTCACCCCCACTGGCCGGGCAAGGCGCGCATCGCGTTGTCTTTCGTACTCAATTACGAAGAAGGCGGCGAGCGCAATATTTTGCACGGTGACAAAGAGTCTGAAGCCTTCCTGTCGGAAATGGTTTCGGCACAGCCGCTGCAAGGCGCGCGCAACATGAGCATGGAGTCGCTGTACGAATACGGCAGCCGCGCCGGCGTGTGGCGCATCCTCAAGCTGTTTAAAGCATTCGATATTCCACTGACCGTCTTCGCCGTGGCCATGGCCGCCCAGCGTCACCCGGACGTGATCCGCGCGATGGTCGAGGCCGGTCACGAAATCTGCAGCCACGGCTACCGCTGGATCGACTACCAATACATGGACGAGGCCCAGGAGCGCGAGCACATGCTCGAAGCCATCCGCATCCTCACCGAACTCACCGGCGAGCGCCCATTGGGCTGGTACACCGGGCGCACTGGCCCGAATACCCGCCGGCTGGTGATGGAGGAAGGCGGTTTCCTGTATGACTGCGACACCTACGACGACGACCTGCCCTATTGGGAACCTAACAACCCTACCGGCAAGCCGCACCTGGTGATCCCCTACACCCTAGACACCAATGACATGCGCTTCACCCAGGTGCAGGGTTTCAACAAGGGCGATGACTTTTTCGAATACCTCAAGGACGCCTTCGACGTACTCTACGCCGAAGGGGACGAGGCGCCGAAGATGCTTTCCATCGGCCTGCATTGCCGCCTGATCGGCCGCCCTGCGCGCCTGGCTTCGTTGAAGCGGTTTCTCGAGTACGCCAAAGGTCACGAACACGTGTGGTTCACCCGCCGCGTGGACATTGCCCGTCACTGGCACGAAACCCACCCGTACACGGGAGCAGCGAAATGACCGCGTTCCAAACCCTTAAGCCGTCGACCCTGAGTCGCGATGAATTCGTCGCCGCCTTCGCCGACATCTACGAACATTCGCCATGGGTAGCCGAGAAGGCCTTCGACCTGGGCCAGGACGCTTCGATCGACGAGATCGAAACCCTGCACCAGCGCATGAGCGATATCCTGTTGAGCGCCGATCAGGCCAGTCAACTGGCCCTGATCAACGCTCACCCGGACCTGGCCGGCAAAGCCGCCGTCCAGGGCCAACTGACCCAAGCCAGCACCGATGAACAAGCCGGCGCGGGTATTCACCAATGCACGGCCGAAGAGTTCTCACGCTTCACCGAGCTGAACGACGCCTACAAGGCCACGTTCAAGTTTCCCTTCATCATGGCGGTAAAAGGCAGCAACCGGCATCAGATCCTGGCCGCGTTCGAAACACGCATCCACCATTCGGCAGACGCCGAGTTCAACTGCGCACTGGCCGAGATCAACAAGATCGCGTTGCTCCGATTACTGACCCTCTAAACGACCATCCCCAGCCACTCTATCTAAGGCAGACAAGAAGAATGAAAGCTTACGCCGTACCTTTCGAGAAGTTCGTCAACCTGGCCGACGCCCGTCTGGGCACCAAGATCCTTTCGGTGACCGATGACTGGTTCGCTGACGCCAACCGCCTGTTCCAGCCGACCCCGGCCGTGTGGAAGGAGGGCGTTTTCGATGACAACGGCAAGTGGATGGACGGCTGGGAGTCACGCCGCAAGCGCTTCGAAGGCTACGACAGCGCGGTCATTCGCCTGGGCGTACCTGGCTCGATCAAGGGCGTGGACATCGACACCTCATTCTTCACCGGCAACTACCCGCCGTCGGCGTCGCTGGAAGCCTGCTTCCTGGCCTCGGGCGACCCGGACGAAAACACCCAGTGGGTGGAAGTGCTGTCGGCCGTCGAGCTGCAAGGCAACAGCCACCACTACCACGAGATCAACAACGACCAGGCCTACAGCCACCTGCGCTTCAACATCTACCCGGATGGCGGCGTGGCGCGTCTACGTGTGTACGGCATCCCATTCCGCGACTGGTCCTCGGTCGGCGACAACGAACAAGTCGACCTGGCCTCGGCGCTCAACGGAGGTCGCGCGCTGGCGTGCTCCGATGAACACTTCGGCCGCATGAGCAACATCCTCAACCCAGGCCGTGGCATCAACATGGGCGACGGCTGGGAAACCGCACGTCGTCGTACACCGGGCAATGACTGGGTGATCGTCGCCCTGGGCCACCCAGGCGCGATCGAGAAGATCATCGTCGACACCCTGCACTTCAAGGGCAACTACCCGGACACATGCTCGATCCAGGGCGCGTTCGTGAAGGGCGGGACCGACAGCCAGATCGAAACCCAATCACTGTTCTGGCGCGAACTGTTGCCGGCGCAAAAGCTGGAAATGCACGCCGAACACACCTTCGCCGAGCAGATCAAGGCACTGGGGCCGATTACCCACATCCGCCTGAATGTGTTCCCGGATGGTGGTGTGAGTCGCTTGCGCGTTTTGGGCAAGGTCGCCAAGTAAGCGCTGAACCCAATCGCAGGCAAGCCAGCTCCCACAGGGGGAATGCATTCCAAAGGTGGGAGCTGGCTTGCCTGCGATGACGATAGACCCAACAACACAGCATTCGGATAAGAGACAGCCATGCGCACATTGATGATCGAACCCCTGACCAAAGAAGCCTTCGCCCCTTTCGGAGACGTTATCGAAACCGATGGCAGCGATCACTTCATGATCAACAACGGGTCGACCATGCGCTTTCACAAGCTGGCGACGGTCGAAACCGCACAGCCTGAGGACAACGCGATCATCAGCATCTTCCGCGCCGACGCGCAGGACATGCCGCTGACCGTGTGCATGCTGGAACGACACCCGCTGGGCAGTCAGGCGTTCATACCGCTGCTCGGCAACCCTTTTCTGATCGTGGTCGCGCCACTTGGCGATGCACCTGTATCAGGTTTGGTCCGCGCCTTCGTCACCAACGGCAGGCAGGGCATTAATTACCATCGCGGCGTCTGGCACCACCCGGTGCTGACGATCGAAAAGCGGGATGACTTCCTGGTGGTTGATCGCAGTGGCACAGGCAATAACTGCGATGAGCATTTTTTTGAAGAGGATGAGCGGTTGATCCTCGCCCCCCACCAATAAGAGAAGGCCGGATCACCCGACAACAAGGGTGACAGGCGAGAGGTAAAGACTGTGGAAGCACATCTGTTGGAATGGCTGAACCTGAGCGTGCGCTGGGTTCATATGATCACTGGCGTCGCGTGGATCGGCGCTTCTTTCTACTTCGTCTGGCTGGAAAACAACCTCAACCGCGTCAACCCCAAAAACGGACTGGCCGGTGACTTGTGGGCGATCCACGGTGGCGGTATCTACCACCTGGAAAAATACAAACTGGCCCCACCGACCATGCCGGACAACCTGCACTGGTTCAAATGGGAAGCCTATTTCACCTGGATGTCGGGTGTCGCGCTGCTGTGCGTGGTGTTCTACCTCAACCCGACGCTGTACCTGCTCGCCCCCGGCAGCACGCTCAGCGGCACCGAAGGCGTATTGCTGGGCATTGGCTCACTGTTCGCCGGCTGGTTCATCTACTCCTTCCTCTGCGACTCGGCCCTGGGCAAACGCCCTGCCCTGCTTGGTTTTATCCTGTTTGTGCTGTTGATTGCGGCAGCCTATGGCTTCAGCAAGGTGTTCAGCGGGCGCGGTGCGTACCTGCACGTTGGCGCGATAATCGGCACCATCATGGTCGGTAACGTGTTCCGCATCATCATGCCGGCGCAACGCGCGCTGGTGGCGGCTATCGCGCAAAACCGCACGCCGGATCCGGCACTGCCCGCCAAAGGGTTGCTGCGTTCGCGTCACAACAACTACTTCACCTTGCCAGTGCTGTTCATCATGATCAGCAACCACTTCCCGAGCACCTACGGCAGCCAATACAACTGGCTGATCCTGGCGGGCATCGCGGTGGCGGCGGTGTTGGTGCGGCACTACTTCAACACCCGGCATAACAGCCAGAAGTACGCGTGGACCTTGCCGGTGGGTGCGTTGGCGATGATTTGCCTGGCGTATGTGACCGGTCCCAAGCCCGTCGCCGAAGTGGCCAAGGCACCGGCGGCCATTGAGTACCAGCCGCTGCCGGAAACGGCATTGGGTGGCGGCTTGAAGCCCGCCGCGCCTGCTGCTCCGGCTGCTGAGCCCGTGCCCGCCCAGGCCACCACGGATTTTGGCCAGGTTCACCATGTGATCGAACAGCGCTGCACCGTGTGCCATTCGGCCAAGCCCACCAGCCCGCTGTTCAGCACTGCTCCGGCCGGGGTGATGTTTGATACACCGGCGCAGATCCAGCAGCAGGCCGCGCGTATTCAAGCGCAAGCCGTGGCGAGCCAGATCATGCCGCTGGGCAACATCACCCAGATGACCCAGCAGGAGCGGGATTTGATTGGTACCTGGATCAACCAGGGGGCGCGTACCAACTAACCGACTGATTCACACAGAATCAATGTGGGAGCTGGCTTGCCTGCGATGGCGGTGAGTCAGCAACTCATCCGGTGACTGACACACTGCTATCGCAGGCAAGCCAGCTCCCACACTTGAGACCTGCAGTGTTTTGAAGAGTGCGTTCCACACAACACAAAAATAAAAAAGATCCGAGGTGTTGCATGACCGAGTTAGTCGAACCGCAGATTCCTGCCGTGCCCGCGATGGTGCGGCTGCCCCTCTTGCAACTGATTCTGGTAGGCCTGCAACACGTCTTGCTGATGTACGGCGGCGCCGTCGCCGTGCCCCTGATCATTGGCCAGGCCGCCGGCTTAAGCCGTGAAGAAATCGCTTTCCTGATCAACGCCGACCTGCTGGTAGCCGGCATTGCCACGCTGGTGCAGTCGTTCGGCATCGGCCCGGTGGGCATCCGCATGCCGGTGATGATGGGCGCCAGTTTCGCCGCTGTCGGCAGCATGGTCGCCATGGCCGGCATGCCCGGTATCGGCTTGCAGGGTATCTTCGGCGCGACCATCGCCGCCGGGTTCTTCGGTATGTTGATCGCGCCATTCATGTCCAAGATCGTCCGCTTTTTCCCGCCCTTGGTGACCGGCACCGTGATCACCGCGATTGGCCTCTCACTCTTTCCGGTCGCCGTGAACTGGGCCGGGGGCGGCAGTGCCGCTGCAACATTTGGTTCGCCGATCTACCTGGCGATTGCTGCGCTGGTACTGGGCACCATCTTGTTGATCAACCGCTTCATGTGCGGTTTCTGGGTGAACATTTCGGTACTGGTCGGCATGGGCCTGGGTTACGCCTTGTGCGGCCTGCTTGGCATGGTCGACCTCAGCGGCCTGGCCCAGGCACCGTGGGTGCAAGTGGTGACACCGCTGCACTTCGGCATGCCTACGTTCGAGTTGGCGCCTATCCTGTCGATGTGCCTGGTGGTGGTGATCATCTTTGTCGAATCCACCGGGATGTTCCTCGCGCTGGGCAAGATCACCGGCCAGGACGTTACGCCGAAGATGCTGCGCCGTGGTTTGTTGTGCGATGCCGGCGCGTCGTTCTTTGCCGGGTTCTTCAACACGTTCACCCACTCTTCGTTCGCACAAAACATCGGCCTGGTGCAGATGACCGGCGTGCGTTGCCGCTCGGTGACGATCATGGCCGGGGCCTTCCTTATTGTGCTCAGCCTGCTACCCAAAGCCGCTTACCTGGTGGCGTCGATTCCTGCGGCGGTGCTGGGTGGTGCGGCGATTGCCATGTTCGGCATGGTCGCGGCCACCGGGATCAAAATCCTGCAGGAAGCCGATATCGCCGACCGTCGCAACCAACTGCTGGTGGCGGTGAGTATCGGCATGGGCCTTATCCCTGTGGTGCGCCCGGAATTCTTCGCGCAACTACCGCTGTGGATGAGCCCGATTACCCACAGTGGCATCGCCATGGCCACCCTCAGCGCGCTGTCGCTGAATATCCTGTTCAACATCCTCGGCGGGTCTGAACGATCTGCCGTCGCCCCTACGCATTGATTCCTTCGTTCTTACAAAAACAATAACGAAACTGGGGACCACGACATGCACGCCATTCACCCGGGGCCGGCCACAAGCCGTGCCCCATTCTCGCCCCACGCGCTCTGTTACAGCGCACTTGAGCCCAGGCATAAGAGCCAGTATTCTCCGCGCCCGCTCGAATCGACTCAAAAAAAAACAGCGACTGTAAAAGCTGACTGCAAGGCCAACTTATCCTGGCCTTATGTCTTCGGCCAACGTGCGCAAAAGCCCCCTGAATTCGACTGCATCCCCTGCAGCCGACGGGGATTTTTTGGCTTTTCAAACACCTTGGCGCAGCTCTTGCTAACTGCACTAAAGCTGACCGAACAGACGATTTTTGCAGCTGACCAAAAGGCGCCACACCAGAGCGCCTGCGTAGAAGAAAAACCATAAAACTTTAACTCGGGAGCAACCGAATGAAACCTATGTTCAAAGGCCTGATGCTGGCGGGATCCCTGCTGGCCGGTGGCCAAGCCGTGGCCGGTGACCTGTTGCAGTGGCAGAACAACAGCCTGACTTACTTGTGGGGCAAGCGCTTCACCGTCAACCCGCAGATCCAGCAAACCGTCACGTTCGAACATGCCGATGCCTGGAAGTACGGCGACAACTTCTTCTTCCTCGACCGCATCTTTTATAACGGCAAGGAAGATGGCAACGTCGGCCCGAATACTTATTACGGCGAGTTCAGCCCGCGTTTGTCGTTTGGCAAGATGCTCGACAAGGACCTGTCCTTTGGTCCGATCAAGGATGTATTGCTGGCGATGACTTACGAGTTTGGTGAAGGCGATAATGAATCGTACCTCGTCGGTCCTGGCTTCGATTTGAACATTCCGGGTTTCGACTACTTCCAGCTGAACTTCTACCAGCGCCAGACCGAAGGCAATCGCCCGGGTGATGGCGTTTGGCAGATCACGCCGGTCTGGTCGTACACGATCCCGGTGGGCAACTCCGACGTGTTGATCGACGGCTTCATGGACTGGGTCGTGGACAACGACAAGAATGCCCGTGGCACTTACCACGCCAACCTGCACTTCAACCCACAGGTCAAATATGACTTGGGCAAGGCACTGCACTGGGGCGACAAGCAGTTGTATGTCGGTTTTGAATACGACTACTGGAAGAACAAGTACGGGATTGAAGATTCGGGTGCGTTCAAGACGACGCAGGATACGGCGAGCTTCTTGGTCAAGTATCACTTCTGATCGTTAACCGCATAACCTATGTGGGAGCAAGCCCGCTCCCACATTCAGACCGGGGGCAACCCGAGGAACCGGGTGATTTCCTCACGCTTGGCCAACGCATCCCGCCGCCCCAGTTCAATCAACTCGCTGCAATACCCCGCCTCGAACAGCAAGTAACTCAACACCCCTGCCCCGCTGGTCTTGGTCGCCCCCGGCCCGCGTAAAAACAAGCGCAACGCCGCCGGCAATTCCTGGCGATGCCGCGCGGCGATCTCATCAATGGGCTGGCTGGGCGCAATCACCAGCACTTCAACCGGCGCCAGGCCCTGAGCCGCGCTGTCGGCCGGCTGGAAATGGCTGAACTGATTCAAGCGCTCCAGCAATTCGATATCGCTTTCCAGGCTGTCAATGAACGTGCTGTTGAGCATGTGCCCGCCGATCTGCGCCAGAGTCGGCTCCTGGCCGGTGTAGGTGCGTTGCACGGCCGGTTCATTGCCACGCGGGTTACCGCTGACCCCGACCACCAGCACGCGATTGGCGCCCAAATGCAGGGCCGGGCTGATGGGCGCCGATTGCCGCACTGCGCCGTCGCCAAAGAACTCGTGGTCGAGTTTGACCGGCGCAAACAGCAAAGGGATCGCCGAACTGGCCAGCAGGTGTTCAACGGTCAACTGAGTGGGCATGCCGATACGGCGATGGCGCAACCAGGCGTCGATGGTGCCGCCGCTTTGATAAAAGGTCACCGCTTGCCCGGACTCATAACCAAAGGCCGTCACGGCTACCGCGTGCAGATGTTTATGCCGGATGGCCTCGTCGATGCCGTCCAGGTTCAAGCGCTCTTGCAACAGGTCGCGTAACGGTGAGCTGTTGAGCAAGGCCACCGGCACCCGGGCACCCAGGCCCAGCAGACTGTGGATAAAGAAGCGGCTCGCTTGGCGAATCACCCCCGGCCAATCACTGCGCAACACCAGGTGGCTACGAAAGCCCTGCCAGAAGGCGGTAAGACGTTGGATCGCGGCCCTGAAGTCCATGGCGCCGCTGGCCAGGCTCACCGCATTGATCGCGCCGGCCGAGGTGCCGACGATCACCGGAAAAGGATTCGGTGCCCCCGGCGGCAACAACTCTGCAATGGCCGCCAGCACCCCCACCTGATAAGCCGCTCGCGCCCCGCCGCCGGAAAGAATCAAGCCTGTAACCGGTTCAACTGGGCGCATTGCGTCACTCCATGTGGGGAAAAAACAGTCTTATCAGCGGCGTTTTTCGTACAGCTTGGGTTCACCCGGTGGCCGGCTCTTGAAGCGGCGATGGGTCCACAGGTATTGCTCAGGGCATTCACGCACCGAGGCTTCGACCCACTGGTTGATACGCAGGCAGTCGACTTCATCGCTTTCGCCAGGGAAGTCAGTCAGCGGCGGGTGGATCACCAGGCGGTAACCGCTGCCATCGACGAGGCGCTGTTGAGTGAACGGCACGACCAACGCCTTGCCCAGCTTGGCGAACTTACTGGTGGCGGGCACGGTGGCAGCCTGGATGCCGAACAGCGGCACAAAGATGCTTTGCTTCGCGCCGTAGTCCTGGTCCGGTGCGTACCAGATGGCGCGGCCAGCGCGCAGCAGCTTAAGCATACCGCGCACGTCTTCACGCTCCACGGCCAGGGAATCGAGGTTGTGACGTTCACGGCCACGGCGCTGGATGTAGTCGAACAACGGGTTGCCGTGCTCGCGGTACATGCCATCAATGGTGTGCTTCTGGCCAAGCAGCGCCGCGCCGATTTCCAGGGTGGTGAAATGCAGGGCCATGAGGATCACACCCTTGCCATCCAGTTGGGCCTGCTTGAGGTGTTCCAGGCCTTCGACATGGGCCAGGCGCGCTAAGCGCTGGCGCGACCACCACCAACTCATGGCCATCTCAAAGAAGGCGATGCCGGTGGAGGCAAAGTTTTCCTTGAGTAAATGTTTACGCTCTTTAGCGGATTTTTCCGGGAAGCACAGTTCCAGGTTTCGCGCGGCGATACGGCGACGCTCGCCCGCCACGCGGTACATGCCAGCACCCAGCAGGCGACCAATGGTCAGCAGCGCGCGGTATGGCAGTTGGGTAATCAGCCACAGCAGGCCGAGCCCCAGCCATAACAGCCAAAAGCGCGGGTGAAAAAAAACAGCTCGAAAACGCGGGCGATCCATTACAGATTCCGGTAAAGACAAGGGCCGCGCATTCTACAACGGTTCGACTCGGCTTGCGGCGGGTGAGTGTTCTCGTTATAAGTCTCGACACTTTTCGTGACAAGCCGCTTTGCCGACCATGAGCCAAACCGAACCGCTAGACCAAGATCCCGTGTTCCAGCTGAAAGGCAGCATGCTCGCCATCACCGTGCTGGAACTCGCCCGTAACGACCTCGAGGCCCTGGACCGCCAGCTGGCCGCCAAGGTCGCCCTGGCGCCGAATTTTTTCAACAACGCCCCGCTGGTGCTGGCGCTGGACAAACTGCCCGCCGGCCAAGGCAGTATCGATCTGCCCGGCCTGATGCGCGTCTGTCGCTCCCATGGCCTGCGCACGTTGGCGATTCGCGCCAGCCGCATTGAAGACATTGCTGCGGCTATCGCCATTGAACTGCCAGTACTGCCACCGTCCGGCGCGCGCGAGCGACCGCTTGAACCATTGGTCGGTGAAGAGAAGAAAAAACCGGAAAACCCACCGGAGCCGACGATCAAGCCGACAAAGATCATCACCTCGCCCGTACGCGGCGGGCAGCAGATTTACGCCCAGGGAGGTGACCTTGTAGTGATCTCCTCGGTCAGCCCGGGGGCGGAACTTCTTGCCGATGGCAACATCCATGTATACGGCCCGATGCGCGGACGTGCCCTCGCCGGCATCAAGGGCGATACCAAGGCGCGTATTTTTTGCCAGCAGTTGACCGCAGAGCTAGTGTCAATCGCAGGCCAGTACAAGGTTTCAGAAGATTTGCGCCGTGATCCACTGTGGGGAGCTTCGGTGCAGATCAACCTGTCGGGCGATGTGTTGAACATCATCCGTCTTTAACGGATACTGCCGCATTTTCCAAGCATCTCTAGACTCTGATAGCACAGCGAAACCGGCAATACTTGAGTAGGAATAATTGGAAGTTGGCGTTTCCCCAGCGGAAACCACATCTTTTTCCTGCAAAGGCTGTCCGCCTGCGGCGAGTTCCAAGAGATGTTTTTCAGGGACCGAAAAGTCCTTTTTCCTTAGGGGTGAAACACCTTGGCCAAGATTCTCGTGGTTACATCCGGCAAGGGTGGTGTGGGTAAGACCACCACCAGCGCCGCTATCGGTACCGGCCTCGCCTTGCGCGGCCACAAGACAGTTATCGTCGACTTCGACGTCGGTTTGCGTAACCTCGACCTGATCATGGGCTGCGAACGCCGCGTGGTGTATGACTTTGTCAACGTGGTCAACGGCGAAGCCAACCTGCAACAGGCCCTGATCAAGGACAAGCGCCTTGAGAACCTGTACGTATTGGCCGCCAGCCAGACTCGCGACAAAGAAGCGCTGACTAAAGAAGGAGTAGGCAAAGTCCTTGCCGAGCTGAAGGAAACCTTCGAATACGTGGTCTGCGACTCGCCGGCCGGTATCGAAACCGGCGCTCACCTGGCGATGTACTTCGCGGATGAGGCCATCGTGGTGACCAACCCGGAAGTCTCCTCTGTACGTGACTCGGACCGCATGCTCGGCCTGCTGGCCAGCAAGTCCCAGCGCGCCGAAAAAGGCGAAGACCCGATCAAGGAACACTTGCTGCTCACCCGTTACAACCCTGAGCGCGTCAGCAACGGCGAAATGCTCGGTGTTGAAGACGTGAAGGACATCCTCGCAGTGACCCTGCTGGGTGTAATTCCAGAATCCCAGGCAGTCCTGAAGGCTTCCAACCAAGGTGTTCCGGTGATTCTTGACGACCAGAGCGACGCTGGCCAGGCGTACAGCGATGCCGTCGATCGCTTGCTGGGCAAGACCGTGGAACACCGCTTCCTCGATGTAAAGAAGAAGGGATTCTTCGAGCGTATCTTTGGAGGCAACTAAACAATGAAATTTCTCGACTTCTTTCGCGCCAACAAAAAGCCAAGTACCGCGTCGGTAGCGAAAGAGCGTCTACAGATCATCGTGGCGCACGAACGCGGCCAACGCAGCACGCCGGATTATCTGCCAGCCTTGCAGAAGGAACTGGTCGAGGTAATCCGCAAGTACGTCAATATCGGCAACGATGACGTGCATGTCGCCCTGGAAAATGACGGCAGCTGCTCAATTCTGGAACTCAATATCACCCTGCCTGATCGTTAATCGAAAAGGCGGCCGCCACGGCGGCTCGATCACCCTGATCCCTTTTAAGGGCCGGGTGGGCGAGCCGCCGTTGGCGTTTGTTGCGAGGCTGTTTAATGCCGTTGTCTACTATCCACATCCTCCATCAGGACGACGCTGTCCTGGTGGTGAACAAGCCGACCCTGCTGCTCTCGGTGCCTGGCCGTGCCGATGACAACAAGGACTGCCTGATCACCCGCCTGCAGGAAAACGGCTATCCCGAAGCCCGCATCGTCCATCGACTGGACTGGGAAACCTCGGGGATCATTCTGCTGGCACGGGACGCCGATACCCACCGCGAACTGTCCCGCCAGTTTCACGACCGCGAAACCGAAAAGGCCTACACCGCACTGGCCTGGGGCCAACCGGAACTGGACAGCGGCAGCATCGACCTGCCCCTGCGCTACGACCCGCCGACCAAGCCGCGCCATGTGGTCGACCACGAGTTTGGCAAGCATGCATTGACCTTCTGGAAAGTGCTGGAACGTTGCGGCGATTGGTGCCGCGTCGAGCTGACGCCGATTACCGGGCGTTCGCACCAGTTGCGTGTGCACATGCTGTCGATTGGTCACCCGTTGCTCGGTGATGGTCTTTATGCCCACGAACAAGCCTTGGCTGCCTGGCCGCGCCTGTGCCTGCACGCGAGCATGCTGAGCTTCACGCATCCGCAAAGCGGCGAGCGTCTGCGCTTCGAGTGCCCCGCGCCGTTTTAGACTGCAAACCCAATCACATGTGCGGGCTTGCTCGCGAAAGCGGTAGGCCAGTCAACATCAATGTTTGCTGGGCCGACGTCTTCGCGAGCAAGCCCGCTCTCACATTCAGATCTGCATCAGTTCTCGCCACCGAGTTAAACCAATACGGTAAACTCCGCGCACTGCTGTCTGGAGCTACTTATGCGCGAAGCGTTGAATCAAGGCCTGATCGACTTCCTCAAGGCCTCCCCTACTCCTTTTCATGCCACTGCCGCCCTGGCCCAGCGCCTGGAAGCGGCCGGTTTCCAGCGTCTCGACGAGCGCGAGACCTGGACCACCGAAGCTAACGGGCGCTATTACGTGACCCGCAACGATTCCTCGATCATTGCCTTCAAGCTTGGCCGCCATTCGCCGCTACAGGGCGGTATTCGCCTGGTCGGCGCCCACACCGACAGCCCCTGCCTGCGCGTCAAGCCACAGCCGGAGCTGCAACGCCAGGGTTTCTGGCAGTTGGGGGTGGAAGTCTATGGTGGTGCACTGCTGGCGCCGTGGTTCGACCGTGATCTGTCCCTGGCTGGCCGCGTGACCTTCCGCCGCGACGGCAAGGTCGAAAGCCAGTTGATTGATTTCAAGCTGCCCATCGCCATCATCCCCAACCTGGCCATTCACCTGAACCGTGAAGCCAACCAAGGTTGGGCGATCAATGCCCAGACCGAGCTGCCGCCGATCCTCGCGCAATTTGCCGGTGACGAGCGCGTGGACTTCCGTGCCGTGCTCACTGAGCAACTGGCACGGGAACACGGGCTGAACGCCGACGTAGTGCTGGACTACGAGTTGAGCTTCTACGACACCCAAAGCGCCGCCGTGATTGGCCTGAACGGTGACTTCATCGCCGGCGCGCGCCTCGACAACCTGCTGTCGTGCTACGCCGGCCTGCAAGCCTTGCTCACCAGCGAGACCGATGAAACCTGCGTGCTGGTGTGCAACGACCACGAAGAAGTCGGCTCCTGCTCGGCGTGCGGCGCGGATGGCCCGATGCTGGAACAGACCCTGCGTCGCCTGCTGCCAGAAGGTGATGAATTCGTACGCACCATTCAGAAATCTCTGTTGGTGTCTGCGGACAACGCCCACGGCGTACACCCAAACTACGCCGAGAAGCACGACGCCAATCACGGCCCCAAGCTCAACGCGGGCCCAGTGATCAAGGTCAACAGCAACCAGCGCTACGCCACCAACAGCGAAACCGCGGGGTTCTTCCGTCACCTGTGCATGGCACAGGAAGTGCCGGTGCAGAGCTTTGTGGTGCGCAGCGACATGGGTTGCGGCTCCACCATCGGCCCGATCACCGCCAGCCACCTGGGCGTGCGCACCGTGGACATCGGCCTGCCGACGTTTGCCATGCATTCCATTCGTGAGCTGTGCGGCAGCCATGACCTGGCGCATTTGGTGAAGGTATTGGGTGCTTTTTACGCGAGTCGTGATTTGCCCTGATACCGAGGCGCGCCCATCGCAGCCAAGCCAGCTCCCACACTTGAAGGTATTCGCAAATCAAGTGTGGGAGCTGGCTTACCTGCGATGGCGACTTCAAACACTCCCAACGCTATCTGACACGCATCAACCCAACTTCCCATAATCCGACCTAGACTTGTCAGTATTTCCACTCCGACAAGGCCGTCGCACCATGATCTCCATGTCCTCTTTCCACGCCATGCTTATCCCGATTCTGATCGGCATGATGATGCTGGCCGTGGGCTTCAATTTTCGCGAAAAACCCCTCGGCGTGTTTGGTATGTGGGTCGGCATGCTGCTGATCCTGGGCACCGTGGTGTACAAGATCCTCGCCAAACTGGCCGAATGACAAATGCACTCGCATCTGGCATAGCGGCCTCGTACACTCGGGTTTACTCGTCGTTTTCAAGGTTGACCGCTCGTGCTTTCCCGTCTGTTTGCCCTGCCCTGCTTTTGCCTGATCGCCCTGCTCACGCTGCTGCCGCTCACACCTGCCCACGCCGTGGGCTTGCCCGGCCTGCTGGGCAGCACCAACAAAGCCCAACCCCAGGCCGAAGTCCCCCTGGGCGAGTCGTTGGACGAGGTGATCAAAACACTCGAAAACGACCAGCAGCGCACCCAACTGCTCAGCGACCTGAAGAAGCTGCGCGCCGCTACGCAAAAAGCCCAACCCGCCGCCGAGCAAGGCGTGCTGGGTTTGATCGGCGGCACCCTGGCCAACCTGGAAACACAGTTCTACGGCGCCGACAGCCCACTGGGGCGTTGGTCCAACGAAGTCGACCAGGCCAAGGATGAACTCAGTGCGTTGATCATGCCGGCCAATGAATGGCTGCCGATCATTTTCGGGTTCGCCGTGATCCTGGCCGTGTGGAGCCTGCTCGCCGCTGCGCTGATCTGGCTCAGCCACCGCGTACGCGAGCGCTTCGGCCTGCCCGAAGAGCTGCCGCAACACCCGCGTACCTGGGACATGGTGCGATTCGCCCTACGCAAATTGGGACCATGGCTGATCGCCTTGATCATCACGGTTTACCTGAGCTACGCACTGCCGTCGTCACTGGGTAAATCCTTGGCGATGGTGCTGGCCTATGCGCTGGTGGTAGGCACCTGTTTCTCGGCGATCTGCGTGATTGCCTTCTCTGTACTGGACGGCCCGCACCGTCACCGCGCGCTGTATATCCTGCGCCACCAGGCTTTCCGACCGCTGTGGTTAATCGGCAGTTTCGCCGCCTTTGGCGAAGCCTTGAATGACCCCAGGCTGGTCACAGCGCTCGGCCAGCACCTGGCCCACACGGCGGCGACCATCGCCAACGTGATGGCGGCACTGTCCACGGGTGTCTTTATCCTGCGTTTCCGCCGGCCGATTGCGCACTTGATCCGTAACCAACCCCTCTCGCGCCGCCTGACCCGCCGCGCGCTCAGCGACACCATCGAGATCGTCGGCACCTTCTGGTACATCCCGGCCTTGCTGCTGGTGGGGATCTCGCTGTTCGCCACCTTCGTGTCTGCCGGCGATACCAGCACGGCATTGCGCCAGTCGCTGCTGTGCACCGTTTTGTTGGTGTTGTGCATGGTGATCAATGGCCTTGTTCGCCGCCATGCGCTTAAGCCGCAACGCGGGCACAAACGCCATGCGTTGTACTCCGAGCGGCTGAAGAGCTTCGTCTATACCCTGGCGCATCTGGTGGTCTGGCTGGTGTTTATCGAACTGGGCCTGCGGGTCTGGGGCCTGTCGCTGATTCGCTTTACCGAAGGCGACGGGCATGAAATCAGCGTCAAGCTGTTCGGCCTCGGCGGCACGCTGCTGTTTGCCTGGCTGATCTGGATCCTCAGCGACACCGCGATCCACCACGCGCTCACCCGCTCGCGCAAAGGCCTGGCCAATGCCCGCGCGCAGACGATGATGCCGTTGATCCGCAACGTGCTGTTTGTGACCATCTTTATCATCGCTGCCATTGTTGCCCTGGCGAACATGGGCATGAACGTCACGCCGTTGCTGGCCGGTGCCGGTGTGATTGGCCTGGCCATTGGCTTTGGTGCGCAATCGCTGGTGGCAGACTTGATCACCGGCCTGTTCATCATCATCGAAGACTCCCTGGCCATCGATGACTATGTAGATGTCGGTGGCCACCTCGGTACGGTGGAAGGCCTGACCATCCGCACCGTGCGCCTGCGCGATATCGACGGCATTGTGCACACCATCCCGTTCAGCGAGATCAAGAGCATCAAGAACTACTCGAGGGAGTTCGGCTACGCGATCTTCCGCGTGGCGATCCCCTACAACATGGAAGTCGACGACGCGATCAAGCTGATGCGCGATGTCGGCCAGAAAATGCGCAACGATCCACTGCAGCGCCGCAACATCTGGTCGCCGCTGGAGATTCAGGGCGTGGAGAGCTTCGAGTCGGGCAGTGCGATTCTACGTGCGCGCTTCAAGACGGCGCCGATCAAGCAGTGGGAAGTGTCGCGGGCGTTCAACCTGTCGCTCAAGCGTCATCTGGATGAAGCCGGGCTGGACCTGGCGACGCCGCGCTTGAGTGTGCAGGTGGTCACCGCCGGCACTGTGAAGGAGAAAGCGCTACAACAATAAACTCAGGAGAGGTCCTTATGCGTTTAACCGGTCTGACACACCCATGGGTCTTCGGCATGCTTTGCGGGGTCGCCAGCAGTGCGGTGATTGCCGCCAGCAGCGGCCAGGACAGTGCCCGGGAGGAAATCGCCGCGCAGGCAAAAATCCTTGAGCCGGCGCTGCTGGAAACCCGCCGCGACATTCACGCCCACCCTGAATTGGGCAATACCGAAACCCGCACGGCCGAGCGGGTCGCCAAGCAGCTGCGCGACCTCGGCCTCGAGGTGAAAACCGGCGTAGCACGCACCGGCGTTGTTGCCGTGCTCAAAGGTGCCCTGCCCGGCCCGACCGTCGCCCTGCGCGCCGACATGGACGCGCTGCCCGTCAAGGAAGTCGCCGACCTGCCCTTCGCCTCGAAAGCCAAGGGCACCTACCTGGGCAAGGAAGTCGACGTGATGCACGCCTGCGGTCACGACGCCCACGTCGCCATTCTGCTGAGCACTGCGAAGATCCTGACCGGCATGCGCGAGCGCCTGCCCGGCACTGTGGTGTTCTACTTCCAACCGGCCGAGGAAGGCCCGAGTGATTTCATCCCCGACGGCAAAAACACCTGGGGCGCCAAAATGATGGTGCAGGAAGGCGTGATGAAGGCGCCCAAGCCGGACGCGGTGTTTGGCCTGCATGTGTGGGCAGGCGTGCCCGCCGGCCGGATTGCGTACCGCCCGGGACCGACCCTGGCAAGCTCCGATGACTTGCGCATCAAAATCCTCGGCAAGCAAACCCACGCGGGTCGCCCTTGGGATGGCATTGACCCGATTACCGTGGGTGCGCAGACCATTGTCGGCCTGCAAACCGTGGTCAGCCGCCGCACCGACATCTCGTCGTTTCCGTCGGTGGTGAGCATTGGCACCATCAATGGCGGCACGCGCTATAACATCATTCCTGAGTCGGTAGACATGACCGGGACCATTCGCTCCTACGACTACGGCATCCGTCAGAAGCTGCACGCGGACGTGCGCCAGACCGTGGAAAAAATCGCCGAAAGCGGCGGTGCCAAGGCCGAGGTCACCATCATCGAGAAGTACGACCCCACCCTCAACAACCCGGCACTGACCGAGAAAATGCTGCCAAGCCTGCGCTGGGCGGCCCAGGATGACGTGGTGCTGGGGCCGTTGGTGGGCGGCGCGGAAGACTTCTCGTTTTATGCCAAGGAGGCGCCGGGGCTGTTTGTGTTCCTGGGGGTGACGCCGCGGGATCAGGACATGAGCAAGGCTGCGCCGAACCACAATCCGGGGTTCTTTGTGGATGAGTCGGCGTTGGTGGTGGGGGTGAGGACGTTGGCGTCGTTGGCGACGGATTACTTGTACGGCAACCAGGCACTCTAGGGCTTTTTGTGGGGCCGGGCTTGCTCGCGAATGCGGTGGAACAGTCACACTATAGTTGACTGACACTGCGCATTCGCGAGCACGCCCGCTCCCATATTGGGTCACGGTGTATCAGTTGGTCAGCGTGGCACCCTCCATTTTCTGACGCAGGCTCAGCGGGCGCATGTCGGTCCAGACGTCTTCGATGTAGGCCAGGCACTCTTTCTTCATGCCGCTCTTACCTACCGTCCGCCAGCCTTCCGGCACGGCTTTGTAGTCGGGCCAGATGGAGTACTGTTCTTCATGGTTGACCACTACCTGAAACAGGATGTCGTCGCGGTCAAATACTGAGGTCATTGCTGTTCTCCATCGCTAAAAGGCTGGCTGCGCACTGCGCGCAGCACTGATATCTATAGAAACGTATCAAGTTGCAAAAAAATTAGAGGCTGGCGACCGCCGCCGCCAACGCGCGACCGAAGATATCCGCCACCCGATCAACTTCCGCGGCAGTGATCACCAGCGGCGGCAGGAAACGCACGACGCTGCCGTGTCGACCGCCCAGTTCCAGGATCAGCCCGCGCTTGAGGCATTCGCGCTGCACCAGCGGCGCCAGTTGGCGATGCACGGGTGGATGGCCTTGGATATCCAGTGCGCCATTCGGCTCAACCAGTTCGACGCCGAGCATCAGCCCGCGACCGCGAATATCCCCCAGGTGCGGGAAGTCGCGCTGCAGGATGCGCAGGTGTTCGCCCAGGCGCTCGCCCATAGCCGCTGCGTGGCCGGCCACGTCGTGGTCCTTGAGGTAGCGCATCACCGCCGATCCCGCCGCCATCGCCAGCTGATTGCCACGGAACGTACCGGCATGCGCGCCCGGCAGCCAGGTGTCGAGCCAGTCGCGATAGACCACCACCGCCAGCGGCAGGCTGCCGCCGATGGCCTTGGACATCACCACCACATCCGGGATGATGCCGGCGTGCTCGAAGGCGAACATCTTGCCGGTGCGACCGAAACCGCTCTGGATTTCATCCACGATCAACGCCACACCCGCTTGCTCGGTGATGCGACGCAGGCCGCGCAGCCAGTCCAGATCAGCCGGAATCACCCCGCCCTCGCCTTGCACCACCTCGACAATCACCGCCGCTGGCAGCAACACACCAGCCTCTGGGTCATTCAGCAGGTTTTCCAGGTAATGCAGGTTGACCCGCACGCCTTCCGCGCCACCCAGGCCGAACGGGCAACGGTAGTCGTAGGGGTACGGTAGAAATTGCACGCCGTTGCCCAGCAAAGCGCCCAAAGGTTTCTTCGGCCCCAGGCTGCCCATCAGGCTCAAGGCGCCCTGGCTCATGCCGTGGTAACCGCCCTGGAAGGACAATACAGTGCTGCGACCGGTGGCGGTGCGCACCAGTTTCAACGCGGCTTCCACGGCATCGGTGCCGGTAGGGCCACAGAACTGGATCTTCGCTTCCCGCGCCAGCGCTGGCGGCAACAGGCCGAACAAGTCCTGCACGAACTGGTCTTTGACCGGCGTCGTCAGGTCCAGTGTGTGCAGCGGCAGCTCATCGGCCAGCACTCGCTGGATAGCTTCGATCACCACCGGGTGGTTGTGCCCCAGCGCCAGGGTGCCGGCGCCCGCCAGGCAATCGATGAAACTGCGGCCTTCCACGTCTTCCACGTAAATGCCCTTGGCGCGTTTGAGCGCCAGGGGAATGCGCCGTGGGTAGCTGCGGGCGTTGGACTCCTGCTGACGCTGGCGGGCGAGCAGCGGGGTTTCGTCGAACTGGTAGAGCGTTTCATGTACCTGGGCGTCTTCGATACGGCTGGTAGCGACTGACATTTCTCGATCCCTCAATACGCTGATGGTGGTGACCAAACTGCCGATCCGCTGGCGTCTGGCCCCGAGGGAGCGTGCGAACGGATTTACTGTTCTGGAAACGCACCAGCGCCGACGGGATTTAGGGCCGGCGATCGTTAACTGATGCATGAAAAACCAAATATGGGAGCGCGCTCGGAATCAGAGGCCGCGGTATTTTTCATTCAGCGCATACAAAATCGCGCAGGTCTCGCCATCCAGAAACCCACAACAATCCCGCGCCCTGAAGTGCATCTGAAACGCCCGCGTCCGCTGTTGAAACCCCTGCCGGTTCTTCGCAGGAGCGTACCCGAATCGCTGAAATGCCCGCTCCACCTCGGCTTCCCGTGGCAATCCGGCACAAAAGCGGCGCTGATACATCGCCCGCGTCGCTTCATCAAACCAGGCCCCCAGCCCCGCTTCATGCAGGCGCTGCCACGGCAGCCGGGGCCCGGGGTCACTCTTGCGCGCGTACGCCACATCCGAATGCCCGAGGATGTCCGTGGGCCCAACCTGTGGGTAACGCCCGAGAATGTCGCGCACTAACGCAATCAACATCTCAATTTGTTCCTCACCGTACTCAGGGAACGTGAACACGCCGCCGTCATCGCGCGCCAGGTTGACGATCTCGATGCCAATCGAGCGGCTATTGAGGTTGTCGCGCCCTGCCCAATGGCTGGCCCCGGCATGCCAGGCGCGCTTGTCTTCCTCCACCAAGCGCAAGACACGCAACTCTTCATAGCCAGCCGCGCGGTAGCTGGGATCGTTTGGGTCGGGCAGCAGATAGTGCGCACTCACCCCATCCTGGGTGAGGGTGCGCAGGGAGGAGCCAAAAGGCGCCGCGGTGTAATGCAGGATGACCTGCCCCACAGGCTCGCCGTTGCGTTCGTTAAAGCCCGTAGCAGGAAAACTGGTATCGATGACCAACATAAGAACCGTCCTTTTCAATAAAGGCTGAGTCGTTCAGCCCGTTCAAGCGCAAAAAAATTACCGCCATCCTGAAGACTTGAGCGTCAGGAGGGCGGTAACTATTTGGCACGTGAAAGAAAAGTGGTCAGCGCCGCAGCGGCATGCCCAGGTCGACGCGCAGGCCATCCGGTTGGCTGTCGAATTTCAAGGAACAGGAACACCGCTGCACAATGGCTTGCACGATCGCCAGCCCCAAGCCGCAGCCTTCGCTGCTGCCATTGCGCCAGAAGCGTTGGGTCAGGTATTGCAGGTCATCGGCGCAAATCTGCGTGCCGTGGTCACGCACGCGGAACACCACGTTGTCGGTGTCGGTGAATACACTGAGTTCCACCCGCGTATCCGCCGGCGTGTGACGCAAGGCGTTGTCCAGCAGATTGCGCAGGGCTGCGACTGCCAGGCCCACGGGCATTTCCACCGGGGTGGCGCAAAGATTGTCCGGCAGGATCAGGTCAATGCGCGAATTGTCGCCGGCATTCGCATCCTGGATCGCCAGGCGTGCCACTTCTTCGGCGCTGGACTGCAGCCCATCGTCGAATGACAGGCTGCCTTCCACGCGCGCCAGCAACAGCAACTGCTCCAGGGTGCGATGCAAACGGTCGGCGCCCGCCTCGGCATGGGCCAGGGACTGATCGCGGGCCGCGCCGTCGGTCATGCGCGCCACTTGCAGGTGGGTCTTGATCGCCGTCAATGGGCTGCGCAGTTCGTGGGCGGCGTCACCAGTGAGGCGGCGTTCGCGCTCGATGGTCTTGGCGATACGCAGCAACAGTTGATTCTGAGTGTCGAGCAGCGGTTTGAGTTCGCTGGGCAATGGGTGGATCTGCAGCGGCTCGAGAGAGTCGGCGCTGCGCCGCATCAAGGCGTCACGCATGCGGTTGAGCGGCAGCAGGCTCTGGCCGATGCCCAGCCACAACAAGCACAGGCAGCCGAGCATCGCCACACCCACCGGCACCGAAGCGGCCAGCAGGATCGACAGGTTCAGCGCCTCACGTTCCACTTGGCGGTCGGCGGTGGTGATCAACAGGTCGCCACGGGACAGGGTAAAACTGCGCCAGTTGACGCCCTCGATCACCTGGTCACGAAAACCACTCTGGCGCGATTCCAGCCCTTCATCCGGCGTGGCGTGGCTACGCGCCAGTACTTCACCGCGCAAGGAGCTGACCTGGCACGCCATGCCCCCCGGAACATTCAATTGCGCCCCATGGAAATGCGCGTCGCCACCCACACTGGCGAGGCCCGGCATCTGCTCGGTCAGCCCCGCCACCATGCGCGCCGACGCCACCAGGCGTTGGTCGAGGGAGAACATCATCTGGTTGCGCAGATCACTGAGCATCCAGGCCGCCGCCAGGGCCCAGATCAGCACAAAAGCGGCGCCCAGCTTGAACGTCAGTCGCAGGCGCAGGCTTTTCACGACGCGTCCTCGCCCCCGTCAGCCGAGCCCAGGCGATAGCCGAGGCCGCGCACGGTCTCGACAATGCCATTGCCCAATTTTCGCCGCAGGTGGTGGATGTGCACGTTGAGCGCGTTGCTTTCCAGCTCATCGCTGAAGCCGTAGACGCTGTCCTTGAGTTGCTCACTGGAAAGCACACGGCCTTTGTTATGCAGCAGGGCTTGCAGCAACGCCTGTTCACGGCGTGACAGGTCCACTGGCTGGCCACCCAGGAAAGTTTCGCGGCTGCTCGGATCGTAGGCCAGGCGACCGTGCTCAATCAGGTTGACGCTGCGACCCGCCATGCGCCGCAGCAGAGTCTGCAGGCGCGCGGCAAGTTCGCGCAGGTCGAAGGGTTTGAGCAGGTAGTCGTCGGCGCCGGCTTGGAGGCCGTCGACGCGGTTGGTCACCGAGTCCCGTGCGGTCAGGATCAGTACCGGGATTTCCAGGCCCTGGCTGCGTAGTTGTTGCAGCAGCTTGAGGCCATCTTCGTCCGGCAGGCCGAGGTCGAGCACCATGATGTCGAATGTCGCCGCCTTGAGCATGGCGCGCGCCGCGCCAGCCGAGGCCACGCGCTCGACGGTAAAACCCTGGGCGGTCAGGCCGGCCACGATGCCGCTGGCGATCAGTTCGTCGTCTTCACAGACCAGTACGTGCATGGTGAACCCTTCATGAAAGATGGGGGGATTAGAAGTCCAGCGGATTAAGCGCAGATTATGCCGCTAAATGATCCACACTCCCTCTAGAATAGCCCCGGTTAATCATCGGTTAATCAACGCCACACATTGTGTGCCTACTTGCATCGAACTAAGGCTTGACCATGCGGCATCTGTTTACCTTTCTGCTGGTGTTGTTCGCAGGGTTTGCCCAGGCCGCGCCAGGCAACCCGTTTGAGACCAAACCCGATTTCCTTCCGGTGGGCAAAGCCTTCACCTTTACCTCCGAACGTCTTGAAAGTGGCGAGACCCAGTTGTATTGGCAGATTGCCGACGGTTATTACCTATACAAGCAGCGCATGAAGTTCGATGGCCTGACTGAAAAGCCCGCGCTGCCGCAAGGCGAGGCCCATAGCGATGAATTCTTCGGTGACCAAGAGGTGTATCGCCAAGGCCTTGAAGTGAAGATCCCGGCCGGCGCAACCGGCCAGATCAAGCTCGGCTGGCAGGGCTGTGCCGATGCGGGCCTGTGCTATCCGCCGCAGTCGATCACCGTGGACCTTGGCGGCAACCCGGCCGTCGCAGCGACTGCTGAAGCTCAGGACCAAAGCCTGGCCAGTGGCCTGCAACAACGCAGCCTGGGTTGGAGCCTGTTGCTGTTCTTCGGCCTAGGCCTGTTGCTGGCGTTTGCCCCCTGTTCGCTGCCGATGCTGCCGATCCTCGCTGGTCTGGTCGTCGGCAGTGGCGCCAGCCCGCGTCGCGGTTTTGCCTTGGCCAGCAGCTATGTGGTGTGCATGGCGCTGGTGTATGCCGCACTGGGCGTACTGGCCGCGCTGCTCGGCAGCAATCTAGCCGCGCTGTTGCAAACCCCGTGGATCCTCGGCAGCTTCGCCGCCTTGTTCGTCATCCTTGCCCTGCCGATGTTCGGCTTCTTTGAACTGCAACTGCCCGCCTTCCTGCGCGACCGCCTGGACAACGTCAGCCGCCAGCAAAGCGGTGGCAGCCTGGTCGGCGCCGGGGTGCTCGGCGCACTGTCAGGCCTGCTGGTGGGCCCATGCATGACCGCGCCGCTGGCCGGTGCCCTGCTCTACATCGCCCAGAGCGGCAATGCGCTGCACGGTGGCCTGATCCTGTTCGCCATGGGCATCGGCATCGGCATCCCACTGTTGTTGCTGGTCACAGTGGGTAATCGCTTCCTGCCCAAGCCGGGCACCTGGATGAACGTGCTCAAGGGGGTCTTCGGGTTCCTGTTCCTCGGCACCGCCGTGCTGATGCTGCGTCCAGTGGTTGGCGAAAGCCTGTGGATCGGCCTGTGGGGCGCACTCGCGCTGGTGATGGCTTACTGCGGCTGGACGCTGGCCCGCGAATACGGCCTCGCGGCCAAGGTGTTTGGTGCCGGTTCCCTGGTGCTGGGCCTGTGGGGCGCCGTGCTGATCGTCGGTGCAGCCGGCGGCAGCGATGACCTGTGGCAACCGCTGAAAGTCTACTGCGGCTCGCAGACCGTCGCTGCACCGACCGCCCACGACGCGTTCATGACCATCAAAGAACCCGCCGTGCTGCAAAGCCAACTCGACAGCGCCAAGGCACAGGGCCAATGGGTGCTGGTGGACTACTACGCCGACTGGTGCGTGTCGTGCAAGATCATGGAAAAACAGGTCTTCGGCAAACCCGACGTCATGGACGCCCTGAAAGACGTGCGCCTATTGCGCCTCGACGTTACCGCCGACAACGCCGCCAGCCGCGCGCTGCTCGGCCGCTACAAAATACCTGGCCCACCGAGCTTCGTGTGGATCGGTCCGGACGGCGAAGAACGCCGCGCGCAACGCATCACCGGCGAAGTCGATGCCGCCACCTTCCTGCAACGCTGGACGCACACCCGGGACGCCCTTTGATGCTGACCCTGACCATCGGCACCTTCGCCATCGCCCTGAATCACTTGCTGCTGATCAGCGCGCTGATTCTCGCCACTCTGGTGGGCTGGCGCGTGGCCAAGCGTGGCGGTGAAAACCCGGAATCGGTGCTGTTCAGCCTGTTCCTGCTGGCGATGCTGGTCGCTCGCGTCACCTTTGTACTGATGTACTGGAGTGATTACCGCCACGACCCGTTGCAGATGGTCGACCTGCGCGACGGCGGTTTCCTCGCCTGGCCCGGCGTGATCGCTCTGGTACTCGGCGCCCTGGCCTACGGCTGGCGGCGCCCGGCCCTGCGCAAGCCATTGAGTGCTGGCGTGATCACCGGCCTGGTGTTCTGGGGCGTGACCAGTTTATCCCTGAACCTCTACGACAAAGGCTCGCAACTGCCGGACATCACCCTGCGCAATGCCAACGGCGACGTGGTGCAACTGGCCGACTACAAGGGCGGCCCGCTGGTGATCAACCTGTGGGCCACCTGGTGCCCGCCGTGCCGTCGCGAAATGCCGGTATTGGAACGCGCCCAACACCACCGTCCCGACGTGACCTTCCTGTTCGTCAACCAGGCCGAAAGCATGCAAAGCGTCAGCACCTACCTCGCGACACAGGGCCTGACCCTCGACAACGTGCTGTTCGACGCCAGCGGCCGCCTCGGCCAGGCCGTGGGCTCGATGGCCTTGCCCACCACCTTGTTCTACCAAGCCGACGGACGCCTGATCAACAGCCACTTGGGTGAACTGTCCCAAGCCAGCCTGGCCCGCGCCATGGAACCCTTCGACTTCGCTCCCGCTGCCACAAGGAAACCAACATGCCACGCCTCCGCCACCTGCTGACCCTGCTGCCGCTGACGCTCGCCGCCGCCCTGGCGCAGGCCGAAGACTGGCCGGCGCCGATCAAACAGATCGAGGCCAAGGGCGCCAAGATCCTCGGCAAATTCGACGCCCCCAGCGGCCTCACCGGCTACGCCGCGCAGTACCAGAACCGTGGCATGGCGTTGTACCTGACCGCTGACGGCAAAAGTGTGATCGCCGGCAACCTGTACGACGCCCAAGGCAACGACCTGAGCACCGCGCCCCTGGAAGAGCTGGTGTACGCACCGATGGCCAAGGAAGTCTGGGCCAAGATGGAAAAAAGCAGTTGGATCCAGGACGGCGACGTCAACGCGCCACGCACGGTCTACCTGTTCAGCGACCCCAACTGCCCGTACTGCAACATGTTCTGGGAACAGGCACGCCCATGGGTAAAAGCCGGCAAAGTGCAGTTGCGCCACATCATGGTCGGCATTATCCGCGAAGACAGCCCAGGCAAATCCGCCGCGCTGTTCGCCGCCAAAGACCCGCAAAAAGCCTTGGAAGAACATGAAGGCGCCGGCAAAGGCAGCAAGTTGCAGGCACTGGACAAGATCCCAGCCAATATCGAGGCCAAGCTTGATGCCAATATGAAGTTGATGGAGGAGCTGGAGTTATCGGCGACGCCGGCGATTTTCTATCTGGATGACAAGGGGGGGTTGCAGCAGCAGCAAGGGGCGCCTTCGCCAGATAAACTGGCGAAGATCATGGGGCCTAAGTAGTTCACTCAATACGGACCTGATAAGGCCTCCAAGAATCGGAGGCCTTATGTTTGTTTAGCTTGACAAACCTTATCAAACCTCCTGAACGGTTATTCCGGTTACATCAAAATCGTTACCCGGCCCCATCCCCATCTGGAGATTATCGAGGTTCAGACGCGCGCTTGTTGAGCTGGCGATGAACACACCTTTGAGCAGTTGCCAAGTAATGCCAGGCAACGTTCGTGGCGTAACTTCCACACCTTGGGCTACCAGCACTAGATTTGGCTTATTCGGCACCCCACTGTTATCACGAACATACGCCGAGAACTCGTACTTATGCCCAATTTCCAGTGTTGTGAAGTCCTTGAACAACTTCACACGCTGGGTGTTAACGTTGCTTGTGTTGGTATAGCCCCAGTCAAACAAAAAGTATCCGGACGATGATCCAGGAATAGGCCCTCTATTAAGCGCAAGGTCTCTCGAGTCCGTAGCCCCCGGCCCTTTTACCCAGCCATTCCAGCCGCGGTCGGCTGGATTGAAACTGGTGTGGTCATAGAACGCTACGCGCACGTTCAACACCCGCGAAGGACATACCACATTCGCAGTCGAGCTACCGTCGGTTGCTACGCTGAAAGTAAAGCGCGAGTCGGCTTTATCTTTTGACCTATCCAAATCGGATCGCAGTACCGGAGCCGCAACACCTGCTGTCACCTCTGCCACGGTAATGGTTCGGGCCGCGTACACATTGAACGCGTAAGGATTGCCGTTTTTATCCGTCCCGGCTGCCTGCAGCCAGCACTTCTGCCCTGCCCGCAAGAACCACATCGGATCTTCGAGAGCACTGGCATTCCCAATAAATGTTCTCAGGTCCAGAACGGCATTCTGAGTCCTGGGCGGCGTCGCCTCCAGCACGTTTGGCGTTTCCAGTCGCACAGGCAAACTGATGTTTAAGTTCAAGGGCGGTGAGGTCTGCACCTTGCAGGCGGTGGTGACGATGGAAATGATCTCCACTACTTTACCCATGCTCTCGATCACGGCTTCCGGTGGCAGAGGAAAGATGACCGGCCCCGAAACACTGCCGGATTGGGATGCCAACGGCCAGCAAGTACCATCAGGCTTTTTCCAGCAGACGCTGATGGTGTGCTTGGGGTTATTGCCGACATAATTTACTTCAACCTGTACGCCATTGCGCCCGTTGTAAGCGGTCAATTGGTCAAGCACCGCTTCCCTCACGGTGGGTTCGATCAGCACCAAGGGCTCCTGCTCGATTTTGAAGGTTTGAACAGGGAATGCGTGCGCGCTCGCCACATCACATTTGTCACAAAAACTCGCCGCAAAGTGCAGGTCGAATTCGCTGCAATCCGCCAGATTTTGCAGCTCAACCCTGAGGATGGGGGCATCAACGCCCTTAGCCTTCCAAGCGTCTGTAACAGGCGCATCCATCAAAATATCAAAACGCAAAGCACTGCCGTCTTCACGCTCACCCGTAATCCACATCCAACAACATTTCGCACACTCGGCATAGGCCCAGACAGGCGTAAAACCAATCGCGTCCATTGGGAATGTATTGAGATCCACGACGTCGCCCGTTGCCTGTTCGACCTCAGCGTGAGGAAATTGGGGCAGCGACACATTAATCACTCGCTCAGGTGATTGTTGTGATCCATTGCTGTTGGGGAATTGCACGGTGTAGGTCAGCGTCATCGCCTTGTTAAAAAAGCAGGCAATGACACAGGGCGATAGCTCGATGGTTGCCAAGTCCCCGTCGTTTGCAATTGTCACGCATCCAAGTGGCTTACTCGCATAACCCAGCCCGCTCACATAAAAACAGATTTGGTCGTCTGCATAGGTGTCCAAGCCGGGAGTGTCCACGTTCCCTCCCTGCTTGGTGAGTTCCGGGTTAAGGCACCAGTCTTCGTTGAAAAATGCGGACTGCCGCAGATGCGCAGGCTGAAGATCAAGGCCTTGATCCCCAATGAAAGCAGCCGTGCGGCGATGTTGGATTTGAAGGGCATTTCTCGGAAGACGGGTCTCTTCATCAGGATTAGTAACGTCAGCTGGAGGCTGGGCCGTTTCGCCACTCGTGATGTAGGCGCATTGCAGGGTCATTGACTCATAGAGCGGTATTTGTCGCGCCAGCCAAGTACGTCTAACAGCGTGAGTGAGTTCGCCCGAAGCTATATCCTCAGCTGTTAACGCATATCCATCAGCCACTGTATAGAAAACGGGCTTTCCACTGAATTGCTGAGTCACAAGGGTGCAGTAAAATCTATCATTTACTTGGGCAAGATAAGGAATCTCCGTCTTGACGATGCCGTCCCCTTTGAAATCGTGCATGTCAATGACAGGTGAGTTTTGATAGATTTTTTCGTGAAGAAAATAAGGTGCGTACTTTTTACTTTCGTTGGCTTGGTAAAACTCGATCAAGACTTCTTTGTTCAAAGAAGCGGCTACCTGCCCTTGCACTTTCCCGGTATACGAAATGACGAGCGTTTTCCCCATTGCCGCCGTCATGTAACGCAGTGGAATTTCAGTTTCGTCGGCGCCAGACTCACCGCCTGAATACACAATATCCTCGAACGCCAGCCCAGGTGTTTCCTTGGTGCGGAAGCTGGCGATAATGGGTTCATCCTTGTCCATTCGTGAATCAAATGTCAGGTATGAACCCACCATGCGAGAGGTCGCAACCGTTCCGTTCTGCTCACTGGAAACTAACGGACTGTCTACTTCAAGAGCTTTGGGTTTTGGTCGCTTGGGTGTTGGCGCTCTGATAACGTTAGAGGGTGCGTTCGACGCCGGGACTTTCTTAGCCATGGTAAGAACTCCTTGTTCCAGGGGCTGTTCCCTTGGCTCGATCTGAAGCCAAGGGTCTCCCTTAAGTGAGCGCTGTTGGCATCCGCTCGCCTACTGTCAGAATTAACAGTTCTGACAAACGGCCCCCTCACAACCCCTCCAACTCCGCCATCAAATCACTCAACCGATCCACCTTCTGCGCACTGATCTCATTCCCCGCCAGCCCTTCGATATATCCAGCCAACTCCGCCACCGTGCTGCACTCGAACATCGCCCTTAGCGGTACATCCCGCTGCAAGGTTTTCTGCACCCGCGAGGCAATCTGCGTCGCCAGCAACGAGTGCCCGCCCAGTTCGAAGAAGTTGTCCTGCACCCCGACCCGTTCGACTTTCAGCACCTCGGCCCAGATCGCGGCCAAGGTGGTTTCCAGTTCGTTGCGTGGCGCCAGGTAGTCCTGGCTGTGCAACTGGCCGATCTCCAGGGCCGGCAGGGCGTTGCGGTCAAGTTTGCCGTTGGCGTTGTGCGGCAGGCGGTCGAGCCACAGCCAGTGCAGCGGCACCATGTATTCCGGCAACTCGGCGCGCAGGCGTTGCTTGATGCGGTCGAGGCGTTCGCTTGGGTTGAGCGCTTCGTCTGCGGCAACGAGGTAGCCAACCAGATGCTTGCCGTTGACGCTCTCCTGCACGCCGACCGCCGCGTCGCGCACTTGCGGTTGCTCGTGCAGGCGCGCTTCGATTTCGCCCAGTTCGATACGGTAGCCGCGAATCTTCACTTGGTGGTCGATACGCCCGACGTATTCCAGCACGCCATCGCTGCGACGCCGCGCCAGGTCGCCGGTGCGGTAGAGGCGCTCGCCCGGTGTGCCGAAGGGGTTGGGCACAAACACCGGGGCGGTGCGCAGCGGGTCGCCGACGTACCCGCGACCGACGCCCGTACCGGCGACGCACAACTCGCCCACAGCGCCTTGGGGCACCAACTCCAGCGCACCGTCCAACAGGTACAAACGGTTGTTGTCGGTGGGCGTACCAATCGGCAGGTAAGTGCCACGGGTAGACGCCAGGTCGACACGGTAGAACGCCACATCGTCCGAGCATTCCGCCGGGCCGTAGGCGTTCACCAAACCAATCTGCGGGTAGCGCAGCAGCCATTGGTGCGCCAGCTCCGGCGGCATGGCTTCACCGGTGGGTAGCATCCAGCGCAGGCCGTTCAGGCTGATAAGGTCCTGGGCCAGCATGCCCTGGATCAGGGACGGCACGCTTTCCAGCACGGTGATGCCTTGGGCCTGCACATGGGCGAGCAAGCCTTGGGGATCATGGGCAATCGTATTCGGCACGATATCCACCCGTGCGCCAAACAGCGGTGCTGCGAGGAATTGCCACACGGAAATATCGAAGCTCTGCGAAGCGGTTTGCGCAATCACATCGGCATCGCTCAAGGCCAGGTACGGCGCCTTGCTCAACTGGTTATTGAGCATGCCGCGCTGTTCGACCATCACGCCTTTGGGCAGGCCGGTGGAGCCCGAGGTGTAGATCACGTAGGCGAGGTTGTCCGGGGCGCTGTAGACACCTGGGTTTTCGCCACGCGCAGGGATTTCCTCCCACACCAGCAACTGGCAGTCGAAGCCTTCAAGCAACTCGATGGCCTGCTCGCGACTGGCCTCGGTGCACACCAGCAACGGTGTGCGGCTCAGGTCAAGAATGCGGCTCAGCCGCTGGCGCGGCAGGACGGGGTCCAGCGGCAGGTAGCCGGCACCCGCCTTGAAGCTGCCGATGATCATGCCGAGCAAATCAAGGTTACGCTCGGCCAGCAACGCCACCGGTTGATCAGCGCCCACGCCCGCCGCAATCAGCGCGTGGCCCAGGCCGTTACTGCGCCGGTTCAACTCGTCGTAGGTCCATTGCTGATCAAGGCAACTGGCGGCGACGCGCTGCGGATGCGCGGCCACCTGCGTTTCGAACAGCTCGACGTAGCTGCGCTCCAGCGGGTAGTCGTGTTCGCTCTGGTTGCAGCCCTCCACCAGGAACTCGCGCTCCTGCTCGCCAATCAGCGGCAGGTCAGCCATGTCGCCATGGAAGCCCTGCACCAGCGCCAGCAGCAGGCGCTTGAACTCGCCAAGCATGCCTTGCACGGTGGTTTCGTCGAAGTAACGCTGGTCATAGGACAGATGCAAACCGAGGTCGTCGCCCGGATAGCACACAGCCGTCAGCGGGAAGTTGGTGTGGGTGCGGCCAGAGTCCGAGGTGGCCTTCAGGCTTTGTGCGCGGTCCAGCACCGAGACGTCCACCGGGGCGTTTTCGAACACGAACAGGCTGTCGAACAGCGGCTGGCCCTTGGGCAGTTCGCTGTGTTCCTGGATCGTCACCAGCGGCAGGTATTCGTACTCGCGCAGCTGCATATTGCTGTCGAGCAGGCCGCTCAACCACTGGCGCACGCTGCAACGCTGGTCATCCTCGGGCAGTTTCACCCGCAGCGCGATGCTGTTGATGAACAGGCCGACCGTGCGTTGCATCTGCGGCATGTCCACCGGGCGCCCGGCCACAGTAACGCCGAACACGACGTCGCGATCCCCGCTCAAACGGCGCAGTACCAGGGCCCATGCCGCCTGGGC
This sequence comes from Pseudomonas sp. RA_5y_Pfl1_P24, assembly GCF_963970945.1. NCBI lineage: Bacteria > Pseudomonadati > Pseudomonadota > Gammaproteobacteria > Pseudomonadales > Pseudomonadaceae > Pseudomonas > Pseudomonas sp. RA_5y_Pfl1_P24. Next base: position 368,712 of record NZ_CAXAOJ010000002.1, on the reverse strand, counting down.
GAACGTGTTGACGGTCAGTTGATGCGCACGGGCCAGTTCGCGCAATTGCCCACCGTCGCGGGCGTCGAGGCGGGTGTAGCAGTCGCCCACCACCATGGCGCCGCTGTGGCCCGCGTGTTCACGCAGGAACGGCCGGTCGCTCGGGATCGGCGTGGTGCGTTCGAAGCCTTGCAGGTTCTGCTGCCACCACTGGCGTGCCTCATTCAGGTTCTGGCGTTGCAGCCAGGCGATGTAGTCGCGGTAGCGCGGTGGCGTGGCCAGTTGCGCGTCGCGGCCTTCGCCGAGGGCCATGTAGATCTCGAAGAAGTCATTCATCAGCAACGAACGGCACCAGGCATCGATGAGGATGTGGTGGTTGCTCATCATGAACCAGTAACGCGCTTCGCCGACGCGGATCAGGCGCAGGTGGAACGGCGCCTGGTTGAGCAGATCGAAACCGGCTTCGCGCTCATGCTTGAGCAAGGCTTGCAGGCGCGGCTCCTGTTCGCTTTCCGGATCGCTGCTCCAGTCCAGGTACTCGACCGGCGTGCTGCCCGGTTTGTGGATCACTTGCAGCATGTCTTCGCCAACGTTCCAGCAGAATGAGGCGCGCAAGGCTTCGTGGCGGGCGATCACCGCTTGCCAGGCCTGGGCAAAACGCTCCGGGTCCAACGCGCTGTTGATGCGGTAGCGGTCTTGCATGTAGTAAAGGCCGGTGCCCGGCTCCAGCAGGGTGTGCAGCAGCAGGCCCTCCTGCATCGGGGTCAGCGGGTAAACGTCTTCGATGGCACTGGCCGGTACCCGCAAGCTGTCGAGTTGTGACTGGGTCAGGTGCGCCAGCGGGAAGTCGGACGGCGTGAGGCCGCCGGCGGTGTTCTCAAGGCAATGCGCGACCAGGCTGTGCAGTTCGGCCAGATACGCATCGGCCAATTCGCGAATGGTGTGCTGATCAAAGCGCTCACGACTGAAAGTCCAGCGCAGCACCAGTTCGCCGCCGTACACCTGGCTGTCGACGCTCAACTCGTTGGGCAACGGCGCATCCGGATCATGGGCCAGGCCCGCGGACTCATCCAGCGGGTGGAACAGTGCATCAGCGCCAAAGCTCTGGTCGAACTGGCCGAGGTAGTTGAACGTGATCGGCGCGCTCGGCAGTGCGGCCATGGTCTGCTTGCACAGGTCATCCGCCAGGTAACGCAGCACGCCATAACCCAAGCCTTTATGCGGCACGGCACGCAGTTGTTCCTTGATCGCCTTGATGGAATCACCCTGCCCGGCTTGCGGGGTGAGGCGCAATGGATAGGCACTGGTGAACCAGCCGACACTGCGGGTCAGGTCGACCTCATCGAACAGGGTTTCGCGGCCGTGGCCTTCCAGCTGGATCAGCGCCGAAGCGTGACCACTCCAGCGGCACAACACTCGCGCCAACGCGGTCAGCAGCAAGTCGTTGACCTGGGTGCGGTAGGTGCTCGGGGCCTGTTGCAGCAGTTGTCGGGTGTGTTCGGCATCCAGGCGCACGCTGACGGTGTCGGCGTCGCGGTTGCGCAGCAAACCTTGCGGGCGTGCCACCGGCAGTGCGGCCTGCGGGCCGGCCAGTTGGTGCTGCCAGACGCTCAACTCTTCGCGCAGGGATTCGCTGCCGGCGTAGGCCTGCAAACGCGCGGCCCATTCACGTAGCGCACTGGTCTTGGCTGGCAGGCTGACGGATTGGCCGTCGCTCAGTTGGCGGTAAACGCTTTGCAAGTCTTCGAGCAATACACGCCATGACACGCCGTCCACCACCAAGTGATGGATAGCGATCAACAGGCGCTGCTGGCCCTCGGGCCCCTCCACGAGCAAGGCGCGCAGCAACGGGCCGTGTGCCAGGTCGAGGCTGCGCTGGGTGTCGCTGAACAGCGCAATGCACGCGTCCATGTCACGCACTTGCGCCTGCATCAACACACCACCCTGCGGTACGGCGAGGTGTTCGGCGTGCCATTTCGCGTCGCGCCGGGTGAAGCTCAGGCGCAGGGCGTCGTGGTGTTCCAGTACCGCCAGCAGCGCTTGCTCAAGGCGGTGCGGGTCAAGCAGTTGCAGCGGTTTGAGCAGCAGCGCCTGGTTCCAGTGCTGACGCTGCGGGATCTCGGTGTCGAAGAACCAATGCTGGATCGGCGTCAGGCCCGAGCTGCCCGTCAGCACGCCTTGCTCAGCGCTGATGTGCTCAGCGCGCGTGGCGACAGCGGCCAGGGTTTGCACGGTCTGGTGCTGGAACAAGTCGCGCGGGCTGAAGTGAATGCCCGCTTGCCGCGCACGGCTGACCACCTGGATCGACAGGATCGAGTCGCCGCCCAGTTCAAAGAAGTTATCGTCCAGACCGACTTGCTGCACATTCAGCACTGCGCACCAGATCGCCGCCAATGTGCTTTGCAGCTCATTGCGGGGCGCCACGTACTGTTGGCGATTGGCCTCAGGGTCGGGTTGCGGCAAGGCACGGCGGTCGAGTTTGCCGTTGGCGGTCAGCGGCATACTATCCAGCACGATCAAGTGCGCGGGCACCATGTAGTCCGGCAGCTGCGCCTTGAGGTGGGCCTTGAGGTGGGCCTTGAGCGCGTCGCGCAACGCGCCGTGGCCTGCGTCGCTGACCAGGTACGCCACCAACTGTTTGCCGCTTGGAGAATCCAGCGCCAGCACCACCGCTTCGCGCACGCCGTCGTGCTCCAGCAGGCGGGTTTCGATCTCGCCCAGTTCAATACGGAAACCGCGAATCTTCACCTGATGGTCGATACGCCCCAGGTACTCCACCAGGCCATCGGCGCGCTGGCGCACCAGGTCGCCGGTGCGGTATAGCCGCCCACCGTGCGTAGCGAACGGATCCGCAACGAAGCGCTCCGCCGTCATGCCCGGGCGCTGGTGATACCCCTGGGCCAGACCGGCGCCGCCGACGTACAGCTCGCCGGTCGCACCTTGCGGCACCAACGCCAGGTCGGCGTCGAGAATATAGGCCACGCGGTCACCGATGATGCTGCCGATTGGCACGCTTGCAGCGCCCTCCTCCAACTGTTCGGGCGCGAGGCTCGCCAGCGGCATCACTACGGCTTCGGTCGGGCCGTAGGCGTTGAAGAACATCTCGGGCTGGAACGCTGCGCGGATGCGCTGCAAATGCTCACCCGTCAACGCTTCGCCGCCAGTGATGCACATGCGCACCGGCAAGGTCTGCTGCTGGGACGCCAGCCACTGCGCCAGCTGGCTGCCGTAGCTCGGCGTGAAGCCCAGTACAGTGATGCGATGGGTGCGGATCAGCGCGCAGATTTCTTGCGCGTCCCACTGGCCCTGGGCACGCAATACCACCTGGGCCCCGCTGAGCAGCGGCACCAGCAAACGCTCGGTGGCGGCGTCGAAGTTGATCGAATAGAAGTGCAGTTCACAGTCGTCGGCGCGCATGCCGAAACGCGCGATCACCGCCGTGCAATGCATGGCGATTTCACCGTGGCACACCACCACGCCCTTGGGCTTGCCGGTGGAGCCGGAGGTGTAGATAAGGTACGCCTGGTGTTGCGGCAGGCTGATAAACGGCAACGCATCGGCCGGGTAGTTGGCAAGCAGCGGCGCGTCATCTTCCAGGCACCAGCGCGCCACGGTTGCAGGCAACTCGCCGAGGGCTTCAAACATCGCCGCATCGCTGAGCAGCAGGCCGATGCCGCTGTCTTCGATCATGTAGTGCAAGCGGTCCAGCGGGTATTCGGGGTCCAACGGCACGTAGGCGCCTCCGGCCTTGAGGATCGCCAGCAGGCCGATGACCATTTCCAGGGAACGCGGCAGCGCCAGGCCGACGCGCACCTGCGGGCCGACGCCACGCTCGCGCAGCATCCAGGCCAGGCGGTTAGCGCGGGCATCGAGCTCACGATAGCTGAGGCTAACGCCGGCAAAGGTCAGCGCCGGTGCATCGCCACGGGCTGCCGCTTGCTGGCTGAACAGTTGATGAATGCACTGATCAAGGCGGTGCTCGCCTGCTTCGGCGCCCAGGCTGTCCTGCAACGCGTGCTGTTCGGCGGCCGTCAATAACGGCAACTCGCTGAGGCGCCGCTGCGGATTGGCGATCAAGGCTTCCAGCAGGTTGCGCCAATGTCCGGCCATACGCGCAATACGCGGTTCGTCGAACAGGTCGGTGCTGTAGGTCAGGCAGCAACCCAGGCGATGGTCGAGGTCGGTGACTTCCAGATTGAGGTCGAACTTGGTCGCGCGGGCATCGTTGGCCAGGTACTCGACAGTCATGCCGGCCAGTTGGCGGCTTTGCTGGAACTCCCAGCGCTGCACGTTGCACATCACCTGGAACAGCGGGTTGTACGCCGCACTGCGCGGTGGTTGCAGGGCTTCCACCAGGTGGTCGAACGGCAGGTCTTGATGGGACTGGCCTTCGATCACCGTATGGCGCACGTGCTCAAACAGTTCAGCGACGTTCATCTGCCCATTGAGCTGGCAACGCAGCACCTGGGTGTTGAGGAACGCGCCGATCAGCCCTTCGCTTTCCGGGCGAATACGGTTGGCGACGGGGGCGCCGATACGCAGGTCGGTCTGGCCGCTGTAGCGGTAGAGCAACACGGCCAGGGTGGCGGTCATGGTCATGAACAGGGTCAGGCCGCGCTCGGCATTGAAGGCACGCACGCGGGCGGCCAGGTCATCGCTGAGGTCGAAGCGATACAGTTCACCCTGATGGCTTTGCACCGGTGGGCGTGGGCGGTCGCCGGGCAGTTCCAGCAGCGGATGTTCAGTGCCCAGTTGCGCGGTCCAGTAGTCGAGTTGGCGCTGACGCTCGCCGGACTCCAGCCACTGACGCTGCCACACGCTGTAATCCAGGTATTGAACCGGCAACGGCGCCAGCGGCGATTCGCGCTCGTCGATAAAGGCTTCGTACAGCGCGCTGAGTTCACGGGCAAAGATGTCCATGGCCCAGCCTTCGGTGACGATGTGGTGCAGGGTCAGCACTAGGTAGTGTTCCTGCTCGCCAGCCTTGACCAGGCAGGCACGCAGCAACGGCCCGGTTTCCAGGTTGAACGGCGTGTGCGCCTCATGATCAGCCAACTGCTGCAGGCGCTGCTGGCGCTCGGTTTCGTTCTGGCCTGAGAAATCCTGCCAATCCATGCGCAAGCCGGTCTGCGGCGAGACCTTTTGATAGGCCACGCCGTCGACGCTCGGGAAGGTGGTGCGCAAAGTTTCGTGACGCATGATCAAGGCCTGCAACGCCGCTTCGAAACGCCCCACATCGAGCACGCCACGCAAGCGCGCCATGCCGCCGACGTTGTAGGCCGGGCTGTCTGGCTCCATCTGCCACAGGAACCACATGCGCTGCTGGGAATAGGACAACGGCACCGGTTGGCTGCGGTCGACCTTAGCAATAGCCGTCTGCTGGTTGCGTAGGCCCGACGCCTGGATCAGCCTGACCTGCTCGGCAAACGCGCCCAGCTCACTGGCTTCAAACAAGGTGCGCAACGGCAACTCGACGTCACACGCCTGGCGGGTGCGCGAGATGATTTGCGTGGCCAGCAACGAGTGGCCGCCGAGGGCGAAGAAGTCATCGCCCAGGCCGATTTTCGGCCGTCCGAGGACTTCGCGCCAGACGGCTGCGATCTGCTGCTGCAAGGGGGTTTCGGGTTCAATGTGCTCACGGGTTTGCCACACCGGCTCCGGCAACGCGCGACGGTCCAGCTTGCCGCTGGGGCTCAGGGGCATGGCGTCGAGGCGCATCAACAGCGCGGGCACCATGTACTCCGGCAGCGCGGCGGCCAGGGCGGTTTTCACCTGCTGTTCGTCCAGCGCGACATGGGCGGTGTAGTAGCCGATCAACTGCGTGTCACGCACCAGCACCACGGCTTGGGCGATGCCGTTCAGGGCCAGCATGCGCGCTTCGATTTCTTCCGGCTCCACGCGGAAACCGCGTAGCTTGACCTGCTGGTCGAGACGGCCCAGGTACTCAAGCACACCCTCGGCGCTCCAACGGACGCGGTCGCCGGTGCGATAAAGGCGCGCCCCCGAGTGGTCGGCGACAAAACGCTCAGCCGTCAACCCGGCGCGCCCCAGGTAACCCCGGGCCAGGCCGATACCGCCGATGCACAGTTCACCCGGCACACCCAGCGGCACGGGGTTGAGCTGATCGTCCAGCACGCGGCAGATCACATTGCCCAGCGGGCGGCCAATCGGCGAGCGCTCGCCGTCTTCCACGCGGCAGTGCCAGTGGGTCACGTTGATCGCGGTTTCGGTGGGGCCATAACGGTTGTGCAATTGCACCGCCGGTAGCTGCGCCAGGACGCGGTTGCGCAGCTCGGCGGGCAAGGCTTCGCCACCGGAGAACAGGCGACGCAGGCTGGTGCATTCGGCGGCCAGCGGTTCGTCGATAAACAGCTGCAGCAGCGGCGGCACAAAGTGCAACGTGGTCACGCCGTGTTCCTGCACCAACTGCGCGATACGGTGCGGGTCGCGATGCTCGCCAGGGCCGGCCAGCACCAGGCGGCAACCGGTGATCAGCGGCCAGAAGCATTCCCACACCGACACGTCAAAACTGATCGGTGCCTTTTGCATCAGCACATCGGTGACATTCAGCTGATAGGTGGCCTGCATCCACTGCAAGCGTTCGGCCAGGGCCGCATGGGTATTGCCCACGCCTTTGGGCTGGCCGGTGGAGCCAGAGGTGTAGATCACGTAGGCGAGGTTATCGCCGTGCAGGTGCAGGCCAGGCGGCTGGGTCGGCCAGCTGTCGAGGTGCAGGCTGTCCATCGCAATCACGCAGACGCCGCAGGCAACTGGCACGTGGTCCAGCAACGTGGTCTGGGTCAGCAGCAGATGCACGCCGCTGTCCTCCAGCATGTAGGCCAGGCGCTCGGCGGGGTAATCCGGGTCCAGCGGCACATAGGCGCCGCCGGCCTTGATGATCGCCAGCAGGCCGATCAGCAGTTGCGGCGAACGCTCGGCGGCGATCGCCACGCACACGTCCGGGCCGACACCCTTGTCACGCAGGTAGTGAGCCAGGCGATTGGCCTGGGTGTGCAATTGGGCGAAGGTCAGGCTGCTGCCCTGCCAGACCAGCGCGGTGCTGTCCGAGGTGTGTCTGTTGAGCAGCTCCGGCAGCCATTGCTGGGCGGGCGCGCACGGCGTTTCACTCCACGGTTGCTGCTCGTCTGCTTGCATCAGCTTGAGGTCGCCGATGGCTTGCTGCGGCTGGTCACACGCGGCTTGCAACAGGTTGATAAAGTGCTCGGCCAGGCGCTGGATGGTCGCGCTGTCAAACACTTCGTCGGCGTAGTCGAACGACAGGCTCAGGCGCCCGTTACGGTCTTCTTCGCTGTGCAGTTGCAGGTCGAACTTGGCTTCGCGGCTGTGCCATGGCAGCTCGTCGGCGAGCATGCCCGGCAGACGGCGCAAGGCGCTGAGGTCGCGTTGCTGGTGATTGAACATGACCTGGAACAGACCCTGCTCGCGCGCTTGCGGGAAGGCTTCCAGCAGTTGTTCGAACGGCAGGTCTTGATGGGCCTGGGCGCTCAACGCAGCTTGGCGAGTCGCGGCCAACAGTTCGTTGAACGGCAGACAAGCGTCCAGCTCGCCACGCATGACCTGCGTGTTGATGAAAAAGCCGACCAGGCCTTGGGTTTCCTGGCGCGGACGGTTGGCGTTGGGCACGCCGATGCGGATGTCACGCTGACCGCTGTAGCGGTAGAGCAGGCTCTGGAATGCTGCCAGTAACACCATGAACGGGGTGGATTGGTTGGCCTGGGCGGTCTGGCGAATCGCCTCGCTGAGGTGCACGCTAGTTTGTACGGTATGACGCGAAGCGCTGTTCCGGTGTTGCGCCGAGCGCGGGTGGTCGGTGGCCAGGCTCAAGGTTGGATGTTCTTCACCGAGTTGCGCTTTCCAATACGCCAATTGGCGCTGACCTTCACCTTCGGCCAGCCACTGGCGCTGCCAGCTGCCGTAGTCGGCGTATTGCAGGGCCAGCGGCGGCAGCTCAAGGGTTTCGCCCTGGGTTGCGGCGGCGTACAGGCGTGAGAATTCGTCGATGAGGATATTCAGCGACCAGCCATCCGCGATGATGTGGTGCAGCGTCACCAGCAACTGGTGATCTGCATCGTCCAGGCGTACCAGGGTCACCCACAGCAGCGGGCCTTTTTCCAGGTCGAACTGGGTGCGCGCTTCGTCTTCGCGAATCTGTTGCGCGCGGGTGTCACGCTCGGCCACGGGCAGGTCGCTGAGGTCGATGACTTGCAACTCGAAATCCGCTTTGGCATCGATGCGCTGGAAGGCCTGGCCGTCGCGTTCGTAAAAGCGGGTGCGCAGGGCTTCGTGGCGCTGGACCAGTTGTTGGAAGCTCAAGCGCACGGCGTCTTCATCCAGCTCGCCGCGCAGGCGCAGGGCGCCGGGGACGGTGTAGGCGCTGCTGTGTGGGTCCAGTTGCCAGGTGATCCACAGGCGGTTTTGCGCCAGGGATTGGGGCAGGTCTTCCTGGCGTGACAGGCTATGAATGGCGCCTTGGGCGACGCCGCCGTACTGCTGCAACTGCGCAACGTTGGCGGCAAAGCCTTCCAGGGTTGGCGCTTCGAACAGCATGCGCAGGTTCAGCTCCAGGCCCAGTGTTTCACGCAGGCGCGCGACCACCTGGGTGGCGGTGATGGAGTTGCCGCCGAGCAGGAAGAAATGGTCATCGGCCGCGACCGTCGCGACGTGCAGTTGTTCGCACCAGATCGCGGCGATCTGGTTTTGCAGTTCGGAGTCCAACGCTGCATCGCTGCCCTGCACGTGCAGATCAGGAAACTGCGCATAGCTGTCGAGGCTGCCATCGACATACCGCAGCGCACACGCCGCACGTTGCACCTTGCCGCTGGAGGTCTTCGGCAAGGCACCCGGATTGAGCAGCACCACCACGCTCGGCGCCTCCTGATACGCCTCGGCGACGGCTTGGCGGATCGCCTTGATCAGCGCGTCGGGCGGCAGGATTTTCTGCACGCTGCGGCTGATTTCAGCGGCAATGCCGATGCCTTCCAGGCCTTGGTCATTCACTGCAAATGCCGCGACCCGGCCTTTGCGTACGACTTCCACTTCGCGCTCGATGGTCTGTTCGATGTCCTGCGGGTACAGGTTATGGCCGCGCACGATCAGCAAGTCTTTCAGGCGGCCGGTGATGTACACCTCGCCTTCGCGGATAAAGCCCAGGTCGCCGGTACGCAACCAGGTACGGCCGGCGTGTTGCACGAAGGTAGTGGCGGTGGCCACGGGGTTGCGCCAGTAGCCGTGGGCGATGCTCGGGCCGGTGGCCCAGAGCTCACCGACGTTATTCTCGGCCAGTTCGGTAAGGGTGTGCGGGTCGGCGATCAGCACCGCGTGTTCGGGTTGGCTGGTGCCGCAACTCATGATCGCACTGCCCTGCCCCGGCTCGGCACGGTTGGCAGCCAATGCCTGCTCGTCGACGCGCAGCGCTGGGATGCCATGGCCGCGAATGCCACCCGCGACAAACAGGGTCGCTTCGGCCAGGCCGTAGGACGCGAAGAAATTATTCGGGGTAAAACCGCAGGCCGCGAACTTCTCGGCGAAACGTTCCAGGGTGTCGAGGCGGATCGGTTCGGAGCCGGAATAGGCCACGCGCCACTGGCGCAAGTCCAGGCGTTCCAACGCCGACTCGCTGACCCGCTCGCTGCACAGGCGGTAGGCGAAATCCGGGCCGCCGCTGATAGTGCCGCCGTATTCACTGATCGCTTCCAGCCAGCGCAATGGCCGACCGAGGAAGTACGCCGGCGACATTAACACGCAGGGCACGCCGCTGAAGATCGGTTGCAGCAGGCCGCCGATCAGGCCCATGTCGTGGTACAGCGGCAGCCAGCTGACGATCACGTCATCCGGGTTGAGGTCGATGCCAAAGCCGCGACGGATCAGCACTTCGTTGGCCACCAGGTTGCCATGGCTGACTTGCACGCCCTTGGGCAATGCGGTGGAGCCGGAGGTGTATTGCAGGAATGCGATGTCGTCGGGGTGCAGGTCGGGGGCGATCCAAGTGCCGGCACTCTGCAGGGTATCGATGCTCAATACCATTGGGGCGTTTTCGATCTGCGCCAAGCCATCGGCGAGGCTGGCGATGGTCAGCAGCAGGCGCGGCTCAGCATCGCGGATGATCGACAGCAGGCGTTCCTGATGGTGACGACGGGTCGACTCCGGCGGGTAAGCCGGCACCGCAATGACGCCGGCGTACAGGCAACCAAAGAACGCCGCGACGTAATCCGGGCCGCTGGGGAACAACAGCACCGCACGGTCGCCCAGGTCCGCATTGGCTTGCAAGGCTGCGGCGATGGTGCGGGCGCGCAGGTCCAGGTCGCGGTAACTGAGCACAACGCTGTGTTCGGCCGACTCAGCGAGGAAGCGCAGAGCAACCTGGTCCGGCGTCTGCACGGCGCGACGTTGAAGGGACTGGACCAGCGTTAGGGGAAGTTCGAAGGCATCCATCATGGGGTTCCTGCCTGAAATCGGCTTGCGGGAAATTCGGGAATTGGGGGGGCTCTTAGCCGGCGGCCAGTTGCCGCGCCGCGCCATTGCGCCAGCGGGCCAGGTGTTCGTCGGCGTAGCGCCGCACGCAGCGCAGCACGGCGCTTTCATGTTGGATGAGGAAGAAGTGGTGGCCGTCGAACATGTCCAGGGAAAAGCCACTGGCGGCGTCGAGTTGCCAGTCGAGCAACTGGTCGGCGAGCACGCTGTCCTGTTTGCCGCCAAATACATGAATCGGCATGCCCAGCGGCGCCCGCTCGCCATAGGTAAAACTGCCGCACAAGAGAAAATCGGCGCGCAGGATTGGCAGCATCAACTGCATCAACTCGGGGTTGGCCAGGGCTTCTTCGGCGGTGCCTTGCAGCTCGCGCAGACGGGCGATCAGTTGCTCGTCGGTCTTTTCGATGGCGTATTCGCTGACGTCGCGGCGTGCCGGCCCGGCTGTACCGGAGGCGAACAGCGCCAACGGCGCAGGCACATTGCGTGCATTCAGCGCGTGGGCCAGTTCGAAGGCGAGCAGGCCGCCGAGGCTGTGGCCGAACAAGGCATAAGGGCCATTCAAGTCGCGGCTGATTTCATCCGCAAGCTGTGCGGCCAAGGCTTTGATATCGCGCTGCAAAGGTTCATCCATGCGCATGCCACGCCCGGGTAACTCCAGCGGGCACACGTGCAACCAGTCCGGCAGGGCCCGGCGCCAGCGCGCGTAAACCATGGCGCTGGCGCCCGAATGAGGCAGGCAGAACAGGCGCAGTCGAGCCGGCGTACTCATCAGGCGACGACTCCAAACTGAAACACGCTGTGCACACGATGCAAACCCATCTCGTCCTCCTGCGGGTGTTGATCCCTGGTCGTTTTACTAACGGACCTGTCACCCAGAAGAACGGACGGCGCCGGCAAATAATTAGTCGTCGGGTACAAGCGAGACGCGGTTCACACCTAACAAGAACGCATAAGATTAGTTCGCCTTCTCATTTGACAATCATTATCATTCATCATAATTTGTTGCCCGATGTGTAGGAGGCCTCAGCAAGGACGCCCTCCCCTAACCTCTTTTGCGACAAGGTGATTTCCATGACGGAACAAGTATCCACAGGCAGGTGCAACTCACCGCTTCTCCAGGCGTTCGTCGATAATCGACTGATTCTGGTGAAGATTGCGGCACGTATTACCGGGTGCCGCTCCCGGGCCGAAGACGTAGTGCAGGATGCCTACTTCCGCCTGCAGTCGGCGCCGACGATCACCTCATCGTTCAAGGCCCAGCTGAGCTATCTGTTCCAGATCGTGCGCAACCTGGCGATAGATCACTACCGCAAGCAGGCCCTGGAGCTCAAATACTCAGGCACCGAAGAGGAAGGCTTGAATGTGGTCATTCACGGCGCTTCAACGGAAACCTCGCACATCAATTTCAACACCCTGGAAAACATCGCCGACGCCCTGACGGAGTTGCCGCAGCGCACCCGCTACGCGTTCGAGATGTACCGCCTGCATGGCGTGCCGCAAAAGGATATCGCCAAGGAACTCGGCGTATCGCCGACCTTGGTGAATTTCATGATTCGGGATGCGCTGGTGCATTGCCGCAAGGTGTCGGGCAACCACAGCGATACGTTTGCGCGGCGGGTCTGACAGCGCCGCTGTAAACAATGTGGGAGCTGGCAAGCCAGCTCCCACCGTTTTTATCTGCGTTGCGCCTGTCAGGGTATCGGCGTGACATCAATCCGATACGGCTCGAAAATCTTCAACATCTCGCCATTTTCGCGCAAGCGCTTGAGCAACGCGGAAAACGCTTGCCCCGTGATCGGCGCTTTGGGGCGCAGCAACGCGTAGTGGTGATACACCTGGTCGATACGCTCTGACACCAGGAACTGCCCGGCCATGTCCGCATTGCGCACCATGAAATCACTCAGGTACGAACGGGTCACCAAGGCGATGTCGGCCCGCCCGCGCGCGACCATCAACAGGTTGCTGTCATGGGAGTAGGTCAACGTGGCGTTGAAGTGCTCAGCCATGTACTTGGGATCGGGGTTGAAGTTTGCGAAGGCGTAGTGGTAACCGCTGAATAACGCCAAATGCTTGCCGTTCAGGTCAGCGAAATAGGCCTGGTCGCGACCGGGCTCACGTTGGGCGACGAAAATTTCCGCGTCTTCCAGGCCCATGTCGACTGTCGTGTGGGTGATCTCCTGCCAGCCCCAGTCGGGGTTTTCGAAGATGGCCATATCAATCCGGCCCTGCTCGAAATCGCGAAAACGTCGCGGAATTGAGGTGGGCACCAGCACAAATTGATAGTCGGTCTGCGAGGCGTTCAAGGCCTCGACCAGTTGCGGCAGCAAACCGGTGTCAGCGCCCTTCTCCGGACGCACGGTATACGGCGGGAAATGCGCCGCGCCAATCCTTACCAATTGGGCAGCCGACGCCGGCATCCACCACGCGGTGCCCACTGCCCAAAAAGTTAGTCCTGCAGCCAGCCGCCATGGCGAAAACATCAAGGCACACACCGTTCAAAACTCTGATGGCGATAAGCTAGGCGTTTTTGTCTGGCGAGACAACTTTTCACCGGCAAATTAATGCCTTGCACCTTAATCGGCTTTCAAAACCATCAGCAGGGCTTCTTCGGCCAATTGCTCGAGCGTCATGCTGCCCTCGGCGCGGAACCAAGTGGTGGTCCAGGACAAAGCGCCGGTCAGAAAGCGCCGGGTGATAAACACATCGCCACGGATATAGCCGGCGTCCTTGGCCTCGCCCAGTACTTGCAGCCACAGCGCCTCGTACACATCGCGCAGGGCCAACACCTCAGCCTGGCCTTCAGCCGACAGCGAGCGCCATTCATACACCAGCACCGCCATCGCCTCGCCGCTGCCGCCCATGATCGACTGCAATTCGCAGCGGATCAGCGCCAACACACGTTCGCGTACGTCGGTGGCTTCCTCAAGAGAAGCGCGCATCATCGCGGTGTTGTAGTGGATGGTTTCCTCCATCACCGCGCGCAGGATCTCGTCCTTGCTCTTGAAGTGATGAAAGATGCTGCCGGACTGGATGCCCACTGCGCTGGCCAGGTCGCGCACGGTGGTGCGCTCGAAGCCCTTGTTGCGAAACAGGTGAGCCGCCGTTTGCAGCAGCTTGCCACGAGCGCTTTCGGGGTCGGTCAATTGGCCGCCGTCGATCATGGTGCGCATCACCCGCAGGGCTTTATGCTCATCCATGCCTCTCTCCTCTACTTCCACGGACGTCTTGGCCGGCAATTTAGGCCGTGACGGCCACCCAAGCAAGCGCTTGGCTAAAACTTGTGCACGGAGTTTACAAACCAAGCGCTTGCTTGGTAGTCTCGCTAGCAGCCATTCGAGGAAGGATTTCTCATGAGCAAGACGGTTCGTATCGGCTGCGCCAGCGCCTTCTGGGGCGACACCTGTACCGCTGCCGCGCAGTTGGTGCACGGCGGTGAGCTGGATTACCTGGTCTTCGACTACCTGGCGGAAGTCACGATGTCGATCCTGGCCGGTGCGCGGATGAAAGATCCCCAGGCCGGCTACGCGACGGATTTTGTCGAGGTGCTCACGCCATTGCTGGGCGATATCCAACGCCAGGGCGTCCGTGTAATCAGCAACGCTGGCGGCATCAACCCCCAGGCCTGCGCCGCTGCTTTGCAAGCAGCCTGTGACAAGGCGGGCGTTGAACTGAACATCGCCGTGCTACTGGGCGATGACCTGCAACCCCAGCTCAAGCAGCTGCACGGCATCACCGATATGTTCAATGGCGCACCGCTACCGCCGATGTGCGTGTCCGCCAATGCCTACCTCGGCGCACCGGGCATTGCACAGGCGCTGGCATTGGGCGCGGACATCGTCATTACCGGCCGCGTGGTGGACAGCGCGGTGGTCAGCGCGGCGTTGGTGCATGAGTTCAACTGGTCCTGGCAGGATTACGACCGCCTCGCCCAGGCCGCACTGGCCGGGCATATCATCGAATGCGGCGCGCAGTGCACCGGCGGCAATTTCACCGATTGGCGCGCGGTACCGGACTACGAGCACATCGGCTTTCCTATCGTAGACGTCAGCGACGACGGCCAGTTTATTGTGAGTAAAGTCGACGGCAGCGGTGGGCTGATCAGCGAACTCAGCGTGGCCGAACAGTTGCTGTATGAAATCGGCGATCCGCATGCCTACCTGCTACCGGATGTAATCTGCGATTTCAGCCAGGTCAAATTGCAGCAGCAAGGTAAGAACCAGGTACGCCTGCATGGCGCCAAGGGCTCGCCCCCAACCGCCCAGTACAAAGTCAGCGCCACCTACCCGGAGGGTTTTCGCTGCACCGCCAGTTGCCTGATCGCCGGGATCGATGCGGTGGCCAAGGCCGAACGGGTCGGCCAGGCGATCATCAACAAAACCTCGGAGCTGTTCAGCCAACGCGGCTGGGCGCCCTATACCGAGGTGAATATCGAACTGCTGGGCAGCGAAGCGACTTATGGCGCCCATGCGATGCGCCAGGACTGCCGCGAAGTGGTGGTGAAATTGGCGGTGCGACACCCCAGTAAACAGGCGCTGGTGCTGTTCGCCCGCGAGATTGCCCAGGCAGCCACCGGCATGGCGCCAGGGCTGACCGGCATCGTCGGCGGGCGGCCAACGGTGTATCCGCTGATTCGGCTGTTTTCGTTCCTGATCGACAAATCCGTTTGCGAACTGGAAATCGACCTCCGGAGCGGACGCCACACCTGCGCACTGCCGATTGCCAACGCCCCTACCCTGCCCGCTGCGCCGATCGCCCCACCCAAACCCCAAGGCCTTGCCGACGCCAGCGTGCCCTTGGTGAAACTGGCCGTGGCGCGCTCCGGCGACAAGGGTAACCACAGCAATATCGGCGTGATCGCCCGCGATCCCGACTACCTGCCGTGGATCGCCGAAGCGCTGACCCCGCAGGTGATTGTCGATTGGATGGGCCACGTACTGGATCCCGTTCATGGCCGCGTCGAGCGCTGGTATTTGCCCGGCAGCCACAGCCTCAACTTTTTGCTGGAAAACGCACTCGGTGGTGGTGGCATCGCCAGCCTGCGCATTGACCCGCAAGGTAAAGCCTTCGCCCAGCAACTGCTGGAAATCCCGATTGCGGTGCCGCAGCACATAGCCGATCAACTTGTATAACAGGAGCGTTGCCGTGGCCTTCGACTCGATCTTCAAAGCCGACCTGTTCCAGGGGCAGACCGTGATTGTCACCGGCGGTGGCAGCGGGATTGGCCGTTGCACTGCACACGAATTGGCAGCCTTGGGCGCCCAGGTGATGCTGGTGGGACGCAAGCCGGAAAAGCTGCAAGCGGTCGCAGCGGAAATCGCTGAAGACGGTGGCATCGCTCATTGGCAGGCCTGCGACATTCGCGATGAAGAAGCAGTGAAGACGCTGGTCAGCCAGATCCTGAGTGATCACGGCCCGATCCACGGCTTGGTGAATAACGCCGGCGGCCAGTACCCGTCACCGTTGGCCTCGATCAACCAGAAAGGCTTTGAAACCGTGCTGCGCACCAACCTGGTCGGCGGTTTCCTGATGGCCCGTGAAGTGTTCAACCAATCCATGAGCAAGCATGGTGGTGCCATCGTCAACATGCTCGCAGACATGTGGGGCGGCATGCCCGGCATGGGCCACTCGGGCGCGGCGCGCGCCGGCATGGACAACTTCACCAAGACCGCCGCCTTTGAGTGGGGTTGTGCCGGCGTGCGAGTCAACGCCGTCGCGCCGGGCTGGATCGCTTCCAGCGGCATGGACACCTACGAAGGCGCCTTCAAGGCAGTGATTCCAACCCTGCGCGAACATGTGCCACTCAAGCGCATCGGCACCGAGTCGGAAGTCAGCGCGGCCATTGTCTTCCTGCTCAGCCCCGCCGCCGCCTTTATCAGCGGTAGCACCCTGCGCATCGACGGCGCCGCCAGCCTCGGCAGCCGCGCCTGGCCGTTGCACAAGGCGCAACCGCCGAGCGAACCGTTCAACGGCTTCCACCGCGCCTACCTGCCGGATGTGCTCAAGGCGGAGAAATAAGCCATGCCAGTGATTGAATCCCTGATCGATACCCACAGCCCACCGTTCGCGCAGAACCGCGAAGCTATGCTCGCCGCCATCGCCCACGTGCGCGAACTGGAACACACCCTGCTGAGCAAGGCACAGGACGCCAAGCCCAAGTTCGACAAGCGCGGCCAACTGCTGCCCCGCGAGCGCCTCAACCTGTTGCTGGACCCCGGCGCGCCGTTTCTGGAGCTGGCCAGCCTGGCCGGCTACAAGCTGCACGACGACAAGGACGGCAGTGCTGCCGGCGGTGGGTTGATCGCCGGGATCGGCTACGTCAGCGGCGTGCGCATGCTGGTGGTGGCCAATAACAGCGCAATCAAGGGCGGCACCATTTCCCCCACGGGCTTGAAGAAATCCCTGCGCCTGCAACAGATCGCCATGGAGAACAAACTGCCGGTGGTGACCCTCGCCGAGAGCGGCGGTGCCAACCTCAACTATGCCGCCGAGATTTTCGTCGAGGGCGCGCGCAGCTTTGCCAATCAGGCGCGCATGTCGGCCATGGGCTTGCCGCAGATCACCGTGGTGCATGGCTCGGCCACGGCGGGCGGTGCGTATCAGCCGGGGCTGTCGGATTACGTGGTGGTGGTGCGCGGCCGGGCCAAACTGTTCCTCGCCGGCCCGCCGCTGCTTAAAGCCGCGACCGGCGAAGTGGCGACCGATGAAGAACTGGGCGGCGCCGAGATGCACGCACAAACGGCCGGCACCGCCGAATACCTGGCGGAAAATGACGCCGATGGCGTTCGCATCGCACGTGAGATTGTCAGCCTGTTGCCTTGGGACGATCGCCTGCCGCTGGCGCCGAAACGCGCCTTCGCAGAGCCGCTGTACCCCATCGAAGAACTGCTGGGCCTGATCCCCGATGACCCGAAAAAACCCTACGACGTGCGCGAAATCCTCGCGCGCCTGGCGGACGGCTCGCAGTTCCTCGAATTCAAAGGCGAGTTCGACGCCCACACCGTCTGCGGCCACCTGCACATCCAGGGCCGCGCCGTCGGTGTGATCGGCAACAACGGCCCCATCACGCCGAAGGGCGCGAGCAAGGCCGCGCAATTCATCCAGCTCTGCGATCAAAGCCGCACACCGCTGCTGTTCCTTCACAACACCACCGGTTTCATGGTGGGCACCGAGTCGGAACAACAAGGTGTGATCAAACACGGCGCAAAGATGATCCAGGCGGTGGCCAATGCCCGCGTGCCTAAACTCACGGTGGTGGTGGGCGGCTCTTATGGCGCCGGCAACTACGCGATGTGCGGCCGCGGCCTGGACCCGCGCTTTATCTTCGCCTGGCCCAACAGCCGCACGGCGGTCATGGGTGGCGCGCAGGCAGGCAAGGTGCTGCGGATTGTCACCGAGGCCAAGCAGTTGAAGGAGGGCCTGGTGCCGGACCCCAAGGTGCTGGATATGTTGGAGCAGGTCACCGCGCAGAAGCTCGACAGCCAGTCCACCGCGCTGTACGGCAGCGCCAACCTGTGGGACGACGGGCTGATTGATCCACGGGATACGCGGACCTTGCTGGGCTTTTTGCTGGATACCTGCCACGAGGCCGAGGTGCGTGAGTTGCAAGCCAATACTTTCGGTGTAGCGCGTCTCTAAATTTCGCCGGGACGCTGCGCGTCGCGATCAGGAGAACAAGAAAAATGATCTTCACCCAGGAACACCAGGAACTGCGCCGCACCGTGCGTGCCTTCGTCGACCGCGAGATCAACCCCCATGTGGATGAATGGGAAAAAGCCGGGCGCTTTCCCATCCACGAGATCTTCCGCAAGGCCGGCGATCTCGGCCTGCTGGGCATTTCCAAACCGGAGACATTCGGCGGCATGGGCCTGGACTACAGCTACTCTATCGTTGCCGCCGAAGAGTTCGGCACCATCCGTTGCGGCGGTATCCCCATGGCCATCGGCGTGCAAACCGACATGTGCACCCCCGCCCTCGCCCGCTTCGGCTCCGATGAACTGCGCGACGAATTCCTGCGCCCGGCCATCAGCGGCGAACAGGTCGGCTGCATCGGCGTCTCGGAAACCGGCGCCGGTTCCGACGTGGCCGGGCTCAAGACCCATGCGCGCAAAGACGGCGACGACTACGTGATCAACGGCAGCAAAATGTGGATCACCAACTCGCCCAGCGCCGATTTCATCTGCCTGCTGGCCAACACCTCCGACGACAAACCGCACATCAACAAATCACTGATCATGCTGGCGATGAACACCCCCGGCATCAGCGTCAGCCCGCCCCTGGAAAAACTCGGCATGCACAGCTCCGAGACCGCGCAGGTGTTTTTCGACAACGTGCGCGTGCCCCAGCGCAACCGCATCGGCCACGAAGGCGCAGGCTTCATGATGCAGATGCTGCAGTTCCAGGAAGAGCGCCTGTTTGGCGCGGCCAATATGATCAAGGGCCTGGAGCATTGCATCGACAGCACCATCGACTACTGCAAAGAACGCCAGACCTTCGGCAAGGCGCTGATCGACAACCAAGTCATCCACTTTCGCCTGGCCGAACTGTCCACCGAAATCGAATGCTTGCGCGCGTTGGTCTACCAGGCCACCGAGCAATACATCAAAGGCCAGGACGTAACGCGCCTGGCCTCCATGGCCAAGCTCAAGGCCGGGCGTCTGGGCCGCGAAGTCAGCGACAGTTGCCTGCAATACTGGGGCGGCATGGGCTTTATGTGGGACAACCCGGTAGCGCGCGCATACCGCGATGTGCGGCTGGTGTCGATTGGCGGCGGCGCCGACGAAATCATGCTGGGCATCATCTGCAAACTGATGGGCACCTTGCCGGGTAAAAAATCATGAATACCTTGCTGCTGGAACCGCACAACGGCGTGCTGCACATCACCCTCAACCGACCGGAAAGCCGCAATGCGATGAGCCTGGAGATGGTCAACGAACTGCGCGCCGTAGTGGCACAACTGGACGGCCAGGTGCGCGCGCTGGTGATCAGCGGCGCGGGCGGACATTTCTGCGCCGGGGCCGATGTGAAGGACCTGGTCACTGCGGGCAACCAACTACAGGCGCTGAATCGAGCGTTTGGCACGTTACTGCAAGAAGTGGAAGCGGTGCCGCAAGTAGTGATCGTGGTGCTGCAAGGCGCGGTGCTGGGCGGTGGGTTCGGGTTGGCGTGTGTGAGTGATATTGCGATTGCGGACCACCAGGCGCAATTCGGATTGCCGGAGACCAGCCTGGGATTGTTGCCGGCGCAAATCGCACCGTTTGTGGTCAAGCGCATTGGCCTGACCCAAGCGCGGCGACTGGCGCTGACGGCGGCGCGGTTTGATGGTGTGGAAGCGCAGCGGCTGGGCGTCGTGCACTTCACCGAGCGCGACCCGCAGGCGTTGGCAGAGCGCTTGGATGAGGTATTGGGGCAAGTGCTGCGGTGCGCGCCGGGGGCGAATGGGCGGACTAAATCCCTGATGCTGGCCAGTGTCGATGAGCCGCTTGAGGCTGTGCTGGATCGAGGCGCGCAGTGGTTTGCCGAGGCGGTGAGGAGCGAGGAAGGGATTGAGGGGACGCAGGCGTTTGTGCAGAAACGCAAACCGGGGTGGTGCAGATGACGCCTTCGCAACGGTGCGGCGATCCGACAAGCCAGCTCCCACAGGGGAATGCATTCCAAATGTGGGAGCCTGGTTCAACCCAGCCCCCACAACTGCGCTTTTGATCTACACCACTCAGGCCGGCTGTCAGGCCGCCGTGTTTTTGATTTTGATCTCAGGCGCCCCGTCAAACACGCTGGCCGAACGCAGGCTTGAATCCGTGGGTAACCCGGCAGGACGCCGGGTTAGCCGCGCTGGGCCAAGGAGGGCCCATCGCGGCGGCCCACGGATTCAAGCCTTCGTTCGGGCACACCGAGCCTAGACGAGGTGCCGAGTGTTGGGGCGAAGGCCTTTTGGTTACTTTTGGGCCTTTCCAAAAGTGACCCGCTGTAAGAGCGGAACCCTAAGCCGCCGTTACCGCAGAAACGGATATGTACACGGAGCCCAAAAAAATGCCGCAGCTAACAAAAATCCTGATCGCCAACCGCGGCGAAATCGCCTGCCGCATCCAGCGCACCGCCCAAGCCCTGGGCTACCGGACGGTGGCCATCTACAGCGACGCCGACACCCAATCCCTACACGTCCGAATGGCCGACGAAGCCGTCCACATCGGCCCCTCCCCAGTCCACCAGTCGTACCTGAACATAGAAACCATCATAAACGCCGCCAAACGCACAGGCGCCGACGCCCTCCACCCCGGCTACGGCTTCCTCTCCGAAAACCCCCATTTCGCCCGCGCCTGCCAACACGCCAACCTGACCTTCATCGGCCCCAGCGTCGAGGCCATCGAACTGATGGGCAGCAAACGCCAATCCAAACTCGCCATGCTCGAAGCCGGCGTCCCGTGCATCGCCGGCTACCAAGGCAGCGCACAGGACGACACCACCCTGCAACAACAAGCCGATCGCATCGGCTACCCTCTCATGATCAAAGCCAGCGCCGGCGGCGGCGGTCGCGGCATGCGCCTGGTGCACCACCCAAAAGACCTGTTGAACAACCTGCACAGCGCCCGCTCCGAAGCCAAAAATGCCTTCGGCAGCGACGAACTGATCCTCGAACAAGCCCTGATCGACCCACGGCACGTCGAAATCCAACTGTTCGGCGACAGCCACGGCAACCTGATCTACCTCGGCGAACGCGACTGCTCGATCCAACGCCGCCACCAGAAAGTCATCGAAGAAGCCCCCTGCCCCGTCATGACCCAAGCACTGCGCCAAGCCATGGGCGAAGCCGCCCTGAAGGCCGGGCGTGCGGTGAATTACGTCGGTGCGGGCACCGTGGAATTCCTGCTCGACCGCCACGGCCAGTTCTACTTCTTGGAGATGAACACCCGCCTGCAGGTGGAGCACCCGGTGACCGAGCTGATCACCGGGCTGGATCTGGTGGATTGGCAATTGCAGATCGCCGCCGGCCAAACGCTGCCGCTGACACAAGCCGACGTCACCCTGGGTGGCCACGCCATGGAAGTGCGCCTGTACGCCGAAGACCCGGCGCAGGGCTTCCTGCCGCAAACCGGCGAAGTGCTGCGCTGGGAACCGGCCGTGGGCGTGCGCATCGATCATGGCGTGGTGGAAGGCCAGCGCATCAGCCCGTTCTACGACCCGATGCTGGGCAAGATCATCGCCCATGGCGCCACACGTGAAGAGGCGCGGCGCAAACTGCTGCGGGCGGTTGAAGACACCCTGTTGCTAGGGGTCGCGACCAATCGGCAACTGTTGGCCGATATGCTCAAGCACCCGGAGTTTATCGCTGGGAATTTCAGCACCGGATTTATCGCAGAACACTTCAACGAAGTCCTGCCCCAGTCCGCATCAAAAGACCAACTCGCCCTGGCCGCCGCGCTGTTTTACACACACAGCGCCGACCAGCATCCTCAAGCCCTGGCGGGATGGCGCAACACCGCCAGCGCCCCCTGCACCTATCGCCTTGAAATCAATGGCGAAATCCACACCGTCAGCGCTGACCCGCTGCCACTCACCACCGACGGACGCTACGCCACCGTGGTACTCAACGGCATCCGCCGCCGCGTTGCCTATCACCTTGACGGCAACCAACTGTGGCTGCCGGGCCTCACGGTGACTAACCGCAGCCAGCAAGTCGCCGGCCGCCAGGCCGACGCCAGCAGCGGCACAGTCAAGGCACCGATGGACGGCGCCATCGTCGATGTGCGGGTTTGCGCTGGCGACAACGTGACCAAAGGCCAACTGCTGCTGGTGCTCGAAGCCATGAAAATGGAGCATCCACTGACCGCCGGCATCGACGGCGTGATCAAGGGCGTGCAGGTAATTGCCGGAGATCAAGTGCGCAATCGTCAGGTTTTACTGGAGATCGAATAGCCCCTAGGCGGAACTACACGGCCGGGCTACGCTCTATCCCCAACAGAAAAGGAAGAGTACGGGAACCTGCGCGATGCCTCATTGGCTGATTATTGACCTTGAAGCCACAACGGATGAAGGCGGCTGGCCCGTGACGGAGATGGAAGTCATCGAGATCGGCGCGAGCCTGGTCAACCGCCAGGGGCGCGAGCTGGATCATTTCCAGCGCTTTGTACGCCCGCTGCGCCGGCCATTGCTGACGCCATTCTGTCGCCAGCTGACGCACATTACCCAGGCAAACATCGATGGCGCGGCGCCGATCACCGAGGTGTGGCCGCTGTTCGAACGCTGGCTCGGCCAGCATCAGCCGCGACTGGAAGGCTGGGCCAGTTGGGGCGATTACGATCGCAAGCAGCTGGAACTGGAGTGGCAGCGCCATGGCTTGGCCAGCGCGCTCGCCAACACGCCCCATGTAAACCTCAAGCAGCGCTTCGCCAAGGCCCGACGCCTGGACAAGCCTCCGGGCCTCAACGGCGCCCTGCAATTGGCGGGGATGCAGTTCCATGGCCAGCAGCATCGGGCGTTGGAGGATGCGCGCAATACGGCGCGCCTGTTACCGCTGATTCTGCCGGCCTAGGCAGCTCCCCTGCCCTTGGGCATACTGGCCGACCTTTCCAGACCCTTTTCCGAGGAATCGCCCATGTTTAAAGTCAACGAGTACTTCGACGGCACCGTCAAGTCGATCGCTTTCGGCACTGCAGAAGGTCCGGCGACCATCGGCGTAATGGCCCCGGGTGAATACGAGTTCGGTACGGCGCAGCGTGAAATCATGCACGTGGTCTCTGGCGCCCTGACCGTCAAACTGCCTGACGCCAACGGCTGGGAAACCTTTGCTGCCGGCAGCCAGTTCAACGTACCGGCCAACAGCAAGTTCCAGCTCAAGGTCGCCGTGGACACCGCTTATCTGTGCGAATACCGCGGGTAAGGGTTTTCCAAGGCTCAAAAAAATGCCCGTCTCCTGCGAGACGGGCATTTTTTATTAGCGGGTGAATCACTCGAGAAGGGTCACCGGCATTCCAATCTCGAGCCGCCCAATGCCGTCATTGACTAGGTTCTGGCCGAAAATCGCGCCATCCTCAGTCTTGCGATAAGTCTCCAGCGTTGCAAAAGGCTCGCGGTCGGCGCTGCGTTCGCCGGTGTGCGGGTCGATGGTGGTAAGAATGCAGCGCGAGCACGGCTTGACCGCACGGAACTCCACATCGCCAATACGCAGGCGTTTCCAGCCGTCTTCGGCGAAGGCTTCGCTGCCTTCGATCACGAGGTTGGGACGAAAGCGCAGCATTTCCATGGGGCGGCCGATGCGTTGCGAGAGGTCGTCCAGGGAGGCCTGGCTGATCACGAGCAAGGGGTAACCGTCGGCAAACGCGACCTGGTCATCGTCCTTGCCGTAACCGGCCTGGGTGGTACGGGCGCGTTCCAGGGGGATGTGTACCAGTCGCGTCGGTTTGCCGATAAAGTCACTGACCCAGGCAGCCGCCGCGTCGCCTGCGTCCGGCACACGCAGGGTGTCACGCCAGATGGTCACACCACGCAACTCGTCGTCGCTGGCCGGCAGCGCCACGTCCAGCGGCGTGCAGCCAGGCGAACTCAGGGTGAGGCCACCGCGGCTGTTCCACAGCGCCGACAGTTGGCTCATCTTAGCCACGGCGCGCTGTGTGAGGAAACGCCCACTGGCTTCATCCACCAGCATCCAGCGTCGATCCCCGTCCACACCGAGTTTATCCAGGCCGACCTGTTGCAGTATTTCGGCCTTGCCGGACTTCAAAGGGTAACGGTACAACGCGCTGAGACGAAGCATGGGCCTGCATTCCTTGACGAGCAAAGGCCATACTATAACCGCTCACTACACGGCGGGCACTTCGTCCAGCATCAGACGTTGGCGCACCACATCCACCAGCTTGTCAGGCTGGAACTTGGACAGGAAGTTGTCACAGCCGACCTTCTTCACCATCGACTCGTTGAAGCTGCCCGACAACGAGGTGTGCAGCACCACGTAGAGGCTGCGCAGGCGTGGGTCATTGCGGATCTCGGTGGTGAGGCGGTAGCCGTCCATCTCGGGCATTTCGGCGTCGGTGAAGATCATCAACAGCTTGTCGGTCATCACCTGGCCGCTGTCGGCCCAGCCCTTGAGCATGTTCAATGCCTTGAGACCATCGCTGGCGATGTGCATCTTTACGCCCAGTTGGCCGAGGGTGTCGCGCAGTTGCGAGAGGGCCACGTTGGAGTCATCCACCAGCAGCACTTCACGGCCACGGGCGCGTTCCAGCACGGGGTCTTCGAGTTTTTCACGGGAGACCTTGGCGTTGTACGGCACGATCTCAGCCAGGACTTTTTCCACGTCGATGATTTCCACCAACTGGTCGTCGACCTTGCTGATGGCGGTGAGGTAATGCTGGCGCCCGGCGCTGGCTGGCGGCGGCAGGATGGCTTCCCAGTTCATATTGACGATGCGGTCCACGCCGCCCACCAGGAACGCCTGCACCGAACGGTTGTACTCGGTGACAATAATAGTGCTGTTGGGCCCCGGCACAAGCGGGCGCATGCCGATGGCCTGGGACAGGTCGATCACCGGCAGCGTCTGGCCCCGCAGGTTGACCACGCCGCATACGAACGGGTGGCGTTGCGGCATCAACGTCAGCTTGGGCAGTTGCAGGACTTCCTGCACCTTGAACACGTTGATCGCGAACAACTGCCGCCCGGCCAGGCGGAACATAAGGATCTCAAGGCGATTCTCACCCACCAGTTGCGTGCGTTGATCTACCGTGTCGAGAATGCCGGCCATTAAAAGCTCCTGATGCGCTAGGGGATTGTGCAGTTCACATAACGGTTGTTATCGGCGGCGAGCGCCAGACCTTGACCCCTGTAAAATGCCACGTAAATGCATTGATGTCACACTGACATCATGGTTTACTGCTCGGGCTCTACAAGTAGCGGTGCAGCGACGTTGCGCGACATTAAGTTCGACGCAAGGTTCCGCCATGTAAGGGATTCCCCTATGCGCAATCAGGCCCAACCTGATATTCGCAATATCTAATAGCCATTAATGTGACGCCATTCTCAATGCATGAATGGAGTCAGGCTTTTGTTTGCCATCCCAAGCCCTCAGCACGCGGGTCTTTCAGACACTCAGATGTCGGCACTCGAAGGTGTGCAATTGACCCCGTTCATGAGGGCCGCGCACAGCCGTCGCTGTCACTCTAATAAACGCCCTACTAAAATCTCAGAACCAACCTACAGATTTCAGTCATATTTCAGCGCTATTTTTAAGCCATTCACCCGGTGCGACATCTCATCACCCGACCTTATGTTGTGGAGACTTGCATGATGAACGACGGTAGAGAGTGGCAACGTGCACTTCCCGAATTCCTGCACGAGGCGGAAAAGCTGCTGGCCAAATCGGAGGAATGCCTTAGCCACCTGCATTTGATCCGAAACGACAGTGACGCCATCGACTGCATAAAGGTCAGCCTGATCAAGCTCGCCGAGAGCGCCGACCACCTTGCACTGCAGGCGATCAGCGAGTTCTCGCGGCATATCCAGTACCTGATCGCCAATGCCGAGAGCCCCTTGCAGTTGCATGATCAAGCCTTGGACGCCTTGGAAGAGTGCTTGACATTGCTCGCCTGGCAGCTGGAGCTGATTGATGTAAGAACCGGCCAACTGGCATTGGATGAAGCGGAGCAAACGACGCTGATTGCTACCGTAACTCTGCATATTCCACAAAAGGATTTCAGCTTTAAACCTCAGCAGCGAATGCACCACATGTCTTGAGCGGATATCAGGTCGTGTATGAAACTGAAGTTACCTAAAAACGCCGCCCACCCATCAAATGGAATTGAATCCCACCCACGCAATATCAATTAGCCAGTAACGGTAATAACGATACAAATTCACGGAAATAATATAACCCCTCACTTCATAAACTCCGGGAATACCGCCTGGAACATTTGCACGTTTAATAACCCAGCCAGGCGACCAACGGCAATAGTGGTGGTATTATGCCCCGCTCGAAGTGCGCCCACTTCATCATGCTTGAAAACGATTCGATAACGCATTCCAAACAGAGCCCTGTCAGCCGCCATGACCGGTCTTCCCGCAGCGAACCCTCATTGGCTCCATCCGCTATGTACGCCAGCCTCAAGACACTCATCGCAAGGTCCGCGTCACGCAGCAATGCACGCCATTTGATCCTCGCCCTGTGCCTTGGCTCGCTGTTGCTAAGCCTCTGGACCTATACCCGTTCTGCGCCCCTGCCGCTGCTGGTGATTGTGCTCAACCTGGCCATCCTGCTCGTGGTGGGCCTGCAACAGTGGCATTCGCGCAAATCCATCAAGTTCCAGCCCCAGGAACTGGCCGACCGCCTGCTGCAAGTCCAGGAAAACGAACGCCACCGCCTCAGCCGCGAGCTGCATGACGATATCGGCCAACTGCTCACCGCCGCCAAGCTGCAAAGCGAATGGCTCAAGCGCCGCCTGCCGGACAACCTGCAAAGCCAGTGCACGGTGCTGTGCAACACGCTGAATGAAACCCTGGCCAAGGTGCGCGACGTGTCTGCCATTCTCAACCCTCGCCAGCTGGCCAACCTGGGCCTGGAAGCCAGCCTGCGCGCGCACCTGCTCAAGACCCTGGAAAACACCCAGGTGTGCTGGAGCCTGGAATGCCAGCAACGGCTGACCGGTATCCCGGAAGAAATGGCGGTGGCGGCCTTTCGCATCACCCAGGAAGCGGTGACCAACATGCTACGCCACGCCCAGGCGGGTAACCTGCTGGTCCGCATGCAACGCCTGCCCGAGGGCCTCTCGCTGAGTATCTGCGATGACGGCCAGGGTTTTTCGCCGGCCATCAACCCTGCCTTGGAAGGCCAGCGGGGCATGGCCGGCATGTCCGAGCGGGTTGATCAGCTTGGCGGTTCATTGTCCGTCAGCAGCCAGCCAGGCAAAGGGACACGGATCAACGCGCTTTTCCCCTGGGCGCCACGCGCCCTCGATCGGGCCAGTTCCCCTAAGGTTATCGAGTGACCTGCAAATTACTCCTGGTGGATGACCACGCTTTGATCCGGGCCGGCGTACGCGCGCTGGTCCAGGACATTCCCGGCTACACCGTCATCGGCGAAGCCAGCGACGGTGCACAGCTACTTGAGCAGTTCAGCGCCTTGCTACCCGATATCGTATTATTGGACCTGTCGATGAAGCACACCGGCGGCCTGGATGCCCTGCAGCAACTCAGGCGGGCCTACCCCAAGAGCCGCGTGCTGATCCTGTCGATGCACACCGACCCGGAATTGATCATGTGCGCGCTGGAATCCGGCGCCCATGGCTACCTGCTCAAGGACACCACCGCCAACGAGCTGGAACACGCGCTGCTGGCCTTGCGCAACAACGAACGTTACCTGAGCCCGGCGATTGCCCACACGGTGATCAACCAAGCGCTGGTGCGTAGCCAGGGGCCCGCCACGCCCGCCGCGCACAGCCATAACCTCACGGCGCGGCAGCTGGAAATCCTGCGCTTGATCGTGCGCGGCAAGTCCACCCGGGAAATCGCCCACGGCTTGGGCTTGAGCATCAAGACCGTGGAAGCGCACCGCTCGCAAATCATGAAACGCCTGCAGATTTTCGACGTGGCCGGCCTGGTGTTATTTGCCGTGCGCGAGCAGATCATCAGCCTGGACGACTAACGGCGAATCCACCGGCAGGTGCACGCGCAAGGCCTTGGGCAAGGCCTCGAAGTGCAGGTCGTCGCCCTTGAGCGGTTCACCGTCAAGGTTGATGTACAGGCCTTCAGCCCGTCTGATTTCAACCCATGGCAGGCGTGCCCGAACAAACATAGTGTCCAAGCCCCAACCATTGTTCATCAGCTCGCGAAGCGTGCCGACCACTTCCTGCGGCGCGGGCAGGATACTGACGTCCAGCTGGCCATCATCCGCCATTGCACCGGGGCATAGCTCATGCCCACCACCCGCCTGGCGACCGTTGCCGATACCCAAAGCGAGCAACTCGCCCTTCCAGTGAAAATCGGGACCATCCAGCTCGGCGTAGGCGGCCTTCAACTCGCTGAAACGCGACAGGCCGGTGAACAGGTAAGCGGCACCGCCGAGCACCTTCTTCAAGTCTTCGGAAGTATTGGCAGTGACCTGGCTGCCAAAACCGCCGGTGGCCATATTGAGGAAAGTTTGCTCGCCCACCTGACCGAGGTCGATGGCCCGGGGCGGCACATCCAGCAGCGCCAGGGCCTGGGCGGGTTCCAGCGGCACACCGGCAGCCTTGGCGAAATCGTTGGCGGTGCCCAAGGGCATCAGCACCAGGCTGGCGTCGGTTTTGGCCTGGGCCATGGCTTCGGCCACATCACGCAAGGTACCGTCACCGCCGCCAGCGATGATACGGGTGTAGCCGTCTGTGAGGGCTTCCTTGACCAGGCGCTGGGCGTCACCGCCCTCCCACGTCACCCGCACCGCGAGCTCGCCGCCCTGCTCGCGCCGGGCCTTCACCGCGTCGCGCACATCCTCGTTGAGGGCTTGCTTGCCGTGGAGGATCAACAGTGCCTTGGGGGTGGTCATGGGTGAGTTACTCCTGGCTTCAAAGGTGCTTGAAGGATGTGGACCTTTGGCGGGGAGAAAAAAGCCATGGAATGGGAAAATAATTGGATGACTGAGTACATATCCGTTTTTTAGGTAACGGATATGTACTCAAAACCCAATCAGCTCTTATGCAGCTTACTCATCAACTGCGCCTCAGCCTGAGTCAACCCACACGACTGCGTCAGCTCATCCACCGTAGCCCCCATCCCCACCAACTTGGCGGCCTGGGCAAACGACAGACTCGATGGATCCCGCTGCTCAATCTGCGAAAGCTTATCCGGCAACGGCGCAAGAATCGCGCGCAGTTCATGCACCTCATTCCCAACCTTCACCGCACTCTGCTGGAAATGATCGACCCGCTTTACCAACTCAAGCACGCGCCGGTCACGCACAGCATCGCGCTCGGCCTGCTGCAATAACAACTCGCGTTGCTGGCGCACATAGCGCAGCAGAAATGCCAACGTCCCGGCCCACAACAGGGCCAGGACAACTACCGCTGCTTCAAGAAACAATCAGATGTTCTCCAGATCCGACCATTCTTCTTCGCTCATCATCTTGTCCAGCTCAACCAGAATCAGCAGCTCGCCGTTCTTGTTGCACACGCCCTGGATGAACTTGGCGGACTCTTCGTTACCCACGTTAGGCGCGGTTTCAACTTCGGATTGGCGCAGGTAGACCACTTCGGCCACGCTATCGACCATGATCCCGACCACTTGCTTGTCGGCCTCAATGATGACGATACGCGTATTGTCGTTGACTTCGGTGGACACCAGGCCGAAACGCTGGCGGGTGTCGATCACCGTCACCACGTTGCCGCGCAGGTTGATGATGCCCAGCACGTAGCTCGGCGCACCCGGTACCGGGGCGATCTCGGTGTAGCGCAGCACTTCCTGCACGCGCATCACGTTAATGCCATAGGACTCGTTGTCCAGTTTGAAGGTAACCCATTGCAGGATCGGATCATCCAAACCTTGTGCGGACGCTGACTTGTTCATACCACTGACCCCTTCAAATGCCGTTTTACACGGCGTGTGTGCTTCGCTGACCGCATTCACATGCGGCCCTTATTGTTCAATCAACTACGTTTAGTTATTGGCATCGACTTGGCGGCGCCACTGGCGATCAACTCGGCCAGTTCGGAAACATCAAGCAACGCGCACATGTGTTCAATCACGGTGCCCGCCAGCCAAGGCCGTTGACCCCGATGGCTGCGCCATTTGATTTCGTTCGGGTCCAGGCGCAACGAGCGGCTGACTTGATGCACGGCCAGCCCCCACTCGTAGCCCTGCACCGAGATCACGTATTGCAAGCCTTGGCGGAAGTCATCACGGTAGCGGTCAGGCATGACCCAGCGCGCGGTATCGAGGACTTTCAAGTTGCCAGCCTGGCTGGGCAGGATGCCGAGGAACCACTCCGGTTGCCCGAACAGTGGCGTCAGTTCCTGGCCTTCCAGTGAATAAATCGAGCCCAGGCACACCAGCGGCACCGCCAGGGTCAACCCGGCGACGTCGAACAGCAGGCATTCAAACGGCTCTGCAGCCCAGCTCGGGCGGCCATCACCGGTCACCGGCGGCGGCGTGATGCTCGGCGGCAGGTGCACGTCCACCACCGGCTCGACCACGACGGGTGCGACCACCACAGGCGCGACCACAACCGACGTAATCGGCACCACGACCTGCGCATCTCGGGCTTGCTCTTCCAGTACCGCCAACTGGAATTCATCCAGCACGGCTAATGGTTCAACAGCCGGCTCCAGCACCAGGATAGGTTCCGGCAGTTCTTCCGCGGTCGCATCCTGCAGCAAGGCATCCAGGTAGGATTCCAGTGCCAGTTGCGGCCGGGTCTTGAGTTTGGTGGGCCGGTTCATCACGCCACCTGCGCCACAAGCTGCTGGGACAGCAGGTGCTTGAGCAATGCGCGGTAGGCAAGTACGCCACGGCTCTTGCCGTCGAACTGCGACGGTGTGAGGCCTGCACGGCTGGCGTCACGCAGGCGCGTGTCCACCGGGATGTAGCCGTTCCAGATGGTATCCGGGTAGGCATCGCGCAATACGCGCAGGGTGCCGAGGGACGCCTGGGTACGGCGGTCGAACAAGGTCGGCACGATGCTGTACGGCAGCGCCTGCTTGCGCGAGCGGTTGATCATCGCCAGGGTGCTGACCATGCGCTCCAGGCCTTTAACCGCCAGGTGTTCGGTCTGCACCGGGATCACCAGTTGTTGGCTGGCTGCCAGGGCGTTGACCATCAACACGCCAAGCAACGGCGGGCTGTCGATGATCGCGTAATCGAAATCCTGCCACAGTTGCGCCAGGGTCTTGGCGATCACCAGGCCCAGTCCGCTCTGCCCCGGCGACTGGCGCTCCAAGGTGGCCAGGGCGGTGCTGGAGGGCAACAAGGAAATGCTTTCGCTGCTGGTAGGCAGCAGCAGTTGGCCCGGCAAATCGGCAGGCACACTGCCTTTGTGCAGGAACAGGTCGTAGTTGCTGTGTTCCAGCGCATCCGGGTCGTAGCCGAAATAGCTGGTCATGGAGCCGTGAGGGTCCAGGTCCACCACGACCACACGCTTGCCCGCCTCAGCGAGCAAACCGGCTAAGGCGATGGAGGTGGTGGTCTTGCCGACTCCACCTTTTTGATTGGCAACTGCCCAGACTCTCATTCGGTTAGTTCCTCCCGGCGGGCACAGGCGCGACCGAGACATTGCATAGGGTTATTGAGCCGGCGACGGAGAATTGACGGCACTCTGACGAACCGGCGGCTTTGCAAGTGCCGGTGCAGTTTGTGTGCCAGCCCGCCTCAACGCGGCATCCGGAGTTGCATTGGCGGTGCCGGTACCGGTCAGGCTGCGGCGCACATCCAGGTTGCGCGACACCACCAGCACCACCCGACGATTGCGTGCGCGGCCTTCTACCGTGGCGTTATTGGCCACCGGCTGGAACTCGCCGTACCCTACCGACGCCAAGCGTCCGGGGTTCACGCCCTGCATCGCGAGCATGCGCACGATGCTCGACGCCCGTGCTGCCGAAAGCTCCCAGTTGGTCGGGTACTGCGCGGTGGCGATCGGAAAATTGTCGGTAAAGCCTTCAACGTGGATCGGATTTTCGAACGGCTTCAGAATCGCCGCTACCTTATCAATGATGGTGAATGCCTGGTCGCTGGGCATCGCATCGGCGCTGGCGAACAGCAGGCTGGAATTAAGCTCGATCTCCACCCACAACTCATTGCCACGCACGGTCATCTGGTTGGAACGGATCAAGTCGCCAAACGCAGCACTGATGTCGTCGGCGATGCTTTTCAGCGGATCGCTGGTGCCACCCACGCCAGCAGCGGTTTCATCGCTGTCGTTGACCAGCGGCTTGGCCGGGGTCACGGTCTTGGGCCGTTCTTCGCCGATCGGGATCGGCTTGAGGGCGCGGTCGGCGTCGTTGAACACGCCAATCAGCGCCTGGGAAATGACTTTGTACTTGCCTTCGTTAATCGACGAGATCGAGTACATCACCACGAAAAACGCGAACAGCAAAGTGATGAAGTCCGCGTAGGACACCAGCCACCGTTCATGGTTGACGTGTTCTTCAGGCTCGCGACGGCGACGGCTCATAATCGATATCTCCCATCAATCCATGAAGCCCTGGAGCTTCAATTCGATGGAGCGCGGGTTCTCGCCCTCGGCAATCGACAGAATGCCTTCGAGCAACATTTCGCGGTAACGCGACTGGCGCATGGCAATCGACTTGAGCTTGCTGGCCACCGGCAACAGCACCAGGTTGGCACTCGCCACGCCGTAGATGGTGGCGACAAATGCCACGGCAATGCCGCTGCCCAGTTGCGATGGATCGGCGAGATTGCCCATCACGTGGATCAAGCCCATCACCGCACCGATGATGCCGATGGTCGGCGCGTAGCCGCCCATGCTTTCATAGACTTTGGCGGCGTTGATGTCACGGCTTTCCTGGGTGTAGAAATCCACTTCCAGGATGCTGCGGATCGCTTCCGGCTCGGCGCCGTCCACCAGCAACTGCAAGCCTTTGCGCGCGTAACTGTCGGGCTCGGCATCGGCCACGCCTTCCAGGCCCAGCAGGCCTTCCTTGCGTGCGGTGAGGCTCCAGTTGACCACGCGGTCGATGCCGCCTGGCAGATCCACGCGAGGTGGGAAAATGATCCATATCAGAATTTGCATGGCGCGCTTGAACGAGCTCATGGGCGACTGCAGCAACGCCGCGCCCACAGTGCCGCCGATCACGATGAGCGCCGCCGGGCCGTTGGCCAGGGCGCCGAGGTGGCCGCCCTCAAGGTAGTTGCCGCCGATGATTGCGACAAACGCCATGATGATGCCGATCAGGCTCAAGACATCCATCAGAGGCAGGCCTCCACCAGATGCTTGCCAATATCGTCCAGGCTGTAAACGGCGTCGGCCAGGTCCGCTTTGACGATGGCCATGGGCATGCCATAGATCACACAGCTGGCTTCGTCCTGCGCCCAGATGGCGCTGCCGCCCTGCTTGAGCAGGCGCGCGCCTTCACGGCCGTCGGCGCCCATGCCGGTGAGCACCACCGCCAGAACTTTGTCGCCGTAGGACTTGGCGGCCGAACCAAAGGTGATATCCACGCACGGCTTGTAGTTCAGGCGCTCATCGCCCGGCAGGATTTTGATCGCACCACGGCCATCCACCATCATCTGCTTGCCACCCGGGGCCAGCAGCGCCAGACCAGGACGCAGGATGTCGCCATCCTCGGCTTCCTTGACGCTGATGCGGCACAACTTGTCCAGGCGCTCGGCAAAGGCCTTGGTGAAGGCGGCAGGCATGTGCTGGATCAACAGGATCGGCGCCGGGAAGTTGGCCGGCAGTTGGGTCAATACGCGTTGAAGGGCAACCGGGCCGCCCGTGGACGTACCGATAGCAACCAGCTTGTAGGCTTTACGCTTGGGTGCAGGCGAATGTGCACTTGGCGCAGACGCACGTGTCGGCACCACGGCAGGCCGTGCAACGGAGGCCGGGGCTGGGGCTGGGGCTGGGGCTGGGCGACTGAATGAGGAACTAGCGGGTGCAGCAGGGGCCACCACCGGTGCAGGCGCTGGCGCGCTGAACAAGCTGCGACGGTTACTGCGCGAAATGCTGTGCACCTTCTCGCACAGCATCTGCTTGACCTTCTCGGGGTTGCGCGAGATGTCTTCGAAATTCTTCGGCAGGAAGTCCACCGCGCCAGCGTCCAACGCGTCGAGGGTCACTCGGGCGCCTTCGTGGGTGAGCGAGGAGAACATCAATACCGGGGTTGGGCAGCGTTGCATGATGTGCCGAACTGCCGTGATGCCATCCATCATCGGCATCTCGTAGTCCATGGTGATCACGTCCGGTTTCAACGCAATGGCTTGATCAATCGCCTCTTTACCGTTGGTGGCCGTGCCAACCACCTGGATCGTTGGATCGGCGGAAAGAATTTCCGAGACGCGGCGACGGAAGAAACCCGAATCGTCCACCACCAGGACCTTGACTGCCATAAACACTCCGTTAGGCGGGGCGGGCTAACCGCCCTGCCCCACCAGAATCAAATACGCCGAGCGGCGTAACGCTTGAGCATGCTCGGAACATCGAGAATCAGCGCGATCCGACCGTCACCGGTGATGGTCGCACCCGACATGCCCGGGGTTCCCTGCAGCATTTTGCCCAAAGGCTTGATGACCACCTCTTCCTGGCCAACCAACTGATCGACGACAAAGCCGATACGCTGGGTGCCCACGGAGAGAATCACCACATGGCCTTCGCGCTGCTCTTCATGGGCAGCCGAAGCGACCAGCCAGCGCTTGAGGTAGAACAGTGGCAACGCCTTATCGCGCACGATCACCACTTCCTGGCCGTCCACCACGTTGGTGCGCGACAGGTCGAGGTGGAAGATCTCGTTGACGTTGACCAGCGGGAAGGCGAAGGCCTGGTTGCCCAGCATCACCATCAGGGTCGGCATGATCGCCAGGGTCAACGGCACCTTGATGACGATCTTCGAGCCCTGGCCCTTGGTCGAGTAGATGTTGATTGAGCCGTTGAGCTGGCTGATCTTGGTCTTCACCACGTCCATGCCCACACCGCGGCCAGACACATCGGAAATCTCGGTCTTGGTCGAGAAGCCCGGGGCAAAGATCAGGTTGTAGCATTCGCTATCGGTCAGGCGGTCGGCGGCGTCCTTGTCCATCACGCCACGCTTGACCGCGATATTGCGCAATATGGCCGGGTCCATGCCTTTGCCGTCATCGGTGATCGACAGCAGGATGTGGTCGCCCTCTTGCTCCGCCGCAAGGATCACCTTGCCGCCACGGGACTTGCCCGAGGCTTCGCGCTCTTCCGGGGTTTCCACGCCGTGGTCGACGGCGTTGCGCACCAAGTGGACCAGCGGGTCGGCCAGGGCCTCGACAAGGTTCTTGTCGAGGTCGGTTTCTTCACCCACCAGCTCCAGGTTGATCTCTTTCTTCAACTGGCGCGCCAAGTCGCGAACCAAACGTGGGAAGCGGCCGAAGACTTTCTTGATCGGCTGCATCCGCGTTTTCATCACGGCGGTTTGCAGGTCGGCAGTCACCACATCCAGGTTCGACACGGCCTTTTGCATGGCTTCATCGCCGCTGCTCAGGCCCAGGCGCACCAGGCGGTTACGCACCAGTACCAGTTCGCCGACCATGTTCATGATGTCGTCCAGGCGCGCGGTATCAACGCGCACGGTGGTTTCGGCTTCACTGGCAGGTTTTTCCGCAACCGGTGCGGCGGCGGCACGCGCTGGCGCCGGCGTTGCGGTCGGTGCTGGAGCAGGCTTGGCCGCTGGTGCTGGCGCAGCGGCTTTGGCAGCCACCGGTGCAGCCGTGGCGACTGCAGCGGCCGGGGCAACTTCGCTGAACTTGCCCTTGCCATGCAATTCGTCGAGCATCGACTCGAATTCGTGATCCGAAATCAGGCCATCAGCGCCGGGGGCGGCGCTGGCAGGTGCGGCGCTGGCAGCCGGTGTTGCAGCCGGCGCACCGACCGCCGGCAAGGCGTCGGCCGCAAAGGTGCCCTTGCCATGCAGTTGGTCCAGCAACGCTTCGAACTCATCGTCCGTGATGTCGGTGCTGGCGGTAGCGGCAGGCGCTTGCGGCGCAGCAGCAGCAGGCGGCACGGCGTCGGCCGCGAACTGGCCTTTGCCATGCAACTGGTCGAGCAGGGATTCGAACTCAGCGTCAGTGATGTCTTCGCTGGTTGGCGCGGCAACAGGCGCAGGCGGTGCTTCTGCCTCGGCCTTCACGGCACTGAGGGAGTTGAGCAACTGCTCGAACTCGCTGTCAGTCACGTCCGGCTCGGCCTCAGCCACTGGCTCGGGCGCCGCTTCTGCTAACGGCGCAGCCGACAGGTCGGCGGGCTCCGCATAACGTGCCAGGGCAGCCAACAGTTCCGGCGTGGCCGCGGTGATCGGGGCACGTTCGCGGACTTCGCTGAACATCCCGTTGACCGCATCCAGTGCTTCGAGAATCACGTCCATCAACTCCGAATCAACGTGACGCTCCCCCTTGCGAAGGATGTCGAACACGTTCTCGGCGATGTGGCAGCACTCCACCAGCTCATGGAGCTGGAGGAAGCCGGCGCCCCCTTTTACAGTGTGAAAACCGCGAAAAATTGCATTGAGCAGGTTCGCATCATCTGGTCGGCTTTCCAGCTCGACCAGCTGTTCGGACAGTTGCTCTAAAATTTCGCCGGCCTCTACAAGGAAATCCTGAAGGATTTCTTCATCGGCGCCGAAGCTCATGTGGGTGCTCCTTAGAAGCCTAAACTGGATAACAGGTCATCAACATCATCCTGACCCGATACAACGTCTTCACGTTTATCGGCATGAATCTGCGGACCTTCACCCTTGGCGAGATGTTTTTGTGGATCTTTTTCCGAGAGGATCGCTTCGCGGTCATGTTCGATACCGGCAAAACGGTCTACCTGGCCTGCCATAAGCACTAATTTGAGCAAGTTGCTTTCTACTTCGGTGACCAACTGGGTCACACGCTTGATCACCTGGCCGGTGAGGTCCTGGTAATCCTGGGCGAGCAGAATGTCGTTGAGGTTGCTGGAAACCGTGCGGTTTTCCTGCTCGCTGCGTGACAAGAACCCTTCGACCCGACGCGCCAGCTCACGGAACTCTTCAGCCCCGACTTCGCGACGCATGAAGCGGCCCCAGTCAACGCTGAGGGCCTGAGCTTCGGAGGCCATGCCATTGACCAGGGGCGTGGCATTTTCCACCAGGTCCATGGTGCGGTTGGCCGCCGCCTCAGTCAGCCTGACCACGTACGACAGGCGTTCGGTGGCATCGGTGATTTGCGAAATTTCTTCGGCCTGGGGCATATGCGGGTCAATCTGGAAATTGACGATCGCACTGTGCAGCTCGCGCGTGAGCTTGCCCACTTCCTGGTACAGGCCGCGGTCACGGGTCTGGTTGAGCTCATGGATCAACTGCACCGCGTCGCCGAAATGGCCTTTTTCAAGGCTGTCGACCAACTGGTGAGCATGCTTTTTCAGGGTTGACTCAAAGTCTCCCTGTGACGTTTCTTTATGCTCCATAGCTCCCCCGCGATGGCATTAGCCGTGGATGCGTTCGAAGATTTTTTCGATCTTCTCTTTCAAGGCCAATGCAGTGAATGGCTTGACCACGTAACCGTTAACCCCGGCTTGGGCGGCTTCGATGATCTGCTCACGCTTGGCTTCGGCGGTCACCATCAGCACAGGAAGGCTGCGCAGCTTTTCGTCAGCACGCACGTGGCGCAGCAAGTCGATACCGGTCATGCCCGGCATGTTCCAGTCTGTTACCAGAAAGTCGATGCTGCCGCTGTTGAGGATCGGAATGGCTGTGATGCCGTCATCCGCCTCGACCGTGTTAGTGAACCCAAGGTCACGCAACAGGTTTTTTATGATCCGCCGCATCGTTGAGAAGTCATCAACGATGAGGATTTTCATGTTCTTGTCCAATTCGACCTCCAAGCAGTCTTAAACGCGCCCAGCACCTGGACGCGCCATTTCATTCAACAGGCATTACACAAAAAGGACTGCCGGGGCCACCACGGGTCGAACCCGCGACGGTCAATCACCGTCGCGGTATCGTCTGCAGTGTCCCCACACTGCCTGTCAGCGCGCTCGCCACTCTCCCAAACGCCCCCGCAAGCGGGCTGCGCACTGGCTATGCAACTGGCTGACCCGCGATTCACTGACCCCCAGGACCTCACCGATTTCCTTGAGGTTCAGCTCTTCGTCGTAGTACAGCGCCAACACCAGCCGCTCCCGCTCCGGCAAATTGGCAATCGCTTCCGCCAGCGCCCCCTGGAAGCGTTCATCTTCCAGGTCGCGCGATGGCTCCATATGAGCGCTCGCGCCGTCCTCGTGCAGCCCTTCGTGTTCGCCGTCCTGCAACAGGTCGTCGAAACTGAACAAGCGGCTGCCCAAGGTATCGTTCAAAATCCCGTAGTAATCGTCGAGACTCAATTGGAGTTCGGCCGCAACTTCGTGATCTTTAGCGTCGCGACCGGTTTTTGCTTCAATTGCGCGAATTGCGTCACTGACCATGCGCGTATTGCGGTGTACCGAACGCGGCGCCCAGTCGCCTTTACGCACTTCATCGAGCATCGCGCCACGTATACGGATACCCGCATACGTCTCGAAACTCGCCCCCTTGCTCGCGTCGTATTTGGTCGACACTTCGAGCAAGCCGATCATGCCAGCCTGGATCAGGTCTTCGACCTGGACGCTGGCGGGCAGGCGTGCCAGCAAGTGATAGGCAATGCGCTTGACCAAGGGCGCGTAGCGCTCGATCAACTCGCCCTGGCTGTCACGGGCAGACTTCTTGTAAGCGTTGTAGCCGTTCGCTGTCATAGCACCGGTCCTGCGCTCGTCTGATGAACCAATCGCTCGACGAAAAACTCCAGATGCCCCCGAGGGTTGGCGGGCAACGGCCAGGTATCGACCTTCTGGGCAATAGCCTTGAACGCCAATGCGCATTTGGAACGAGGGAACGCTTCGTAGACTGCACGCTGCTTTTGCACAGCCTTGCGCACACACTCGTCGTAGGGAACTGCGCCAACGTATTGTAAGGCGACATCGAGGAAGCGGTCCGTGACCTTGGTCAACTTGGCGAACAGATTGCGCCCTTCCTGCGGGCTCTGGGCCATGTTGGCCAGGACGCGGAAGCGGTTCATGCCGTGGTCGCGGTTAAGCAGTTTGATCAGGGCGTAGGCGTCGGTAATCGAGGTGGGTTCATCGCAGACCACCAGCAAGACTTCCTGCGCAGCGCGCACGAAGCTGACCACTGACTCGCCGATCCCGGCGGCGGTGTCGATCACCAGCACGTCGAGGTTGTCGCCGATATCACTGAACGCCTGGATCAGGCCGGCATGCTGCGCCGGGCTCAGGTGCACCATGCTCTGGGTGCCAGAGGCCGCCGGCACGATGCGGATGCCACCGGGGCCCTGCAGCAGCACATCGCGCAGCTCACAGCGGCCCTCGATCACATCGGCAAGGGTGTGTTTAGGCGTCAACCCCAGCAGAACGTCGACGTTCGCCAGCCCCAGGTCAGCATCCAGCAGCATGACGCGACGGCCAAGCTCTGCCAGGGCCAGGGACAAATTCACTGACACGTTAGTTTTCCCGACGCCACCTTTGCCGCCGGTCACCGCGATCACCTGTACGGGATGCATGCTGCCCATTTTATTTCTTTACCTTGTCTTGCTTAGACGCAGGCTACATGGCTTGGCCGCATGAATCGTTTGCAGACCATCGATGTAGATACATTTCATTGCGTTCATCCTGACCTCAACCCACCCGTTTTGCGGGGCTGTGGTAAAGATCGGCGAACATATCGGCCATCGCTTCCTCGCTAGGCTCTTCTTGCATTTGCACGCTGACTGCACGGCTGACCAACTGATGACGGCGCGGCAGATGCAGATCATCCGGAATCCGCGGCCCGTCGGTCAGGTAGGCGACCGGCAATTCATGACTGATGGCCAGGCTCAGCACTTCACCCAGGCTCGCTGTTTCATCGAGCTTGGTGAGGATGCAACCGGCCAGGCCACAACGCTTGTAACTATGATACGCAGCGGTAAGAACCTGTTTCTGGCTGGTGGTTGCAAGCACCAGGTAATTCTTCGACTTGATGCCACGCCCGGCCAGGCTTTCCAGCTGCATGCGCAAGGCCGGGTCGCTGGCTTGCAGGCCGGCGGTATCGATCAGCACAACGCGCTTGCGCAGCAACGGGTCGAGAGCGTTGGCCAGGGACTGGCCCGGGTCAACGTGGGTCACCGGCACATTGAGGATTCGGCCCAGGGTCTTGAGCTGTTCCTGGGCGCCAATACGGTAGCTGTCCATGCTCACCAGCGCGATGTTCTGAGCGCCGTACTTGAGCACATAACGCGCCGCCAGCTTGGCGAGGGTGGTGGTCTTGCCCATGCCGGCAGGGCCGACCATGGCAATCACACCGCCCTCTTCCAGAGGTTCGATTTCCGGCGTGGTGATCATCCGCGCCAAATGGGCCAGCAACATGCGCCAGGCCTGGCGGGGTTCTTCGATTTCGGTGGTCAGGGCCAGCAGGTCACGCGACAGCGGGCCGGACAGGCCGATGCGTTGCAGGCGGCGCCACAGGTTGGCCTGTTGCGGCTTGCTGCCTTGCAACTGCGTCCAGGCCAGCGAGCCTAGCTGCACTTCGAGCAGTTCGCGCAGGCCGTTGAGTTCAAAACGCATCGAGTCGAACACACGCTGGTCGACGCCAGCTGCCGGGGCTGGCGCGGCAGGGCGCGGCGGTTCTTTGAAGGTCGGCTCAACCAACGGCTCGGAAGCCGTCAGCGGCAAGCCGGCGAACAATTGGCGATTGGTGGTGGCATCGCTGTCGCCACGCATGCTCAGTTCAGCCTGGGCCGAGACAATGCGCGACGCCGTCTTGCGCAGCTCGTCTTCGAGCTCCATGTTCGGCACGCGCGGCGCCAGTGCCGAGGGGGTGTAATCCAGGGCAGCCGTCAGCTCGACACCGCCGGCAATACGACGGTTTCCGATAATCGCGGCGTCGGCGCCCAGCTCATCACGAACCAGCTTCATGGCCTGACGCATATCGGCGGCGAAAAAACGCTTAACTTGCATAACCCACTACCCTCAGCCGTTCGGCCCTACTGTCGCGACGATAGTCACTTGCTTATTGTCAGGAATTTCCTGATAAGCCAAAACGTGCAAATTCGGTACTGCCAGGCGTCCAAACCGCGACAACATCGCCCGGACGGGGCCTGCCACCAGCAGGATCACTGGTTGGCCCTGCATTTCCTGGCGCTGTGCGGCGTCGATCAACGAACGCTGCAGCTTCTCAGCCATGCTTGGCTCCAGCAGGACGCCCTCTTCCTGGCCAAGCCCGGCCTTCTGAATACTATTGAGCAAAATCTGTTCCAACCTTGGCTCCAAGGTGATCACAGGCAGCTCGGAGTCAAGCCCTACAATGCTTTGCACGATTGCGCGGGACAATCCGACGCGCACCGCAGCCACCAGAGCGGCAGTATCTTGACTCTTGGCGGCATTGTTGGCGATGGCCTCGGCGATGCTGCGAATGTCGCGCACCGGTACTTGTTCGGCCAGCAGCGCCTGCAGCACCTTGAGCAATTGCGACAGCGAGAGGATGCCCGGCACCAGCTCTTCGGCGAGTTTTGGCGAGGCTTTGCCGAGCAAACCCATCAATTGCTGGACTTCTTCGTGGCCGATCAGCTCGTGGGAGTGCTTGTAGAGGATCTGATTGAGGTGGGTGGCGACCACGGTGCTGGCGTCGACCACGGTGTAACCGAGGGACTGCGCCTGGCTGCGCTGACTGATTTCGATCCACACCGCGTCCAGGCCAAAAGCCGGATCTTTGGCGGTGATGCCGTTGAGACTGCCGAATACCTGCCCTGGGTTGATCGCCAACTCGCGGTCCGGGTAAATCTCGGCTTCGGCCAGGATCACGCCCATCAAGGTCAGGCGGTAGGCGCTTGGGGCCAGGTCGAGGTTGTCGCGGATATGCACGGTGGGCATCAAGAAGCCCAGGTCCTGGGACAGCTTCTTGCGCACACCCTTGATCCGCGCGAGCAATTGGCCGCCCTGGTTGCGGTCTACCAGCGGAATCAGGCGGTAGCCCACTTCCAGGCCGATCATGTCGATCGGCGTCACGTCATCCCAGCCCAACTCCTTGGTTTCCTGGGCGCGGGCCGGGGATGGCAGCAGCTCCTGCTGACGCGCAACATCCTGCAAGGCCTGCGCCTTGACGGCGTTTTGCTTTTTCCAGAACAGGTACGCAGCGCCACCGGCAAGGGCGGCCATGCTCAGGAACGAGACATGAGGCATGCCCGGCACGATACCCATGATCGCCATGATGCCTGCCGCCACGGCCAACGCCTTGGGCGATGCAAACATCTGCCGGCTGATCTGCTTGCCCATTTCTTCGGAGCCCGAAGCACGGGTCACCATGATCGCTGCAGCTGTGGATAACAACAGTGATGGCAATTGCGCCACTAAACCGTCACCGATGGTCAGCAAGGCATAAACCTTGCCCGCCTCGCCAAAGGTCATGCCGTGCTGGAAGATGCCGACCGCGACGCCACCGATGAGGTTGATGAACAGGATCAGCAAGCCAGCGATGGCGTCACCGCGCACAAATTTGCTGGCACCGTCCATGGAACCGTAGAACTCGGCCTCCTGGGCCACTTCGATGCGGCGCGACTTGGCTTGGTTCTGGTCGATCAGGCCGGCGTTGAGGTCGGCGTCGATGGCCATCTGTTTGCCGGGCATCGCGTCGAGGGTAAAACGCGCGCTCACCTCGGAAATCCGCCCGGCACCCTTGGTCACCACTACGAAGTTGATGATCATCAGGATCGCAAACACCACGATACCGACCACGTAGTTACCGCCGATCACCACCTCACCGAAGGCCTGGATCACCTTACCGGCCGCCGCGTGGCCGTCTTGGCCGTTGAGCATCACCACGCGGGTGGACGCCACGTTCAGCGCCAGCCGCAGCAGCGTCGCGATCAGCAGAATGGTCGGGAATACCGCGAAATCCAGCGGCCGCAAGGCGTATACGCAAACCAGCAGCACGACGACCGACAGGGCAATGTTGAAGGTGAAGAACACGTCCAGCAGGAACGGCGGCATTGGCAACATCATCATTGCCAGCATCACCAGCAACAACAACGGCACACCCAGATTGCCCCGCGAGAGGTCAGTCAGGGTGGTACGTGCCGTGCCGAGCATTTGAGAGCGATCCACCACCGGTATTCCTCGTATCCCTTGAAGCAAAGTTTTGACGCCGGGAGGCGTCCTGAAGGCGTTATTGCAAGAAGCCTTCCAACTTTTGTTTTCCCGCTTAGATCGCTTCTGGCTTGAGCTGTGATGACCTCACAAGCAACCGAACTCCCAAGTGTGAATCGATTCAAATGAGGGGGCGCACGGGGCGCCGCACAGCTGATTGGGATGGCGGAGCGAGTGCTCGATGGCGCCGAACAACCGACGCTATTGATCAGCTTCACCTTCGTCCCGAGTGATAACCCCAAACCCCTTCTGCGCGTTAAACCATTTCACCGTACCGGTTGCCATTGCCGCTCTCCTGACATCTCGCTCAAGGACATTAGGGATAACTCTGGCTTCGCACGCAAAGACGCCATCGGGCCGGTGAATCATGCAAAATTCCACTCGCTGGCCCACCGCAAGCCAGATGCAGCGTGAACCCAAGAGATCCACTTGCACGTCGTCCCCACCTTCCAGGGCAATCCAACCTTTCCCAGTCTTGCGGTCATAAGATTTGACCGTGCCTCTGAACATCCTCCCCCCTCTCCTGCATCTCGTTTACAGCCTGCGCGCAGTGCTGGCTGTAGTAGAACTGCGGGAAGCACAAGATGACTACTGTCAAATATGACAGGTAGACGGAAGATCATGAGGCGTGGTAAGGCGGAGATGATCAGGAGTCGCGGCGTAATTCAGGAGGGATTGGCAAGTCTTTCAGCGGGTCCGGGCGCTTGCCCTTGCCCGCACGGTATTGGCGGATCTGATAGACATAGGCCAACACCTGAGCCACGGCGAGGTACAAGCCGGCGGGGATTTCCTGGTCGAGGTCGGTGGAGTAGAAGATCGACCGCGCCAACTCCGGCGACTCCAGCAACAGGATGTTGTTGGCCACCGCAATCTCACGAATCTTAAGGGCCGTAAAGTCACTGCCCTTGGCCAACAACATCGGCGCCCCCCCCTTCTCCGGGTCGTACTTGAGGGCCACGGCATAGTGCGTCGGGTTGGTGATGACCACGTCGGCGTCGGGCACCGCGGCCATCATCTTGCGCTGGGACATTTCCCGTTGCAGTTGGCGAATACGCTGTTTCACCTCGGGGCGGCCTTCCGAATCCTTGTGCTCGTCGCGCACTTCCTGCTTGGTCATCAGCAGTTTCTTATGGCTTTCCCACAGCTGGATCGGCGCATCCACGGCGGCAATGATGATCAGCCCGGCGGCCATCCACAGCGCGCTCCAGCCCACCACCTGCACGCTGTGAATGATCGCCGACTCCAGCGGTTCATGGGCGATGCGCAGCAGGTCGTCGATATCCGACGAGAGCACCATCAGCGCCACAAACAAGATCAGAATGAATTTGGCCAGGGCCTTGAGCAACTCCACCAGAGCCTTGGCGGAAAACATGCGCTTGAGCCCGGCACCGGGGTTCATGCGGCTGAATTTGGGGGCCATGCTGCCGGCGGCGAAGAGCCAGCCGCCGAGGGCGACCGGGCCGATCAGCGCGGCCAGCAGCAAGGTGATCAGGATCGGCTGCACCGCCAGGAGCGCGATTTTCCCCGAGTGCAGCAGGTACTGGCCCATGGCGCCAGGGTTGAGCAGCACCTCGCGGGGCAAGGCGAAGTTGTGCTTCATCAACTCCATCAAGTCCAGCGCCAGGCCACCGCCGTAGATCAGCAAGGCGCCGGCGCCGGCCATCATGGTCGCAACTGTGTTG
This sequence comes from Pseudomonas sp. RA_5y_Pfl1_P24, assembly GCF_963970945.1. Classification (NCBI taxonomy): domain Bacteria; kingdom Pseudomonadati; phylum Pseudomonadota; class Gammaproteobacteria; order Pseudomonadales; family Pseudomonadaceae; genus Pseudomonas; species Pseudomonas sp. RA_5y_Pfl1_P24. The sequence continues at coordinate 323,745 of NZ_CAXAOJ010000002.1, read as the reverse complement.
AGCTCTTTGGAGCGCGCAATCTCGCCCTTTTCCCTGGAGTCCTTTTTACGTTTCTCCGTGGGGTCTTCTGTTTTGTCCTGACCACTCTCGCTCTCGGCCATGGCTCAGCGCGCCCGTGCCAGATCACGTAAGAACTGCAGGGCGTCGGTCGCCAGCGGTTGATACTGATTGAGAATGTCAGCCAGGCCGACCCAGAAAATCCCCATACCCAACACCAGGGTCAACGGGAAACCAATCGAAAAAATGTTCAGTTGTGGCGCCGCGCGGGTCATCACGCCAAACGCGATGTTGACCACCAGCAACGCAGTGATCGCCGGCAACACCAGCAATAGCGAGGCGCCCAACACCCAACCCAAGCGCCCCACGATTTCCCAGAAGTGATTGACCACCAGCCCCGAGCCGACCGGTAAGGTGCTGAAGCTCTCGGTCAACACCTCGAACGCCACCAAGTGCCCATTCATCGCCAGGAATAACAGGGTCACCAGCATGGTCAGGAACTGCCCAATCACCGCCGCCGACACACCGTTGGTAGGGTCGACCATGGACGCGAAGCCCATGCCCATCTGGACCGAGATGATTTGCCCGGCAATGACAAAGGCCTGGAAAAACAGCGAGAGGGAGAACCCCAACATCGCGCCGATCAGGACCTGCTCGGCAATCAGCAGCAGTGCGCTGAGGTCGATGGCATTCACCGGCGGCATCGGTGGCAAACCCGGCACGATCACCACGGTAATCGCCACCGCAAAGTACAGGCGCACGCGCCGTGGCACCAGGGTCGTGCCGAACACCGGCATGGCCATCAACATCGCCGTTACGCGGAACAGCGGCAGGATGAAGGACGCCACCCAGGTGCTGATCTGGGTGTCGGTCAATGCCAGCAAAGACTGCATCGGGTCAGCCGATCAACTGCGGAATACTGCCGTACAACTGCAGGATGTATTCCATGAAGGTCTGTACCAGCCACGGGCCGGCAACGATCAGCGTGACCAGCATTACCAGCAGGCGCGGCAGGAAACTCAAGGTCTGTTCGTTGATCTGGGTCGCGGCCTGGAACATCGCCACCAGCAGGCCCACCAACAGGCTCGGGACGACCAGCACGGCGACCATCAAGGTGGTCAGCCACAGCGCTTCACGAAACAGGTCGACGGCAACTTCAGGTGTCATCGCGCTATACCCCGCCGAAACTGCCGGCCAGGGTGCCGATAATCAGCGCCCAGCCGTCCACCAACACAAACAGCATGATCTTGAACGGCAACGAGATGATCAGCGGCGACAGCATCATCATACCCATCGCCATCAGCACGCTCGCCACCACCAAGTCGATGATCAGGAACGGAATAAAGATCATGAAGCCGATCTGGAACGCGGTCTTCAACTCGGACGTGACAAACGCCGGCACCAGGATGGTCAGCGGCGCCTGGTCCGGGGTGGCGATGTCGGTGCGCTTGGACAGGCGCATGAACAGCTCAAGGTCGCTGGAGCGGGTCTGCGACAGCATGAAATCCTTGATCGGGACCTGGGCTTTGTCGATCGCATCCTGGGCGGTCATTTTCTCCGCCAGGTACGGTTGCAGCGCTTGTTGGTTCACCTTGTCGAACACCGGCGCCATGATGAACATCGTCAAGAACAACGCCATGCCGGTGAGGATCTGGTTCGACGGCGTCTGCTGCAGGCCCAGGGCCTGGCGCAAGATGGAGAACACGATGATGATCCGCGTGAAGCTGGTCATCAGCATGACAAACGCCGGGATAAAGCTCAGCGCGGTCATGATCAGCAGGATCTGCAGGCTGACCGAATACTCCTGCGCCCCGGCCGCATTGGTGCCCAGCGTAATGGCCGGGATCGACAGCGGGTCGGCGCCAAACGCCAATGGCGCAGCCAGCAACAGCATGAGCGTCAATAAAACGCGCATTACTTCTTATCCTTCTGATCCTTGCCCAGCAACTCCATCAGGCGCTGAGCGAATTCTGGCGTGGCGGGCTTGGACGGGTCCACGTTCACCGGCGTCTTGAGCACGTGCAGCGGAGTGATGCGTCCGGGGGTAATGCCCAGCAGGATCTGTTCCTCACCCACTTGCACCAGCACCAGCCGATCACGCGGGCCGAGGGCACGGGAGCCGATCATTTCGATCACCTGGCCGTTGCCCGGGCCCACGCGCTGTACGCGGCGCATCAGCCAGGCCAGCGCAAAAATCAAGCCGACCACCAGCAACAGGCCCAGCACCAGCTGAGTGAGCTGCCCGCCGACACTGCCCACGGGCGCAGCGGCGGTCTGGGCCGCCGGCTCAGCGGCCCAGGCGTCCAGGGGCAATGCGACTAACAGTCCCACGATCAGCCGTTTCATATCAGCGCAACTTCTTGATGCGTTCGCTCGGGCTGATCACGTCCGTCAGGCGGATGCCGAACTTTTCGTTGACCACGACCACTTCGCCGTGAGCAATCAGGGTGCCGTTCACCAGCACGTCCAACGGCTCGCCGGCCAGGCGGTCGAGCTCGATGACCGAGCCCTGGTTGAGTTGCAGCAGGTTGCGGATGTTGATTTCGGTGCTGCCGACTTCCATGGAGATCGACACCGGAATGTCGAGAATCACATCCAGGTTCGGGCCGTCGAGGGTCACCGGGTCGTTGTTCTTCGGCATGCTGCCGAACTCTTCCATTTGCAGGCGATTGCCGGCCGGTGCAGTGGCGGCGTCAGCGGCCAGCAGCGCATCGATATCGTCTTGGCCAACATCGCCGGTTTCTTCCAGGGCAGCCGCCCATTCGTCAGCCAGGGCCTGGTCTTCGGCGGAAGTGTTTTCGTGTTCGGTAGCCATTACATGTCCTCGGCGGAGCAAACTTTCATAAATTAATTAGGGCGAATCAGCGACGGTTGATCGGCTCGACCACTTGCAGTGCCAGGTTGCCCTTGTGGGAGCCGAGCTTGACCTTGAACGACGGCACGCCGCTGGCGCGCATGATCATTTCTTCCGGCAATTCGACAGGGATGATGTCCCCCGGCTGCATGTGCAAAATATCGCGCAGACGCAACTGGCGACGGGCCACGGTGGCGCTCAGCGGTACGTCGACATCCAGCAGGTCTTCGCGCAGGGCCTTGACCCAACGTTCGTCCTGGTCGTCCAGGTCGGACTGGAAGCCAGCGTCGAGCATTTCGCGCACCGGCTCGATCATCGAGTACGGCATGGTCACGTGCAGGTCGCCGCCGCCGCCATCGAGTTCGATGTGGAACGTCGACACCACAATGGCTTCACTGGGGCCGACGATGTTGGCCATGGCCGGGTTCACTTCCGAGTTGATGTACTCGAAATTGACTTCCATGACCGCCTGCCAGGCTTCCTTCAAGTCGATGAAGGCTTGCTCCAGCACCATGCGCACCACCCGCAGTTCGGTGGGGGTGAATTCACGGCCTTCGATCTTGGCGTGACGGCCGTCGCCACCGAAGAAGTTGTCCACCAGCTTGAACACCAGCTTGGCGTCAAGGATGAACAGCGCAGTGCCGCGCAGCGGCTTGATCTTGACCAGGTTGAGGCTGGTGGGCACGTACAGCGAATGCACGTACTCACCGAACTTCATCACCTGCACACCGCCCACCGCCACGTCCGCCGAACGGCGCAACATGTTGAACATGCTGATGCGGGTGTAACGGGCGAAACGTTCGTTGATCATCTCCAGGGTCGGCATGCGCCCACGGACGATGCGATCCTGGCTGGTGAGGTCATAACTTTTGACGCTGCCGGGTTCGGCAGCCATTTCGGTCTGTACCAGACCATCGTCGACACCATGCAGCAGCGCGTCGATTTCATCCTGGGACAGCAGGTCTTGCACGGCCATGTCGTGATCCTACTGCAATACGAAATTAGTGAAGAGCGCTTGTTCGATCACGACTTTGCCGAGTTCCTTCTGGGCCACTTCCTGCACACTGGCAGTGACCTTCTGGCGCAGCATTTCCTGGCCTACCGGGGTGGCAAGTGTGTCGAAGCTCTGGCCGGAGAACAGCATCACCAAGTTGTTGCGGATCACTGGCATATGCACCTTGAGGGCATCCAGGTCCGGCTGGTTACGCGCCAGCAAGGTGATGCTCACCTGCAGGTAGCGTTGACGACCGTTCTGATTGAAGTTGGCGACAAAGGCCGGAAGCATCGGCTCGAAGATTGCCGGTTGCTTGACGTTACTGGCGGTTTCAGCGGCGGCTGCCGGTTTGGCGGCACTGCTGTGCATGATGTACCAGGTGCCACCCACCGAGGCGCCGATGGCCAGGAGCAGGCCCACGACTATCAACAGGATAAGCTTGAGCTTACCTTTGCCTGCGGGTGCTTTTACTGCGTCGTCGCTCTTCGCCATGCCAATAATCCGTCACTATTCGGGGATTCATAGATCTACGGAAAGGCAAGAGCAAGTGTTATGCCAGAGTTGTCTGGTAGACAGGGACAGATGTCACGCTGGATATCCCATGTGGGAGTGGGCTTGCTCACGAATGCGGTGTGTCAGTTAATCCATCTGTCACTGATCCACCGCATTCGCGAGCAAGCCCGCTCCCACATTTAGGCCTGTGCAGAGTTCGAGTCAGGCGTAGTAATCGACAGCGCTGGAGCCGATCACCGTAGAGGTCACAGGCGCGACAGCTTCAGCCACGTCAACGTGAGCGCCGTTGTCGCCGCTGTCACCACGCCCGCTGCCGCCGCCCACTCCACGGGTCTGGGCCTGCGGCTGTTGTTGTTCCTGACCACGAGACTGGTCAGATACGTTCACATCCACCTGCCCCATCCCCTGCTGGGCAAACATCTCGCGCAACCGCCCCGACTGGCTTTCCAGCGCCTCACGCACCACCGGGTGGGCGCTCATGAAGTTGACCTGGGCCTGCTGGTCGGCGGTCATGTTGACCTTGATATCCAGACGACCGAGTTCAGCCGGCTGTAACTGGATCTCCGCCGACTTGAGGTTGGCGCTGGACAGGTACATCACGCGGTTGACGATTTCGTCGGTCCAGCCGCTCTGGTGCATGGCCAATGGCGCATTAGTCACCGGCGGCAAGGCATTGGCGGTTTTCGGCGTGGCGGCTTGAGTCAACGCGGCCAAACGGTTGGCGAAGTCATCGACACGGGTGTCGCTGCTGGCGTTCTTCAGGTCCTTGAGCCCGTCCTCGATCAGCCCACTGAACGCTTTGTCCCCGCCTTGGTCAGTGCTGTCCTTGGTAGCTTGCTGGTCGACCATTGTGGCCAGGCCAGCAGCAAAATTCTGCGCGGCGGTCGGCTGATCCTGGGTCGGGGCCGCTTTCGCCTGCGCCTGGCTGCTGGCAGACACATGACCGCCCTGCTCCATCGCCAGGCGCACGGCCGGCATGGCATCCAGGGGATCAGCTTCCGGGTCGAAGGCCGGCTTGGCCTCCTCGGTTGCTGCGATCGGTGCCGCGACTACCGGCTGAGCCTTGTCATCCTTGGCGGTGGTCAGGGGCGCGGGGGTTTCTACCGGTATTACCGGCACAGCCACCGGGGTGACGGTGGCAATCAATGCCGGGTCGACCACCGGATCAGCCGGAGGCTGCTGCACGAGGGTCGGGTCGGACGATGCGTCGTCGTCTTTGCTGGCAGAGTCGTCGGTCTTGGCCGGCGGGGTGGCAGGCAAGGGTTTGCCGCTATCGGCAACCGCTGGCGTGCTGGCGGCAGGTTTGTCGTTGCCCGCTGCAGGTTTGGCACTTGCATCCGAAGACTTGCCGGCAGTGGGCTTGGGCGAGTTATCGTCGGCCTTGACCGTGGGTTTGGCGCCTTGGCTGGCGAACACTTGAGCGAAGCCAGGGCCCGTGTCCCGTGGGGTCGCAACCGCTGCCGGTGGGTTGGCGACGGGTGCTTGAGGCTTGGCCGCGGGGGCAACCTGAAGGAGCGAATTCGGGGCGACTGGCATAGGTAAAGGTCTCCACTGCATGGGGATCGGGGATGCAGTATCAGGAGGTAGAGCAAGAGTTGGGCCAGGTTTCTTGTTGGACTGGTTTTATTGTGTACATATCCGTTTCTGCGGTTACGGCTGCTATTGGTTCCGCCCTTACGGCGGCTCACTTTGGAAAAGAGCCCCAAAGTAAGCAAAGGGCTCTTGCCCCAACACTCGGCACCTCGCCTAGGCTCGGTGTGCCCGTAATCCGACATTGATTTGGGGGGCCGCCGCCACGCGCCATCCATGGCGCGGGGCGGCTAAACCGGCATCCCTGCCGGTTTACCCCCCAAATCCATGTCGAATTCCGGCCAGCGTGTTTAACGGGGCGCCTCAGATCAAGATCACAAGCCAGATCAAGAGCAGATCAAGAGCAGGTTGATATCTGCCTGATGAATGGAGATTTAAATTGTGGGAGCTGGCTTGCCTGCGATGCAGGCAACTCGGTACATCAGATGAACCAGGGTGATGCCATCGCAGGCAAGCCAGCTCCCACATTTGGACCGAGATTGGCAGTTAGAAAACCGGTCGGCCCTAAGGCCGCCGCGCTTTGCTTTTGATCTGGGGCGCCCCGTTAAACACGCTGGCCGAACGCAGGCTTTGGAGCGTGGGTAACCCGGCAGGACGCCGGGTTAGCCGCGCTGGGCCAAGGATGGCCCATCGCGGCGGCCCACGCTCCAAAGCCTTCGTTCGGGCACACCGAGCCTAAGCGAGGTGCCGAGTGTTGGGGCGAAGCGTTTTTGGTTACTTTTGGCGCTCTTCCAAAAGTGACCCGCTGTAAGAGCGGAACCAATAGTGGCCGTTACCTAAATAACGGATATGCACACACTCAACTCAAACCCCAAACCGCTGCCGCTCCGACTCATACAGCGGCTTAACCAAAGCAAACTCATAATCAATCTGATCCACGAGCGCCCCCAGATCCGTGGTGGATTGAACCGACTCAATTTCCAACCGCTGACACAACTGCGCCAACCGCACCGCCCCAAGGTTCCCACTGCTCCCCTTGAAGCTATGCGCAATCCGCCCCAACGCCTTCGCATCATCCCGCGCCTTGCGCAGCGCCTCGACACGCTTCTGGGAATCGTCGAGAAAGGTATCAAGCAACTTGGGATACTCGCCTTCCATGACTTCCTGCAAACCCGACAACACATCTGGGTCCAGATGTAGATCAATCACTTGCTCGCTCCTTGATCAAGAATCGGCAGATTATGCCAGAGCCTCCCAGCAAAACTCCACGCAGACACTGCGCCCGCCATCGGACCAGCGTACATCGCTGCTCAACTGCCGTACCAAGCTCAACCCCCGGCCAGACAGACGGTCGATGTCCCACGGCCGCGCCAACACCTGTTCCACGTCAAAGCCCGCGCCGCTGTCTTCAATGCACAGACTCAGGCGACCGCCCCCCTGCGTCGGCACCACCTGCACATGCACCCGCACATAACCGCTGGTCAGCAGGTTCAGGCGGTCATTGCGCAGGTGGTAATACTCGGCAAACCCTTGGGCATCGCGCTTGAGCCGGGAGTCCAGGCCCAGCACGCCATGCTCCAGCGCGTTGGAATACAGCTCGGCCATCACGCTGTAAAGCGCCCCGCTCTGCTCGCGAAGGCCATGGATTTCCAGCAACAGTTGCAACAGGTACGGCAAAGGGTTGTAACGTTTTAACGTTTCGGCGCGGAATTCAAAACTCACCGACCAATCCAGCGGGCATGCCTGCCCGCTGTCGGCGTATAACTGTCCGGTGGCACGCGGCTGCTGGCCGGCTTGCAGGGTGATTTCCACCATGCTCACGTCATCCCGCGCTTCACCTCGAAACGCCGCCAGGGCCTGTTCGATATCTTCAAATAAACGGTCAGGCTCGCGATTGGCAGCGAACACCTGCTGCAAACGCTCTGCGCCAAACAGCTGGTCATTGGCGCCAGCAGTGTCCAACACGCCATCGGACAGCAAGAACACCCGGTCGCCCAGGGCCATGGGCCAGACTTCAGTGCGATCATCAAAGGCCTCCGCCGACAGCACCCCTAACGGCAAATGTCGGGATGCCAGTGACGTGCGCCTGCCGGTGGCGACTTCATGCACATACCCTTCGGGCATGCCGCCGTTCCACACCTCCACCACCCGCCGCTGCGTGCTCAGGCACAACAGCGTGGCGCAGCAGAACATGTCCACCGGCAGGATGCGCTTGAGCTTGGCGTTCATCTCGCCCAAAATTTGCGCCAGGCCGTAACCCTTGGCGGTCATGCCGTAGAACACTTCTGCCAGGGGCATGGCGCCCACCGCCGCCGGCAGGCCGTGGCCGGTGAAATCGCCGAGCAACACATGCATGTCGCCGGAGGGCGTGTAGGCGGCCAATAGCAAGTCGCCGTTGAACAACGCGTAGGGCGATTGCAGGTAGCGAATGTTCGGCGCGGCGTTGATACAGCCCGAATGCGCAACCTTGTCGAACACCGCCTTGGCCACCCGCTGCTCATGCAGGAGATAGTCATGATGCTTGGCGATCAGGTCTCGCTGCTGCAGGACCGTGGCCTGCAACCGCCGCAGACGGTCCATCGCATTGATCTTCGCCGCGAGAATAAGTTGGTTGTAGGGTTTGGGCAGGAAATCATCGCCGCCGGCATCCAGGCATTGGGCCAGGGCCTCGCTCTCACGCAGGGAGGTGAGGAAAATCAGTGGCACCAGCTCCTCACCCGCCAACTGCTTGATCCGGCGCGCCGCCTCAAAGCCATCCATCACCGGCATCAGCGCATCCATCAACACCAACTGCGGGCGCTCACGGATAAACACCTCGACCGCCTCCGCACCGTTGGTGGCCGTCAGCACTTGGTGGCCCTGGCGCCGTACGATGGTCGCCAGCAACAGCAGGTCGGCGGCGCTGTCTTCGGCGATCAGGATCGTCAGCGGTTCAAGGACGGGGGCCAGGGCGCTCAACTGATGTCGAACAGTTTGTCGAAGTTGGAGATAGCGAGGATCTTGCGCACATCGGAGTTGCTGTTGATTACCCGGACTTCCGAGTCGTCGCCCCCCGCGTGATCACGCAACAGCAAGAGCATGCCCAAGGCCGAGCTGTCCATGTAGGTGGTGTCCTTCAAGTCGACGACGTACAACCCAGGCCCTTTGTAGAACCGCTCATAGGCCTCGCGAAAGGTTTGATGGCTGCTGTAATCGAACCGACCTTTGATCACGATCGTCAATTTCTTCCCATCCAGGGATACTTCTGACTCAACTGTCATGCGACTGCTTCCTTGTCATTGGCAATGACACAAGGTTTAGCAGGTGAACCGGCTATGGGCAACACAACAAATCAAATGTGTGTGGGCTATGCAATATTGTAGTGTGTAAATGCCCGTGGCCATCGCAGGTAAGCCCACGCCTTAATACTGTTCTTGGCGTGGAAGGCGCTGTGACAGTTCGTCCAGCAGCTTCTGCTCGCGCTTGTCTTCCAGCGCCCGCGCTTCGTCAATGTAGCGTTGCACCAGTTTGCGCAAGCCCTCGACGCGGGCAAACGCCTGCTGCCAGCTTTCGCGGGCCTTGTCGAGGTTGTTCTGGTGCCACGCCAGGCTCTGGCGTTGCTGGCCGACGGCAGTTTCCAGCTGGTTGAGAAAGCCCTGGTAGCCCATCAACCATTGGCCCGAGACACCTTGGGTGCCGCGCTCGATCCATTGCTGCTGGTACTCACCGCGAAAGCGCTCCAGGTCACCCAGTTTGCTTTGCGCCAGGCGGACTTGGCCCTGGAAATACCCCAAGCGCTGAACGGCGGTTTTTTCGGCCTTTTCGGCCATGTCCACCACCGGAGCCAGGCGCGCAGCGCGGCTGTTGGCCATGGCTTAGCCGCCCGGCGCAGGAGCGAAGATCGTCTGCAGGTGCGCTTCGCTTTCGCCCATGCTGATCTTGTCGTTGAGGCCCTGGCGCAAGTAGGTCACCAACTGCGGTTGCAGGGCGATAGCCAGGTCAGTCTCGCGATCGCCGCCGGCCACGTAGGCGCCGACGCTGATCAAATCGCGGCTCTGTTGGTAGCGCGACCACAGCTGTTTGAACTGTTGCGCGCGGGCCATGTGTTCCGGCGCGACCACCGCCGGCATCACCCGGCTGATGGACGCTTCGATGTCGATGGCCGGGTAGTGCCCCTCTTCTGCCAGGCGCCGCGACAGCACGATGTGGCCATCGAGCACGCCCCGTGCCGAGTCGGCAATCGGGTCCTGCTGGTCATCGCCTTCAGACAACACGGTGTAGAACGCGGTGATCGAGCCACCGCCGGCCTCGGCGTTACCGGCGCGCTCAACCAGCTTGGGCAGCTTGGCGAACACCGAAGGCGGATAGCCCTTGGTGGCCGGCGGTTCGCCAATGGCCAGGGCAATTTCCCGCTGGGCCTGGGCGAAACGTGTGAGCGAATCCATCAGCAACAGGACGTTCTTGCCCTTGTCGCGAAAATATTCGGCGATGCGCGTGCAGTACATGGCGGCGCGCAGACGCATCAGCGGCGCGTCATCCGCCGGCGACGCGACCACAACCGAGCGCTTGAGGCCTTCTTCGCCGAGGCTGTGCTCGATGAACTCCTTCACCTCGCGGCCCCGCTCGCCGATCAGCCCCACCACGATGATGTCGGCTTCGGTGAAGCGCGTCATCATGCCCAGCAACACCGACTTACCCACGCCGGTACCGGCGAACAGGCCCAGACGCTGGCCGCGACCGACCGTCAATAATCCGTTGATGCAGCGAATGCCCACATCCAGCGGCACGCTGATGGGGTTACGGTTGAGCGGGTTGATGGTAGGGCCGTCCATTGGCACCCAGTCTTCGGCCTTCATGCCGCCTTTGCCATCCAACGCACGACCGGCGCCGTCGAGTACGCGGCCGAGCATGCTCATGCCCATGGGCAGACGGCCGGTGTCGGCCAATGGCACCACGCGAGCGCCGGGGGCAATGCCTGCCAGGCTGCCGACGGGCATCAGGAAAATCTTGTTGCCGGAAAAGCCCATCACTTCGGCTTCGACCTGCACCGGTTGGTAGCTGTCGTCGTTGATCACCATACAGCGGCTGCCCATGGCGGCGCGCAGGCCTTCGGCCTCGAGGGTCAGGCCGACCATGCGTAGCAGGCGCCCTTCAAGGATTGGCTGGCCGGGCAACTCTGTGGCTTCGGCGTAACCGCTCAAGCGCTTGGCGAAGCTGGTGCGATCAAGGCGCATCGGGTGCGTCCAGGTCCACGCCAAGGTCAGGCTCTGCCGGGTTCAACACCTGCTCGTGGGCCTGGTCCAGCAGCTTGGCCGTGATCTGGCTGATGCGGGTTTCCACCGTGGCGTCGATCCGGCTGTGTTCGGTCTCGACACGGCAGCCACCGGGTTGCAGCGCCGCATCTTCGACGATGCGCCAGGTTTCTTCATGGCGCTCGCGCAGGGCTTTGACCTGTTCGAAATCCTGCGGGTTAATGTACAGCCGCACGTTGCCGACGCCCAGGGGCAGCAGCTTAAGCGCTTCGCGCATCACGCTTTCGATATGGCTGGAGTCCAGCACCAGCTCACGCTGGATCACCTGGCGGGCAATGTGCTGCACCAGGTCGACCATGGACTTTTCGATCTGCGAATCCTGCTCGGCGATAGGCTCGAACAGGCAGCCCATCAAGCGCTCCAGGCTGGCCAGCTTGACGCTCAGCGCTACCTCGGCTTCCTGGCGTACCTTGAGCGTGGCGCTGCGAAAACCGTCTTTTTCACCGACGGCGAAGCCTTCGTTGTAGGCCTCCTGGCGGATGCTTTCCAACTCTTCCAGGGTCAGTGGCTGGACTTCATCCAGCGGCACTTCTTCCATTTCCACCGGAGCTTCTACAACCGGTTCCGGCTCAGGCTCCGGCACGTGCGGATCGAAGCTGGGCAACGACCAGATGTCGAACCCGCCGACATCCCGTGCGCGAATCAGATCGCTGGGTGCCTCATCTTTGCTCGACATGGAAAGCGCCTTAAATCATTTCTTCGCCGCCCTTCCCGCCGAGAACGATTTCTCCGGCTTCGGCCATACGGCGGGCAATGGTGAGAATTTCTTTCTGCGCGGTTTCCACGTCGCTGACGCGCACCGGGCCTTTGGCTTCCAGGTCGTCGCGCAACAGTTCCGAGGCGCGCTTGGACATGTTCTTGAAGATCTTTTCCTTGACGCCCTCGTCCGAGCCCTTGAGTGCGAGTACCAGCACGTCGGAGGAGACTTCGCGCAGCAACGCCTGGATGCCACGATCGTCGACATCGGAGAGGTTGTTGAACACGAACATGAGGTCTTCGATCTGGCCGGACAGGGTGTCGTCGATCTCGCGGATCGAGTCCATCAACTGGCCTTCGACCGAGCTGTCGAGGAAGTTCATGATGTCGGCCGCGCGCTTGATACCACCCAGGGTGGTACGCGAGGCATTCGAGTTGCCCGAGAACTGCTTCTCGAGAATCGTGTTGAGTTCTTTCAGGGCCGCCGGCTGCACGGTGTTCAGCGACGACACGCGCAGGATGATGTCCAGGCGCACTTTATGGTCGAAGTGGCCGAGGACTTCACCGGCCTGATCGGGGTCGAGGTACGCCACTACGATCGCCTGGATCTGCGGGTGCTCGAAGCGGATCACGTCGGCAACGGCGCGCGGCTCCATCCATTTCAGGCTGTCGAGGCCGCTGGTGTTGCCACCCAGCAGGATGCGGTCGATCAGGCCGTTGGCTTTGTCTTCGCCCAGGGCCGAAGTGAGCATCTTGCGGATGTAACTGTCGGAGCCGACGCCCAGACTGGTCTGGTCGCCGACGATCTCGACGAACTCGCTCATCACCTGCTCGACTTGCTCGCGGTGCACATTGCGCATTTGCGCCATGGCCACGCCGACTCGTTGAACCTCTTTGGGGCCCATGTGGCGCAGCACTTGGGCGGCGTCGGTTTCACCGAGGGACAGCAGCAAGACTGCGGCTTTATCGACCTTGGTGAGCTTGGCAACAGCGGCTCGATCACTCATCTGCGTTAATCCACTCTTTCACGACCTGGGCCACACGGCCCGGGTCTTCTGCTACCAGACTCTTGATTGCGTTCAACTGAGCGTCATAGCCTTCGCTCGGGCTTGGCAACAGAATGCTTTGCGGGCCGCCCAGGCTGACGCGGTCGTTGGCCAGTTCGCCGTCCAGGCCGCCCATGCCACCCAACTCGACATCGCTGCCACCGAAGGGCGCCAGTTGTTTCTTGCCATTGCCGGTGATGTTGTTGAGCACCGGGCGCAGCACGCCAAACACCAGTACCAGGATAAACAACACACCCAGCACTTGCTTGACGATGTCCCAGAACCACGGCTGTGTGTAGAACGCGGCCTCGGCGATGACTTCGCCACGTTCGGCGGAGAACGGCATATTGATGACGCTGACGCTGTCACCACGGCTGGCGTCGAAACCGACCGCGTCCTGCACCAGGCGAGTGAAGCGCGCCAATTCGTCGGCGCTCCATGGGGCGCGGGTTACCGCACCGTCAGCAGCGTTGACCTTGACTTGATCATCGACCACCACCGACACCGACAGGCGATTGACGCGACCCTGTTGTTGCTTGGTGTGGCTGATGGAACGGTCAAGCTCGAAGTTCTTGGTGGACTGGTTACGCTTGTCCGCCGGGTACGGTGCGAGCATCGGCTGGCCGGTGGCCGGGTCCATGATCTGCTGGCCGTTGGCATCCAGCAATGGCTGGCCAGGCTGAATCGCACCCGCAGTAGCGGCAGCGCCACCCGTGGTTTGCGGGGCCGACGCCGGGGCCGGTGGCTGGTTGCTCAGGGCACCCGGCACGCCTTGCGGCGGGCCATTGGCGGCGGTGCGTTGTTCACTGGTCGACTGCTCGCTGCGCAACGCCGGTTGGTCCGGGTTGAACTGCTCAGAGGTCGACTCGACGGCGCTGAAGTCGATGTCGGCGGACACTTCAGCCTTGTAGCGATCATTGCCCAGCACCGGTTGCAGGATGTTGTGCACACGCTGGGTGAGCATGCTTTCCATGCGACGGCTGTAGTCGAACTGCTTGCCGGCCTGGGTCAGCGCGGAGTTTTCGGCCATGTCGGACAGCAGGTTGCCCTTCTGGTCAACGACGGTGATCTGCGACTTGCTCAGCTCAGGAACACTGGTGGCTACCAGGTTGATGATCGCCAGGACCTGGCCAGGCTCAAGGGAGCGGCCAGAAAACAGCTCAACCAATACCGAAGCACTGGGTTTGCGCTCATCGCGCACAAACACCGAGCTTTTCGGAATGGCCAGGTGCACGCGTGCGCCCTTGACGTTATTCAGGCTGGAGATGGTGCGCGCCAGTTCGCCTTCCAGGCCACGACGGTAGCGAGTCGCTTCCATGAACTGGCTAGTCCCCAGGCCCTGGTCCTTGTCGAGGATTTCAAAACCGATATTGCTGTCGGACGGCGTCACGCCGGCCGCCGCGAGCTTCATGCGCGCACGCGCCACATCGTCGGCCTTGACCAGCAGGGCCCCGGAGTTGGGCTCAACGGTGTAGGCGATGTCGGCGGCGGCCAGGGTTTCCATGATCTGCTTGGAATCCATGCCCGCCAGGCTGCCGTACAGCGGCCGGTAATCAGGTTGCTGCGACCACAACACCACGGCAAAACCGATTGCCACGCTGGCAGCCAGGCCAACCATCAGGCCCACCTGACGCAGCATGGTCATTTCAGAGAGGTTTTCCAGGAACGACAGGCCAAACAGGGGCGGCTTGCCGTCTGCCTTGGCGGGTGCGTTGTCCACGACTGCTTCTGCCATGACTTAAATCTCGTCCTTAAACCGGCATCTGCATGATGTCTTGGTAAGCCTGAACCAGCTTGTTACGCACTTGGGTCAGCGCCTGGAACGAAACGCTGGCCTTTTGCGAAGCGACCATCACGTCGGTGAGGTCCACGCCGCTTTTGCCGATCTCGAACGCATTCGCCAACTGGCTGGAGGCTTGCTGGGTGCTACTGACTTTGTTAATCGCCGAACCCAGCATGTCGGCGAAACTGCTTTGGCTCAATTCCGGCGCTGGCGCGACGGATTTCGGTTGAGCCATGGCGTCCATTTGCATGGAGCGCATATCCAACATCAACCGATTGAACTCAATACCCTGGCTCATGAACTTCTCTCTCCGACAACCCGCAGTTTTTTGACGCTACGCCGCAATTACTAGGGGAAGTAGCAACAAGGGTGCCAGCTCTGTATCAAGTCGTAAGAAAAGGCGACAAAGCTTGTCGGCCTCGATACAGATCAGGTGGCGAATAGGTACGCTTCCACGTCCATGCCGGCGTCGCGCATCTGCGCCAGCTTGTAACGCAGGGTGCGCGGGCTGATGCCCAGGCGCTCGGCGGCCTCTTTGCGGCGGCCGCGTTCGGAACGCAGGGTGTCGATGATCATCTGGAATTCGCGGCGACGCAGGTCGTCGCCCAGGGCACCGGCAGTTTCGATTTCAGCCACCACGGGCGCGGGCGACAAGGTCGGGAGCGGCGCCACACCGCTGCCCATGGCCAAACAGAAATCCTGGGGCTGGATCAGCCCGCCCTGCTGCAGAATCAGCGCGCGCTGGATGGCATTGTCTAATTCCCGCACGTTGCCCGGCCACGGATAGCTGATCAGGCAAGCCTGGGCCTCAGCGGACAGGCGTGCCTGAGCGTGCTTCATTTTTTTGACGTGGTTGTTCAGCAGGCGTTCGGCCAGCGGGATGATGTCCGCCGGGCGCTCGCGCAACGGGCGCCAGGCCAGGGGAAATACCGACAGACGGTAGAACAGGTCTTCACGGAAGCGCCCCGCCGCCACTTCGCCCGCCAGGTCGCGGTTGGTGGTAGCGACCACGCGGATATCCAGCTGGATCGGCTTGCGTGCGCCGACACGCTCTACTTCACGTTCCTGCAGGACCCGCAGCAACTTGGCTTGCAGGCCCAGAGGCATTTCCGAAATCTCATCGAGCAGGATGGTGCCGCCGTCGGCCTGTTCGAACTTGCCAGCCTGGGCCGCGATGGCGCCGGTGAACGAGCCTTTTTCGTGACCGAACAGAGTGGCTTCGAGCATGTTGTCGGGAATTGCCGCGCAGTTGATCGCGATAAACGGTTGCTTGGCGCGGGTCGATTGCTGATGGATGTAACGTGCCAGCACTTCTTTGCCGGTGCCGGACTCGCCGGAGATCAACACAGTGGAATCACTGCGCGCCACGCGGGCCGCCAGTTCCAGCAACTGAGCACTGGCCGGCTCGAAGGCAATCGGGCCCTCGCCTTCGCTGGCCGAGATCACGCCGAGGGCATGCCGAGCGACCAATTCGATCAGTGCTTTAGGCTCGAATGGCTTGACCAGGTAATCCGCCGCACCCTGGCGCATCGCGTCGACCGCGCGCTCCACGGCGCCATGGGCGGTCATCAGCAACACCGGCAACTGCGGCTGGCGTGCACGCAGCAGGCCGAGCAACTGGTGGCCGTCCATACCGGGCATGTTCACATCACTGACCACCAGGCTGAAGGACTCCTGCTCCACCGCCTCCAAGGCGTCCTCGGCAGAACCGACCGCTCGGTAGTCGTGGCCCGCCAGCAGCAGCGTGTCAGCCAATGCTTCACGCAGGGCGCGATCGTCTTCCACCAACAGAACCTTGATAGCCATATCCTCTCTACTCCGCGCTTGCCGCGCATGAAAACAGCGGCAAGGTCATCAATGCACAAGTGCCACGCCCCAGACGGGAATGCAGCTGCAATTCCCCCTGATGAGCACGCGCCACTGCCTTGACCACGGTCAGGCCCAGGCCCGTACCGTTGGTCTTGGTGGTGAAAAAGGGTTCGCCCAAACGCTGCAAAACGGCGGGCTCGATACCGCTACCGCTGTCACTGATGCACAGGCGCAGGGTTTGCCCACGGCTGTACAGGTGCACCTTGAGCCGCGCACCGGGACCACTGGCCTGGGTGGCGTTTTCGATCAGGTTAAGCAGCGAACCTACAAGCGTGTCGCGGTTGCACAGCAGCTCACCGAGGTGGCTGTCGCATTGCCAGCGCACCTGGACGTCTTGAATATGGGTGGCGGCCGCCGCTTGCAGGGCCTGCATCAACTCGGCCGGCGTAATGCGATCGGTCAGCGGCAATTCACCGCGGGCAAACACCAGCATGTCACGCACCTGATGCTCCAACTCATGCAGACGCTCTTTAAGGCGCCCTGCAAAGCGCTGATGGGTGGCAGCGGGCAATTGCTCATCAGTCAAATGACTGGCGTAGATCAACGCTGCCGACAGCGGCGTGCGGATCTGGTGCGCCAGAGACGCGACCATGCGCCCCAGCGAGGACAAACGCTCGTGGCGCGCCAGCTGATCTTGCAGGTGACGGGTTTCGGTCAGGTCGTTGAGCAGCACGAGTTGGCCCGGCTCCGCGTCAAGAGATCGGGTAGCAATGGACAGGCGACGGCCGTCTTTGAGGGAGATTTCGTGGCCATCGTCTTCACGCGGCGCAAAGCAGCGAGTGATGACGTGGCGCCACAATTCACCTTCCAGCGGCAGGCCAAGCATGTCGCAGGCGGCCGGGTTGGCTTCGCGCACGCGGCCGTCTTCATCGATGACGATCACGCCACCTGGCAACAGCGACAGCAAGTTTTGCAGGCGGTTGGCCAGGCGCTCTTTCTCGGCCAGCTCTTCCATGCGCTGGGCACTGACCACGGCCAGCTCGCCTTTTAGCTCGGACACCCGGGCTTCGAGCAGGCTGTAGGAATCGGTCAGCTGGCTCGACATCTGGTTGAACTGCGAGAACGCGTGCTCAAGCCCCTGACGGGACAGCGGTTCTACAGGCGGGATCAACCCCTGGGTAAAAGGGGCCGAAGATAGTTGGGCGGCGTGGGGCATCATGCTCTCTCGCTTGGCTGACCGTCAGTTAAACGGAACGTTGCGAGGGCTTTTGCAATACTTGTGCCGAAAAAAAACCAAGGTGCCCGGCCTCGCCAATACAGTTTCGTTTTGACGAGCGGCTGTTGCCGTCAGACAAGGCGCAGCGACGACTCATAGCTGGCTATGGGGATGAGCTGCAACGCAGTATGACGGCAACAGACGCCGTCAAAAACGGAACAGTATTGGCGAGGCCGGACACCCAAAATCAGCGGCTTGAAAAACAGGCGTCAATCATCTGCCTGTTCATCACCTTCTTTGCGGCTCATACCGTACTTACGCATTTTCTCCACCAGGGTGGTTCGACGGATGCGCAGGCGCTCGGCGGCACGGGCGACGATGCCGTTGGCGTCGTCCAGGGCTTGTTGAATCAAGCCTTGTTCCAGGTTGCCGAGGTAGTCCTTCAGGTCCAGGCCTTCAGGCGGCAACATGGCGGTGGAACCGAAGTCCGGGGTATGGCCGTTGATGGCTACGCGCTCTTCCAAGTCACTACGTAGGCTGTCGACCAGTTGCTCGTCTTCGTCGTCGACGTAGCGGAATTTCTTCGGCAACTCGACCACGCCGATCACGCCGTAGGGGTGCATGATCGCCATGCGCTCCACCAGGTTGGCCAGCTCGCGCACGTTACCCGGCCAGCCGTGGCGGCACAGGGACATGATTGCAGCGGAGTTGAACCGGATCGAGCCGCGCTTTTCGTGCTCCATGCGCGAGATCAGTTCGTTCATCAGCAGCGGGATGTCTTCCACGCGCTCACGCAGCGGGGCCATCTCGATCGGGAAGACGTTGAGGCGGTAGTACAGGTCTTCGCGGAAGCTGCCGACCTCGATCATGCTTTCGAGGTTCTTGTGGGTGGCCGCGATGATGCGCACGTCGACGCTCTGGGTCTTGTTGCTGCCCACACGCTCGAAGGTGCGCTCCTGCAACACGCGCAGCAGCTTGACCTGCATCGGCAGCGGCATGTCGCCGATTTCATCAAGGAACAAGGTGCCGCCGTTGGCCAGCTCGAAACGCCCGGCACGGCTGGTGATCGCCCCGGTAAAGGCGCCCTTCTCGTGGCCGAACAGTTCGCTTTCGAGCAACTCTGCCGGGATCGCCCCGCAGTTGACCGGCACAAAAGGCCCGTCGCGGCGCTTGGAGTGATAGTGCAGGTTGCGCGCGACCACTTCCTTGCCGGTGCCCGACTCGCCGAGAATCAGTACGCTGGCGTCGGTGTCGGCCACTTGCTGCATCATCTGGCGCACATGCTGGATGGCACGGCTGGTGCCGACCAGGCTGCGGAATAGGTTGGGTTCGCGATGACGACCGCGCTCGCGCGCCTGGTCATACATCTCACGATAGACCTGGGCACGGTGTAGGGAATCCAGCAGTTTGCTGTAGCTGGGCGGCATTTCCAGGGTGGAAAGCACGCGGCGGCGTTGGTCTTCTGGCAGATCGACAGAAGAAATATCGCCTATTAGCAACACAGGCAGGAACTCATCCCAGGTGGACAGTGTCTTTAACAAGCCCAAAACAGCGCCAGGAGCGTTTACCGTCCCGATCAGCACGCATATGACTTCACGGCTCGACGACAACGAGCTGACCACCTGCTGCCAGTCATGGCTGCCGCAGGGCAAATTTTCTTCACCGAGAAAATTTAAAATCACCGCCAGGTCGCGGCGGCGGACGCTATCGTCATCGATCAGCAGAATTTTGGTTTCACGCCACATGCAATAGCAACTTCCCTAGTAAAACTTCCTGCCCGGTGTGAGGGCAATCAAGACGGCTGTAGGAATTCTTACTCTATAGACGTCTGAAATCTGAAAACAGCACTAGTTAAGTCAAAAATGCTGGCACAGTCAAATATATGACGCGCCGCTCGGATTAACTAAGCGCATTCACCCGAACAGATGGTAGACCTTCGACGCATTTTTCGCTTGGTTGATCTGCGACATCTCTTCGAAAATCGCCTGGCGCTCGCCAGTCGTCACCTCAAGCAATTGCTGGTAAACCGCCAACAGGCTCTCAAGCTTCTCACGCAACGCATCCTCGTCCACTGGCGCTTCACTGAGCACCTCATCGATCACGTGACGGCAGCCCAGGTCCAGTTCGCCGATGGCGTCCCAGTTACGGTCCGCCAGCGCGCCCATCAGCGCCTCACGGGTTTCATCAATGCGTTGCAGTGCTTGGCTCATGACGTGTTCCTCAAGGCCGGTGGCCTTATTCTGCTGCTGCCTGTGGCGCCGCAATAGCGTCCCAGCCTTCTTTTACGGTGATCAGCAAACGCGCCACTTCGTCGATCATGTCGGCGTCGTTATGCAGGTTCGCTTCCATCAGTCGGTTGGTCATATATGCATACAAACTTTCCAACTGCTGGACGTAAGCCGGGTTATCACTTTTTTGCGCATCCAGGCCGTCACGCAGGCCGATCACGATATCAATCGCCTTGCCGAGCATCAAACCCTTGGCCGCGATGTCACCACGCGCCAGCGCACCTTTGGCTTGGGCCATGCGGTCAAGGCCGCCTTCCATCAGCATCTGCACCAGGCGATGCGGGCTGGCTTCGGAGATCTGAGCATGGGAATTGACCTTCTGGTATTGGCGAAGGGCTCTCATGGGATTCATGTTTCTACCTCGTGACAGGCGACAGCGAAAAGGAATTCAGTAACCAATATGTCGACTGGCCCGCAAAAAGCTTTAGGCCAGTCGTCAATGATAAAAAAAGGCCAGACAAGTGTCTGGCCCGTATCCACTGAAGGGATCAATTATTGGTTTTTGGGTTGTTCAATGCATTGAGCGTGGTCATGACGCTGGTGCTTTGCTGGCGCAATTGGGCGACCAGGGTGTCCATGGCATTGTATTTGGCGGAGAGGCTGCTGGTGAGCAGGGTCATGCGCTCATCGAGCGTGGCCTGGTCCTTGGACAGATCTTTCAACGTGTCCGACAAAGAAGCCGTGCGCGTAGCCAGTACGCCGGTGCTTGCCCTGGCGTAATCATCCGTGGCACTTTTCATGCGCGCCAGCATGCCGGTTTTGCCGGAAAACATGCTGCTGATGTCGGCTGCGTTGGTCTTGACCGCCGCGTCCCATTTTTTATCGTCCAGCGCCAGCATGCCGGTTGTCGAACTCGTACCTACGCCGAATTGAGCCAGGGACTTGAACGTACCAGTGCCGGACAGCTTGTTGAACTCGTTGCGGATAGCGTTCTGCAGCGCACGCATGCTGGAGTCGCCCGTCAGGGCCGCCGCCGTGGTGCTGCCATCGAGGTTGGTAGTGACCTTGGTCTCGGCGGTCATCGCAGTCATCAAGGCGTTGTAAGTATCGACAAAGCCCTTGACCCCGGATTTGAGGGCCGCGTTGTTAGTGCTGACCGTAATCAGCGTAGCGTTCCTCGTCGCATCTGGGGAAACGTCACCAGCCGGCACGGTAGCCGAGACCGAGACCAGCTTGATGTTCACCCCACTCAGGGCGCCTTCGATGTTATTGGATTTGGAAACGGAATTGACCCCATCAATGCTGTAAAGCGCATCTGTGGGGTCATCGACCACTGTGGCGCCGACATCCAATCCCGAAGTCCCCGACAGCGTCAGGTCCGAACCCGTCCCCATGGTGGTCGAGGTCAGGATCAACCGCGAACCATTGGCGTCGGTCTGGATGTTCGCACTCAACCCCGAAGTACCGAATTGGGTATTGATCGAATCACGCACCTGCTGCAGGGTCGCACCAGCCGGGACGCTCAGGTCGTAGCCCTTGCCCGACTGCGTGATGGTCAACGTCGTCGGCTTATCAGTGGCGTTTACCACCGCAGTGGCACCCGCGGAGAACGTTGTACTGGACAACTTGGACGCCTGGGCCAGCTGAGTCACGATCAAACGGAAACTACCGTTTGACGCCGTGTTGCTCGCCGTCATGGTGGCGACCTTTTCATCCGAGGATGAGCCCGTCAAGCCGGTGAAGCTGTTGCCGGTGGACATTGTGTCCAGGGCACCACGAAACGCATCCAGCGCCGCCTGAATCTTGCCGATCGAAGACAGCGTGGTGGTCGCCTTCTGGGACGCGGTATTGATCTGCGTCTGCTTGGGCACCTTTTCGGCGTCCACCAAGGACTTCACGATCGCTTGCGTATCGATGTTCGAACCGATACCACTTACCGTTGAACCCGCCATCATCTATCTCCTGTTCGGTGGCTGCCGTTATCTTGACTTATTACGCCTCAAGACAGGACAGCAACAAGTTTCATGCCAGCTCAGACCTTGTCGTCAAACAACAGGTGGCTTGCGCTGGAAAGGTTCTGTGCCAGCTTCAGCGCCGTTTCCGACGGAATCTGGCGAATCACTTCACCGCTGTCGGTGGCGATCACCTTGACCACCACACGATGGGTGGAGTCATCAATTGAAAAATCCAGCTTGCGCTCGGACGCTTGTACGAATTCGCGAATATCGGTAACTGCTTTTTCCAGGTCCGCACGCTCAGGCTCTTTGCCTGTAGCCGGGGTTTCCTGGACTTTAGTGACGCTCTTGTCGGCGGCCACCTGCACAGGTGCGCCTTGAGGGGCAACCGGCGGATAAGACTGGTTCAGCTTTACACTTATGTCCATGTCCAATCTCCTCTAAACCGAAAAAACGGAAGGGCACTCAGCGCGCCCTTCCGTTAGTGACCAAGCGCTGGAGTTACTGAAGCAGCTTCAGTACAGCGGATGGCAGCTGGTTAGCCTGCGACAGGATCGCGGTGGAAGCCGATTGCAGGGTTTGTTGCTTGGTCAGCTCGGCGGTTTCGGAAGCGAAGTCGACGTCCTGAACGGTGGAGCGTGCAGCGGTGGAGTTCTTCTGAATGTTCTGCAGGTTGTCTGCAGTAGTAGTCAGACGGTTCTGGGTAGCACCCAGGCCCGAACGAACGCCGTCGATGGTGCCGATGGCCTTGTCGATTACCGCCAGGGCGTTTTGGGCCTTGGTGGCGTCGGTCACGTCGGTTTGAGCAACGGTGGTCTTGGTCGCAGCAGCTTCGGTAGCAGCACCGGCCGCGAACAGACCAGCAACACCAGCACCACTCAGGGAGTAGCCTTTGGCGGAGTCCAGCGACACTTGACCGGTAACGATCAGGGCGTCAGCCAGTGCAACTGCAGTACCGTAAGCGCCTGCGCCGTCTTTGGCAGCAACAGTTACCGAGCCAGGATCAGTCGAACCGCTGACCACGATGTTCTCACCGGTGTCGGACTTGACTTCCAGAGTCTTTTTGCTTTCGTCGTAGCTGACGCTGATACCCAGTTTGGCGGCGTTGGATTTCAGCTGGTCGGCCAGGCCGGCTTGGGTGGTAACGCCCTTGAAGTCAACGGAAGCGCTGCCGACGGTCAGGGTGAACGAAGCAGGAGTAGTAGTGGCAGTCGCTTCGTCTACAGAGAACTTGGCTTCGGTGCTGGCAGTTGCAGTCAGGCCACCGATGAGGCCGTTCAGGTTGCTGGCGATGGTTTTAGCCGAGTCGCCGGCACCGACAGTGTAGGTACCGGTCTGGCCGTTACCAGTGACGTTGATCGCGCCGGCAACAGTACCGGTACCTGGAGCGATGGCAACGCTTTTCAGCTGCTGGGAGCCGATGTTGTTGGCCGAAACGTTTTCCAGGCTCAGGTTGATGGTTTCGTTAGCGTTTGCGCCAACCTGAATGGCTTTGGTACCGTACGAACCGTCCAGCAACTTCTGGCCACCGAAGGTGGTAGTAGTAGAGATACGGGTCAGTTCCGAAGTCAGAGCCTGGTATTCGTCGTTGTTCGACTTACGGTCGTCAGGGCTGAGCGAGCCAGTAGCGGAAGACAGAGCCAGGGTACGCATTTTTTGCAGGATGTCGGTCGAAGCCTGCATCGCGCCTTCAGCGGTCTGAGCGATCGAGATACCGTCGTTCACGTTTTTGACTGCTTGGCCCAGGCCGTTGATTTGGCTGGTCAGACGGTTAGCGATCTGCAGGCCAGCAGCGTCGTCTTTAGCGCTGTTGATACGCAGGCCGGAAGACAGGCGCTGCATGGAAGTGGCCAGGGCGCCGCCAGCTTTGTTCAGGTTACCCTGAGTAGTGATCGAAGCAATGTTGGTGTTTACTGTTAAAGCCATGACGAAATCCTCGTTGGATGGATACTGCGGCTTCCGGCCCTGGCAACCGCCGGGTGTGGCCTGAGAACCTACGTAATAGTTATCGTCGTGGTAGCCGGATGCTTGAGGATTTTTTTGAAATTATTTACTGGCGTCGTGCCACCCCTTGTAATTCAAGGGTTTACGCAGGCTCGAAACCCAGATTTTATTGGGTTTTCTGGCGCCAAATAAAAAACGCCGATGATCTTTCGATTATCGGCGTTTTTTTATTGAAGCTATTTAAGCATCACGGGCGATAGAGAATCGCCGAACCCCACGACAGGCCCACACCAAAACCACTGATGGCCACACGCTTCCAGGTGGCGTCCATCACGTGTTTTTCCAGCAGCAACGGAATGCTCGATGAAACGGTGTTGCCGGTCTCGACCATGTCCTTGATGAACTTGTCCACTGGAGCGTCTTCAAAACGGCGCGCCACGGCGTCGACAATGGCCGCACTGCCCTGGTGAATGCAGAAGGCATCAATCTCATCAGCCTTGAGGTCCGACTCGTTGAGCAGCTCGTGCAAATGCGCCGGCACTTTAAGCAGCGCGAAGTTGAACACCTGGCGGCCATTCATAAAGAACACGCCGTCGCTGACCTTAAGGTGCGGTGCGCCGGAACCGTCGGTGCCGAACTTGGCCTTGCCCAGCAGCCACGGTGCGTCTTCGCCCATCCAGGTGGCGGTGGCGGCGTCGCCGAACAGCATGGTGGTGTTGCGGTCTTCCGGGTCGACGATCTTCGAGTACGGGTCGGCGGTGACCAGCAGGCCGTTTTTCAGGCCGGCGGCTTCCATGAAGCCCTTCATCGCATAGATGCCGTAGACGTAGCCCGAGCAGCCCAGGGAAATATCGAACGCCGCAACGTGAGTCGGCAGGCCGAGTTTGTCCTGGACGATGGCGGCGGTGTGGGGCAAGCCCTCTTCATCACCGTTCTGGGTCACGACAATCAGTGCGTCGATGGACTCGCGCTTCAAATCCGGGTTGTTGGCAAACAAAGCGTTGACCGCTTCGACACACAGGTCAGACGTTTCCTGCGCGGCATCCTTGCGCGGCAAAAACGCCGAACCGATCTTGCCAATGATGAACTCTTCATCCTTGGCGAATTTGGCACCCTGGGCGTAGTTATCGATCCCGTCTGCCGGCACGTAACTGGCGATGCTTTTTATGCCAATCATTGTGGCTTCCCAATACTAAATAGCTGGAGAACACCCCTGGGACTGCGCCCGGAGTGCTGACAATAAAGGGGATAACCCCATAAAAATCTCGCTGAAAGCCGCCTCGCAAGGACCCTGTGACGACTTATCCTTTTCACACGATACAGTGAAGATGCGCTTTATGACTCACAGGTCACTCAATTTTGTGTGCTTTGTGCAAAACCTTCAAACAATTAAACCCCATAAACAACAACGGCCCGTCCTGTTTCCAGAGCGGGCCGCTTGACGTCACGCCACTTACATCTTGTTGAAGAGGCTCAACTGCGAGACTTTTACAAACGCCAGCTGCGAGGCTTCCAGCATGGTCTGCTGCAGGGTCAGGTTGATCGCGGCTTCGCCCATGTCGATATTGGCCAGTGCACTCATGGTGGTGGTATTGGCCAGGCCGATACTGGCGTTTGCGTCAGCTTGCACATCGAGCGCGTTTTCGCGCGCACCAATGGAGCCAATCACATTGCCCAGCTGGGTGGTCGAGTTGGTCAGGTTACTGACCGCAGCGTTCAGCGCGTCCTGAAGCTTGACCCGCGCGCCCGGGATGCCATCGGCCGGCTTTTCCAGGGCTTGGCGCAGCTGGCTCAAGGTGTCGAGGGCGTTCTGGGTTTTCTGGGTGCTGGCACCGGCGGCAAACTGGTCGCCGGTCTGCGGCGTACCGCTCAACCCAAAGGTCACACCGGCCGCAGTGATGGTATTCGGCGTCGTGGCTGTGTCGATAACGCCCGAATCGATCTCTTTGCTGTCGGCGGTATACGGCTGGGCAAATACCTTGAAGGCCGTCGGGTCAGTGTCACTGAACTTGATCAGCACCCCGCTATTGCCGGGAAAGGTGCTGGAATAGTCCGCCGCGCTGCTGACGTTGCCGTTGGTCAGTTGCGCGGTCGACTGGTTGCTCGCGGTACGCGAGACATTGAACGCATCCGGCTTGGCAGCCAGGCTGAACTCGCGGCCCTTGACCAACGCATCGGCATTCGGCCCGGTGGCGGTGTCGGTAAGGTCGATGGTGATGTCGAACTTAACCCCGCGTAGGTTCACGCTGCCGCTGCCTTCCTTGGTGGAATCGAACGTGCCATTACCCGCAATCTCTGAGGTAATGTCATTGTTGTCCTTGTCCGTCACCTTGTACTGGGTGCTACTGGTGAAGGTCAGCTTGTAAGGTTGGCCGTCGGCAAACTGCTTGGTGTAGTCGATACCCGAAGTCACCAGGCCGGCCGAAATCGCAACCTTTTTATCATCGACCAAAGGCGGAGAAATCGCTGGCGGAAGAGGCGCAGCCGCAGGTGCAATGTAGGTAGATTGGGTGCGACTGCTGTTGGCCGCCCCTCCCAGAATGGTTTTGCCGGTATCGCCAGTGCGCACCGTAAGCGTCTCGGAAACCTGCAGGCTCAGTTCGTTTTCGTCGCCCTGGTAGCTGTAGGTGCCATCGCTGTTGCGCGAATACGGGGGGGTTTGGGTCTTGGAGCCGGAGAACAAGTAATTGCCTGCCGCATCCTTGCTGTTGAGCAAACCCAGTACCTGCTCTTCCAGGGCCCCCACTTCGACCGAGATTGACTTGCGATCAGCATCGCTGGTCACACCGCCCGCCCGCAGGGCCAGCTGCTTGCCAGCCTGCATCGCCTTGTCGAGCGCATCCAGGATGCTCTGCTCGTTGGTCAGCGAACTTTTCAGGGAGCTGATATTACCGCTGGACTGCGCCAGCATATCTTTCTGCTGCTGCAACATCAGCAAACGCTGCGCGGCCACCGGATCATCGCCAGCGGTCTGTACACGCACGCCGGAACTCGCCTGCTCCTGGGCCTTGACCACGCTGGAGTAGTTGTTTTGATACTTGCTCGCACTGGTGTCGAAATACTGCTGTGTAGAAATGCGCATCGTCCCAGACTCCCTTAAAGACTATTAATCAGCGTGCTGAAGGTTTCTTGCGCAGCCTTGATGATCTGCGACGACGCTGTGTAGTACTGCTGGAACTTGATCATGTCGCCCGCCTCTTCGTCCAGGTTGACCTGGGACACGGAGTTGCGCGCATTTTTGTTAGCCGTCAGCAACGCATTGGTGGCCGTGGTGTCAGTGGTGGCCGCAGCGGCCTTGGCGCCAACGGTGGACACCAACTTGCTGTTGGCCCCGACCAGGCTCGTGCCGCCGGTGCCATCTGTCGCCACGCCCACGGTGGCCTTGGTTTGCAGATTCAGCAGTTGCTGGGCATTGCGGTTGTCGGATACGCCCGTGGCGTTAAACGAAAAGGTGGTGCTATCCCCATCGGTCGGCGAGCCCGCAACCGTGGTGTCAAAACCAAAACTCTTGGCCGGCACCACCAGGGCACCGCTGGCATCACGCATCGGCACGTTGACGGTGATTTTATTGGCCTGCCCCGGAATGATGGTCCCCGAGCCGATAGGATCGCCCTTGGCGTCGTTAAGGGTATAGCTCTGAGTGCCATCAGCCGCCGGCTTGCCGAACACCATCTTCACCGGCATCGAATTTTCAATGCCAACGCGCAGTTGCGCGGTAGTAGCGCCACCCTGGATATCCAGGGGCAGGGTCAGGGTCGGCGGTGTGAAGCTACCGGTACCCTGGTTGGTTTTGCTGGCCTCCCCGTTCAGCGGCGCGGCAAACGCAATCTTGCTCGGGTCGTTGAGGACAGTACCGATATCCTGGGCGCCACTGGCGGTCGGGCTGACTTTAAAGCTGTCACCCGCCTGCATCGGTCCGTTCTTGAGTTCCAGGGTGAAACCATCGATCACCGAGGGCGGTGTAGCCGTGATATCAAACGTGCCCATGGCTTTGCCATCAGAGCGCTCGACGGTGACTTTGTTGAGATCGACAGGGTCGCTGAAGGTGACCTTGTAATCGAAGTTGGTCAGCTTGCTGGTGTCCTTGATCGTAACACCCAGGCTACCAACGCCCTGATTACCTTGAGCGGAAAGGCTACGCAGCGCGACAGACGCAGCGCTGTTGATGTCTTTGAACATCGACGAGCCGAATTCGCCGTTCAGGTCGATACCCTGGCCCAGTTGACTGTTGATCGTATCGGCAGTGACGATAGCAATGCGACCCAGGTCATTGATGGCCGGCATCAACACATCGCTGCGATAGCGCAACAAGCCACCGATGCTGCCACCACTGATCACGTTGCCCAGGTCCATCGTCGTCCCGCCAGCCGCATTCATCTGAATCGTGTACTGGCTGGTGTCGCTCTTGCTCGGTACGGCAGAAAGGGTGTTGGACCGATCACCCAGCACCAGGGACTGGCCGGTACCGGTACTGACGCTGAACACACCGTTCTTCTCGCTGGCATTCACGCCGATCAACTCATTGAGCGAACGTACGGCT
The DNA here is from genome assembly GCF_963970945.1 of Pseudomonas sp. RA_5y_Pfl1_P24. Taxonomy (NCBI): domain Bacteria; kingdom Pseudomonadati; phylum Pseudomonadota; class Gammaproteobacteria; order Pseudomonadales; family Pseudomonadaceae; genus Pseudomonas; species Pseudomonas sp. RA_5y_Pfl1_P24. The sequence goes on along the minus strand of NZ_CAXAOJ010000002.1, from coordinate 295,349 downwards.
TCGGCGCGCGCGTCCAGCAGGTTGGCCGGGGTGGTGTTCGAAGACCCCTGCACCTGGGTGATCTGCTTGTTGAGCGAAGCAATCGACGAGGTCAGCTGGTTGACCTGATCGGTCAAGGAGGTCAGCTGGCTGTTAATGGTTTCTTTCTGCTGGCTCAACTGACTGGAGATCGAGTTGAAGCGGTTGCTCAATGTCTGGGCGCTGGTCAACAGTATCTGGCGAGCCGAGGTATCACTCGGGTTAGCCGAGGCGGTCTGAACAGCGGCAAAGAACGAACTGAGTACGGACGACATGCCCGTAGTCTTGTCCGACAACGTCTTGTCCACGGCGCTCACTTGATCCAGGTAAGCCTTGGCATCGCTGTTGAGCGAGGTGCTGTTCTGGTACGCCGTGTCCAGGTATTCGTTGTACACCCGGCGCACGTCGGCCAAGGTGGTACCGCTGCCGATAAACACGCCGCCGTACTGGTTCGACGCATTCGCGCTCTGGGTAGTCTGCTGACGCGAATAGCCCGCCGTGTTGGCGTTGGCAATGTTGTTACTCAAGACCGACAACGATCCTTGAGCAGCGTTAAGCCCCGACATCCCGATATTGAGCAAACTCATGGTTCAGACCTTATAAATGTGTGGTTGCGCCAGCGGCAGCGTAGTTCTGGTAACTGTCCATCGTTTTAGCGATCTGCGAAATCTTGCTGGCGTAGGCCGGGTCGGTTGCGTAACCGGCTTTTTGCAACTCGCGTACAAACTGTTCCGGGTTGTCGGCCGACTTCACAACTTCTTTATAGCGATCATTGCTTTGCAGCAATGTCACCAGGTCATGGAAGCTGTCCTGGTAAGAGTTGTAGGAACGGAACTGCGCCGTTTCCTTGACCATTGCCCCGTCACGGAACTCGCTGGTGATCGCACGCGCTTTCTCGCCCTGCCAACTCTGGCCGGCCTTGATGCCAAACAGGTTGTGGCTGCTGGTGCCATCCTGGGCGCGCATCACCGATTTACCCCAACCAGTTTCCAGGGCGGCCTGGGCCACCAGGTACTTCGGATCGACACCAATGCGCGCGGCGGCCGCCTTGGCCATTGGCAACATGGTCGCGACAAATTCATCCTGCGAACTGAAGGCCTTCTTCGCCGGCGCCAACGGTGGCTGGGCCACGGCACGGCCGTAGACCTGCATGCGGTCGCCGGGCACCGCGAAAGTGCGCGCCGTGCTGTTGACCACGTTGTCATCGGCCGCGCTGTTACGCAGTGGCGCAGACTTGGCGACGGTGGTTGCATCGGTACTCGGCACGATGCCGGCCAGCAGGCGATCAGTCAGCCTGCTCGGCAAGGCAATCCGGCGCTGGTTCATCAATTCCATGTCATTGCTGTGCGATGCAGCAGCCCCAGCCTGTGGCTCTGCCACGCGGTAAGCCCACAGCGGACGCTGGCCATTGGAACGGCCCAACGGACCTTCGGCCTGGGTGCCGGCGGCAATTTCCGTCGGCACGTTGACCTTCTTGGCAGCCTCAGCCGCCGCCGGGCCTTGCAGGGTGGCGGCCTGAGCCTCCACCGGCTTGTTCTTCTGCATCTGACGCATCAGCACATCGGCCAGGCCGATACCCCCGCCTTCGCGGGACATCGAGACCGCCAGTTGCTGGTCGTACATTTCCTGATATTGCTTGGCGGCCGGCGTGTTCAGCGGGTTGTCTTTACCCAACGCCTCGGTGGCCGAACGCATGGACTTGAGCATCTCGCTCAAAAACAGCGACTCGAACTCCTGCGCGACCTTGCGCATGTTGCCTTCGCTGTTCTTGTCGTCGCCGACCTTGAGCTGGTTAAGCCGGTTCAAGTCGGAGTAAGACCCCGAGTCCGCCGTGCTGCTGATACCGCTCTTGCGCATGTCCATGACCATGGCCTCAGATCACGATCAGGTCGGCTTGCAAGGCGCCGGCCTGTTTCAGTGCTTCGAGAATCGCCATCAAGTCGCCGGGCGCCGCGCCCACCTGGTTCACTGCACGGACAATCTCATCCAGGGTGGTGCCGGGACCGAACTTGAACATCGGCTTGGCTTCTTGCTGGGCGTTGACGCGTGAGCGTGGCACCACCGCCGTCTGGCCGTTGGACAAAGGCCCAGGCTGGCTGACGATCGGGTCTTCGGTGATGGTCACGGTCAGGCTGCCGTGGGTCACCGCTGCCGGCGATACCTTGACGTTCTGGCCGATCACAATGGTACCGGTACGCGAGTTGATGATGACTTTGGCGACAGCCTGGCCCGGGTCGACTTCAAGGTTTTCCAGGATCGACAGGTAGTCGACGCGCTGGCTGGGGTCCAGCGGGGCGGTCACACGGATCGAGCCGCCGTCGATCGCCTGGGCCACGCCAGGGCCGAGCATGTCGTTGATCTTATCGACCACGCGCTTGGCGGTGGTGAAGTCGGAGCGGTTGAGGTTCAGGGTCAGGCTGTTGCCCTGGTTGAAGCCGCTCGGCACAGTGCGTTCAACACTGGCACCGCCTGGGATACGACCCGCCGATGGCACGTTGACGGTGATCTTCGAACCGTCGCGACCTTCAGCATCAAACCCGCCCACCACCAGGTTGCCCTGGGCGATGGCGTAGACGTTGCCGTCGATACCCTTGAGCGGTGTCATCAACAAGGTGCCGCCACGCAGGCTTTTCGAGTTACCGATCGACGCCACAGTGATGTCCACCAGTTGGCCGGGCTTGGAGAACGCCGGCAACTCAGCACTGATCGACACCGCCGCGACGTTTTTCAGCTGCACGTTGCCCGAACCGGCCGGCACCTTGATGCCGAACTGCGAGAGCATGTTGTTGAAGGTCTGCAGGGTGAACGGGGTCTGGGTGGTCTGGTCACCCGTACCACTGAGCCCCACCACCAAGCCGTAGCCGATCAACTGGTTGGAACGCACACCGGAAATGCTCGCGATGTCCTTCAGGCGTTCGGCCTGGGCGACAGCGCTTAAGCAAAGCAGGAGCGCGGCCGCCATCAGCTGTTTGAAGTTCAAAGTGGCCACCTAGAAAGGGAACAGCGGGCTAAGGAAGAAACGGTCGAACCAGCCCGGCTGACTCGCATCAGCAAACGAACCCGTACCCGAGTAGGTAATGCGTGCATCGGCAATCCGCGTCGAAGGCACGGTGTTGTCGGTGGTGATGTCATCGGCGCGAACCATGCCTGCAATGCGCACCAGTTCGTCACCGGTATTGAGCGTCATCCACTTTTCACCGCGTACGGCGAGGATGCCGTTGGGCAATACATCGGCCACGGTCACGGTGACCGAACCGGTCAGGCTGTTGCCCTGCCCTGCCGAACTCTTGCCGTTGGTGGAGCGGTCACCGCTGTAGCCGGCGCTGAGGCTCAGGTCGCCATCACCCAATGGGTTGTTGACGTTGGGCACGGCGCCGAACAACGACGTCAGGCCGATGCCAGCCTTACTGGTTTTACCGACTTGAGAGTTGGCGTTTTTGCTGGCCTGGGTGCGCTCGTTGAGGGTGATGGTGATGATGTCACCGACCCGGAACGCCTTGCGGTCGCTGTACAGGTTCTGTTCGAAGCCAGCCTGATAAATCGAGCCATTGTTGGCAGCCGCCGGCAACGGCGTGCGTGGCAACACCGGCGCGTAATACGGGTCATTGGGCTTTGGCGTCGGGGCGACACAGCCCGCGAGCACGGCAATCCCACTCAATGCCAGAACAGAAACATAGCGATTCATGACCCTTACCTCACGGTGTTGCAGGCGACCTCAGGGGCGCCCCATAGACTTGATTACAGATTCTGCGTTACGAACGAAAGCATCTGGTCGGCGGTGGAGATCACCTTGGAGTTCATCTCGTAGGCGCGCTGGGTGGTGATCATGTTGACCATCTCCTCAACGGTGCTCACGTTGGACGTTTCCAGGGTGCTTTGCAGCGTGGTGCCAAAACCGTTCAGGCCAGGGGTGCCGATTTGCGGTGCGCCGCTGGAGGCGGTTTCCAGGAACAGGTTGTTACCCATGGCCTGCAGGCCGGCCGGGTTGATGAAGTCGGCGGTTTGCAGGTTACCGATCACTTGCGAAGCCGGGTTACCGGCGACGGTGATGGACACGGTGCCGTCGTTGCCGACAGTGAACGTCTTGGCATCAGCCGGTACGACAACGGCTGGCTCCAGGGAGAAACCGTTGGCCGTCACGATCTGGCCGTTGGAATCCAGGTGGAAAGTACCGTCACGGGTGTAGGAAGTGGTGCCGTCCGGTTGCAGGATCTGGAAGAAACCACGGCCGTTGATGGCCATGTCCAGCGGCTGGCCGGTCTGCTGCAGGTTGCCGGCGCTGAAGTTCTTCTGGGTGCCGACGATCTGCACACCGGTACCCAGTTGCAGGCCCGACGGCAGTTCGCTGTCCTGGGTCGATTGGGCGCCTGGCTGTTTCTTGATCTGATAGAGCAAGTCCTGGAACTCGGCACGGTCACGTTTGAAACCCGTGGTCGACACGTTGGCCAAGTTGTTGGAAATGGTGGTCAGGTTGGTGTCCTGGGCGGACAGACCTGTTTTGGCAACCCATAGAGCCGGAAGCATGCTGTTCTCCTTCGTGCGCCTGTTTGTTGGCGCCGCGTTGCAAATTAGTTAGGGGCTATCAGCTCATCTGCATGACGCGAGTCATGGCCTGATCGTCTTCTTTAGCGCTGTTCATCATCTTGATGTGCAGCTCGAACTGCTTAGAAAGCGCCAGCACCGCTGTCATTTCTTCTACGGCATTGACGTTGCTCGCCTGCAGGAAGCCCGAGGTCAGCGTGACCCTAGCGTCGGCTTGAGCCGGCTGGCCATCCTTGGTGTGGATGGTGCCGTCCAGGCCTTTGCTCATGTTCTTCAGGTCCGGCTGGACCAGCTTGATGCGGTCCACTTCAGCCATCACACGCGGGCCTTCACCCATGGCTCGGATACTGATGGTGCCGTCGGCACCCACTTCGATTTTCTGCTGGGGCGGCACGGCAATCGGGCCACCGTTGCCCATGATCGGCATGCCGTTGCCGGCCCGCAGCACGCCCAATGCATCGACGTTCATGCTGGCGCTGCGCACGTAGGCCTCGCCGCCATCCGGGGTTTGCACGGCCATCCAGCCATCGCCGCTGACGGCAACGTCCAGGTCACGGCCGGTCTCAATCATCGCGCCAGGGGAGAAGTCGGTGCCTGGGCGCTCGGTCAAGGCAAACGCCCGCGCCGGAAAGCTGTCACCGAACACCGGCATCGAACGCGCCTGCTCCAGGTCGCGCTGGAAACCATTGGTGGAAATGTTCGCCAGGTTGTTGGCATGGGCCTTCTGCGCCAGAGCATTCTGGCTGGCGCCGGTCATTGCCACATAAAGGTACTTGTCCACGCTCTTTCCTCTTTCTGACGGACGCTTGCCGCCCACCGCTGTACTGATAAGGCTTAAGCAATTTGCGAACCAACTTTTGAAAAGAAGGAGAAGTGCAGGCGGGACGGGGGTTTGGCGGGAGATGGGTGGATTAGGCTGCCGGCTGAGAGTCGAAAAAACGGCGGACTACTGCCGCGTGCGGCAAACACCCGTATTACAGGCGACAAAAATTCAAATGATGCGGGAGCGAGCAAGCCCGCTCCCAAAGTTTGCCCCTGTTTAGTCAGTGGGTTATTTGTCGGTCTTGAGGACTTCGTAATCGCGCAATTTATTGGCGATGGTGGTGTGCGACACCCCCAACCGCTTGCCCAGCTGCCGACTGCTCGGGTGCTCGGCGTACAAACTTTCCAGCACCGCCTTCTCGAAGCGCCCGACAATGTCCTCCAAGCCGCCCTCCAAGGAAAAATCGCCAAGGGGCTGACGCACCCCGTAATCCGGCAGCCGAATATGCTCGGCCTTGACCCTCCCGCCATCGCACAACGACACCGCCTGGAATAGCACGTTTTCCAACTGCCGTACGTTGCCTGGCCAGTGGTAGTGGCTCAGACGATCCATCGCAGCCGTCGCGAGCTTCGGCAGCGGGCAGCCGATCTGCCGGCTCGCCTGATCAAGGAAGTGATCCACCAGCGGCGCCAGGCCGTCGAGGCATTCGCGCAGCGGCGGGATGTGCAGGGACAGCACATTTAGACGGTGGTAAAGGTCCTGACGGAATTCGCCACGGGCGCACAGTTCAGACAAGTCCACCTGGGTGGCGCAGATCACCCGCACATCCAGGTACACCTCTTCATCGCTGCCTACGCGGCGGAAGCAACCGTCCTGCAAAAAGCGCAGCAACTTCACCTGCAAGCGCGCGCTCATTTCCCCCACGCCGTCGAGAAACAGCGTGCCGCCCGCCGTCAACTCCAGCAGCCCCAGCTTGCCTTCGGCGCGCGCGCCTTCGAACGCGCCGGGGCCGTAGCCGAACAGCTCGGTCTCGGCCATCGACTCCGGCAAACCGGCGCAGTTAAGCGCCATCAACGGCGATTGACCACGCGGGCTGGCCAGATGACAGGCACGGGCCAGCAGTTCTTTGCCGGTACCGGTTTCGCCTTCTATTAATAGAGGCGCATCCAGCGGCGCCATGCGTCGCGCTTCGCGAACCACGGCGGCCATGACCTTGGAACTCTGGAAAATGCTGTCAAAGCCGCGCAGCTCCTGCTTGCGCACGTTGTAGATGCGTTCACCGACGCGGTCGGCGCGGTGCAACGTCAGTACGGCGCCGGCCATGGCCTCGCTGTCATCATGTTCGGACGATTGCAGTGGCGCGATGTCCGCCAGGAACACGTCACCCTTGACCTTGACCCGCAGGCCGTTGATCCGCGATTTGCTCGCACGCACCAGCTCCGGCAAGTCGAAGTCCTCGGCATACCGTGACAACGGAATCCCCGGCACTTCATCCACCCGCACCCCGAGCAACTGGGCCGCCGCGCGGTTGGCGGCGACGATGGAACCGCCCATGTCGATCGACAGCACCGGAAACTCCAGGGCGCCGAGCAGCGCATTGAGTTCCATGTGCCGGCGCTCGCTGGGCATCAGCCCTACCCTTTTCACCCCAAACACTCCGGCAATCGCCTCGAACTGCGGGCGCAGCGCCTGGAACTGCATGTTCACCAGGTTCGGGCAGTACAGGTAAATGGCATTGCCATGCTCACCGCCGACCTCGCCCTTGGCGACGTTGACGCCGTACTCCACCAACAGGTTGAGGATGTCCCGCAGGATGCCGATACGGTTCTGGCAGTGCACTTTGATACGCATGAAAAGGCCCGAAAGTTGGGTAAGCGCCGCGTCTTTTTTGTCGCTGGGCGCAGATAGTCGTCAAGATTATGTGACAGCTTTGGGGGTTTTCCCAGCCCAACCCAGCAGCAAACCCGGCATCCGTAACGAATACTTTACGAAAACTGGTAAGTTTTCCTACTCAGAGGCGTTTTAAACAGATGGAATCCCGGCGCGCACGGGTTATCAATAGGCTCAACGCAGGACATAACAAGAACGAATGCCTAGCAGGAGAGCCGTATGAAACAGACGCAGTACGTGGCCCGCGAGCCCGATGCGCAAGGTGTTATCCATTACCCGCCAGAAGAACACGCGGTGTGGAACACCCTGATCACTCGTCAATTGAAAGTGATTGAAGGGCGCGCCTGCCAGGAATACCTGGACGGCATCGAAAAGCTCGGCCTGCCCCTGGACCGAATCCCGCAATTGGGCGAGATCAACAAGGTGCTGGCCGAAACCACCGGCTGGCAAGTCGCCCGCGTGCCGGCGTTGATTCCCTTCCAGACGTTCTTCGAATTGCTCGCCAACAAGCAGTTTCCGGTGGCGACTTTTATTCGCACCCGCGAAGAACTCGACTACCTGCAAGAGCCGGACATTTTCCACGAGATCTTTGGCCATTGCCCGCTGCTGACCAACCCCTGGTTTGCCGAATTCACCCATACCTACGGCAAGCTCGGCCTGGCGGCCACCAAGGAGCAACGGGTGTACCTGGCGCGCTTGTACTGGATGACCATCGAGTTTGGCCTGGTGGATACGCCCGAAGGTCGGCGCATCTACGGTGGCGGTATTCTGTCGTCGCCCAAGGAGACCGTGTACAGCCTGTCGTCCGAGCCTGAACACCAGGTGTTCGATCCGCTGGAAGCCATGCGCACGCCGTATCGCATCGATATCCTGCAACCGCTGTACTTCGTGCTGCCAGAGCTCAAGCGCCTGTTCGACGTGGCGCAGGAAGACATCATGGGCATGGTGGAACGCGGGATGCAGCTGGGATTGCATGCACCAAAGTTTCCGCCCAAACCCAAAGCTGCATGATCCTTACATCTTGAGGCCAGGTGAGTCTGTTCCCTGGCCCCGCGTTGCTTTAGGGTGACGCTACTGACCTTCAAACATTCGAATTCAGGACACCTCCATGACCACCTTGAACCAAGCCCACTGCGAAGCCTGCCGCGCCGATGCCCCGCAAGTCAGCGATGAAGAACTGCCGGTGCTGCTCAAGCAGATCCCCGACTGGAACATCGAAGTCCGCGACGGCGTGATGCAGCTGGAAAAGGTTTTCCTGTTCAAGAACTTCAAATTCGCCCTGGCGTTCACCAACGCCATGGGTGAAATCTCCGAAGCCGAAGGTCATCACCCAGGCCTGCTCACTGAGTGGGGCAAAGTCACCGTGACTTGGTGGAGCCACTCCATCAAGGGCCTGCACCGCAACGACTTCATCATGGCCGCACGCACCGACGAAGTGGCCAAGGACGCCGAGGGCCGCAAGTAATGCACTTCGATGCCATAGGCCGCGTGCCCGGCGACCCGATCCTCGGGCTGATGGACCTGTATGCCCAGGACACCAACCCGAACAAATTCGACCTGGGCGTGGGAGTCTACAAGGATGACCAGGGGCTCACGCCCATTCCGCACGCAGTGAAACTGGCCGAGCAGCGCCTGGTAGACACCCAAACCACCAAGACCTACATCGGCGGCCACGGTAATACTGCCTTCGGCTCGCTGATCAGCGAACTGGTACTCGGTGCCGATTCGGCGCTGATCCGCGAACGCCGCGCCGGCGCCACCCAGACTCCAGGCGGCACCGGCGCTCTGCGCCTGAGCGCCGACTTCATCGCCCACAATCTGCCCGGCCGTGGCGTTTGGCTGAGCAACCCGACCTGGCCAATCCACGAAACTATCTTCGCCAAGGCCGGGATTAAGGTCAGCCATTACCCCTACGTGGGTGCTGACAATCGCCTGGACGTGGCGGCGATGCTGGCTACCCTGTCCAGCGTGCCAGAGGGCGACGCGGTGCTGCTGCATGCCTGCTGCCACAACCCGACCGGTTTCGACTTGACCCAGGATGATTGGCGCCAGGTGCTGCAGATCGTGCGCGAGCGCCAACTGCTGCCGCTGATCGACTTCGCTTATCAGGGCTTTGGCGATGGCCTGGAGCAGGACGCCTGGGCCGTGCGCCTATTTGCGGCCGAGCTGCCGGAAGTGTTGGTGACCAGTTCCTGCTCGAAAAATTTTGGCCTGTATAGCGACCGTGTTGGCGCGTTGATCGTGTGTGCGGCGGATGCCGAGAAGCTGACGGATGTGCGCAGCCAGCTTGCTAACACGGCACGCAACCTGTGGTCGACGCCGCCAGATCACGGCGCAGCCGTGGTGGCCACGATTCTGGGCGATGCCGAGCTGAAAAAGCGATGGAGCAATGAAGTAGAAGCCATGCGCTCGCGGATCGCGCACTTGCGATCCGGGCTGGTGGAGGCATTGGCGCCCCACGGTTTGTCGGAGCGGTTTGCCCATATTGGGGCGCAGCGCGGGATGTTTTCCTATACCGGCTTGAGTGCCGAGCAGGTCAAGCAACTGCGGGAGGAGCACAGCGTGTACATGGTGAGCTCGGGAAGGGCTAACGTGGCGGGGATTGATGCGACGCGGTTGACGTTGCTGGCTCAAGCCATCGCCGACGTCTCTAACTGAAGAAACCGGGATCAAATGTGGGCTGGCTTGCCTGCGATAGCGGTATGTCAGCCCCACATTTTTCACTGACAGATCGCTATCGCAGGCAAGCCAGCTCCCACATTTTTGACCCAGTGCAGCCTCTAGCCCGCAACCATCTCAGCCTTTAGCAGTGCCTCTTTCGCCTGCGCATCCGCCAACCGATACAACTCGATACTCCCATCCCAGTGCTCGATCAACGCCGTGCACGACTCCACCCAATCCCCGCAGTTGAGGTAATCCACCTCGCCCACCTTGCGAATCTCCGCATGGTGGATATGCCCGCACACCACGCCATGCAACTCGCGCTTGGTCACTTCGTGGGCGATCGCTTCTTCGAAATCGCTGATGAAACTCACCGCCGTCTTGACCTTGTGCTTGAGGTACGCCGACAGCGACCAATAGCCATAGCCATACCGCGCACGCCAATGGTTCAGCCAGCGGTTCAGCGTAAGCGTGAACTCATAGGCCGAGTCACCGAGAAACGCCAACCAACGGTGATAGCGGGTGATCACGTCGAACTGATCGCCATGGATCACCAACAGATGACGGCCATCAGCAGTCACGTGCACCGCTTCATCCACCAGTTGAATATTGCCCAGGATCAGCTTGGAGTAGCGGCGCAGGAATTCATCGTGGTTGCCGGTGACGTAGATGACCTCGGTGCCGCGCTTGGCCATGGTCAGCAAGCGGCGGATCACGTTGGTGTGGGCCTGGGGCCAATACATGCCGCCGCGCATTTTCCAGCCGTCAATGATGTCGCCTACCAGGTAGACCTTGTCGGCGTGGTAGCCCTTGAGGAACTGCGACAAATGTTCGGCCTGGCAATCCCGGGTGCCCAGGTGCACGTCGGAAATCCACAGGGTACGAACCCGTTGCTTACGGCTGGGTTTGACGAACTCGGCACTGGTCATGGGCATCCCTCGACGCTGTTTTCGCGAGCTTGCGCCTCGACGGTTAATAGCCCATGACAGCTGTGCGTCAGTCTGATGACAGCGCCGGCCGACCGAGAAGCGTTGTAGACTGCCGGCTTGCAGCCCAGGAGACCGCGATGAGCCCCACTCTCACGCTACGCCATTACCTCGAAGCGCCCATCGCCCACAGCCATGATCATGCGCAGTTGGTGTTCGGCCTGTCCGGGCACCTGGATTTCGAAGTGGAGGGCCGTGGCAGCCAGGTGCGCGAAAGCAGCGTGATGGTGCTGCCCTTCTCCGCCCATCATGCCTGTGGCAGCCGCGATGGCAGCCGCTGCCTGGTGCTGGACGTGCCCACCGAGCACTGGGTACTGCAATCGTTGGGCGAACATGCCGATGCCAGTCGCCGGCTGCTCGATCAACCCACGCGACTCGCCCTGGATTCGCGGCAAAGCCAACTGGTGCATTGGCTGGCGCTGAGCCCGGTGGATGATCCGCTGATCGTCCAGCAAGGCGCGGTGCTGTTGTTGGCCAGCCTCAATCACCCGCTGGCTCAACCGCTGCCGGGCCGGCGCCTGCCGTACGAGGCATTCAATGCGCATATCGAGCGCCACGTTGCACACCCGCTGCAGGTAGCCGACCTGGCGCGCATCGCAGACCTGTCGGTGGCGCGCTTGCACGCACGGTTCATGGCGGAATGCGGGCAGACGCCGATGGACTATATCCGCCGCCGTCGCCTGCACATGGCCTTGGACCTGCTGCGCAAAACGCCATTACCCATTGGTGAAATCGCCGATCGCGTCGGCTATACCTCGCAAAGCGCATTTGCGGCCGCGATGCTGCGTGAGTTTGGCGCCTCGCCGGGCGCATTGCGGCGCAACGCGTAGGACGAGTCTCGCGATAAAAATCGCGAGCCGGACGACAGACGCCTACACGGCAGCCCCACTAGACTGCGCTTCTGTCACCCGCTTGATTCAAGGATCGCAATGACTCCCCGCTCAGCCCTCGGCGCCCTGCACATCGGCGCATTGATGTTTGGCCTTACCGGTGTATTTGGCAAACTGGCGGCCGCCTCGCCCGCCATCATCGTCTTTGGGCGTGCCGTGTTTGCCGTGATTGCCCTGGCGCTATTTGCACGGTTCGCGAGCAACACTGCCTGGAAAAAGCTGGAACTGCGCGACTGGCGCCGGCTGCTGGTCAGCGGCGTATTGCTGGCCGCGCATTGGGTAACGTTCTTTATTGCCGTCAAGGTGGCCGGCGTGGCCGTCGCGACCCTGGGGTTTACCGCGTTCCCGGCCTTTACCGTGATCCTCGAAGGACTGATTTTCCGCGAGCGCATTCGCGCCAATGAAGTGCTGTTGGTGGTGCTGGTCAGCATCGGCCTGGTGCTGGTCACGCCGGACTTCAATCTTGCCAGCGAAGCCACCGGCGGGTTGCTCTGGGGGATCGCCTCGGGGCTGCTGTTTTCCCTGCTGTCACTGAACAATCGCGCCAGTTCCGGGCGCATCCCTGCGGTGCAGGCGGCGCTGTGCCAGAACGTGGTGGTTGCAGCGTGCCTTTTGCCGGTCGCGGCGCCTGGGGTGGCGGATGTGCAAGCGATTGACTGGCTGTGGATCGGTTTGCTCGGCGTGTTCTGCACGGGCCTGGCCCACAGCCTGTTTGTCGCCAGCCTCGCGGTGATCAAGGCACGCACGGCTTCGGTGGTGTTTGCCATGGAGCCGGTCTACGGTATCACTGCGGCCTGGCTACTGTTTGCCGAAACCCCGACACTGCGCATGCTGCTCGGCGGCGTGCTGATCATCGTCGCGATCGTGCTGTCGGGGTTGATGGGCGGCGCCAGCCAGGCCAAACAGCCTGCGGCAACGGCCTGATCTCTGACGCTCACTGCGTGCGGTCGTTGTGCCCTAGATCCCGTTGCGGGTCGATCTGGTCGCGCACGCGCTGCTTGAGCACCTTGGCTTCAGGGAAACCGCCGTCGGCCTTGCGCTCCCAGATCTGCACGCCATCACAGGTGATGCGAAACGCGCCGCCGGTGGCGGGCGCCAGTGACACTTTGCCCAGGTCATCGGCAAACGTGCTCAACAATTCCTGCGCCAGCCAGGCGGCGCGAAGTAGCCACTGGCACTGAGTGCAATAGGTGATAACGATCTCGGGTTTGATCGACGACATAATTTGAGAAGCTCCAGGCGTAACGGGCTTGGCGGATCGAGTGGCTATAATACCGGCCTTTATCGCCCAGCCTTGAGATTCATGATGCGCCGCCTGCTGTCCTGCCTGTTTCTGTGCTTACTTCCCCTTGTTGCCGACGCCATTGAGCCGCCACGCCCGAAAATCGGCCTGGTGCTGTCCGGTGGCGCCGCCCGTGGCCTTGCGCATATCGGCGTACTCAAGGCGCTGGAGGAGCAAGGCATCCAGATCGATGCGATTGCCGGCACCAGCATGGGCGCGGTGATCGGTGGGCTGTACGCGTCGGGCTATAAAATCGATGAGCTGGAAAAGCTGGCGCTGAGCATCGACTGGCAGCAGGCCCTGTCCGATGCGCCGCCGCGGGAAGACGTACCGTTTCGGCGCAAGCAGGATGACCGGGACTTCCTGGTCAAGCAAAAACTCAGCTTCCGCGACGACGGCAGCCTCGGCTTGCCACTGGGCGTGATCCAGGGCCAGAACCTGGCGCTGCTGCTGGAAAGCATGTTCGCCCACAGCAGCAACACGCGTAACTTCGACAAGCTGCCAATCCCCTTCCGCGCAGTAGCGACCGATATCACCACCGGCGAAAAGGTAGTATTCCGCAAGGGCCACCTGCCCCAGGTGATCCGCGCCAGCATGTCGATCCCGGCCGTGTTCGCTCCGGTTGAACTGGACGGAAGATTGCTGGTGGACGGCGGCATGACCGATAACATCCCACTGGATGTGGCACGGGAAATGGGCGTGGATATCGCCATTGTCGTGGACATCGGCACCCCGCTGCGCTCGCGCAAGCAACTGGCCACGGTGGTGGACGTGCTTAACCAATCCATCACCCTGATGACCCGGCGCAACTCTGAAGAGCAACTCAAGGACCTGCACCCCAAGGACGTGCTGATCCAGCCGCCGCTCGCTGCCTATGGCGTGACCGACTTCGGCCGCGCCAAGGACATGATCGACGCCGGCTACCGCGCTACCCGCGCCCTCGATGCCCGCCTCGCCCATCTGCGCCCCGCCGAGCCAATCGACCCGCAACTGGTGGCCGCCCGTACCCCAGGGGAACGCACGCCGATAATCACCGCCATCAGCGTGGAAAACGACTCGAAAGTCAGCGACGACGTGATCCGCTACTACATCCGCCAGAACCTGGGCGAGCCGCTGGAACTGGGCCGCCTGCAAACCGACATGGGCACCCTGTATGGTCTGGATTACTTCGAACAAGTGCAATACCGCGTAATCAAGAAAGGCAAGGAAAACACGTTGGTGATCAGCGCGCGCGGCAAGCGCAGCGGTACCGATTACCTGCGCCTGGGCCTGAACCTGTCGGATGACATGCGCGGCGATAGCGCCTTCAACCTTGGCGCGAGCTACCGCGTGAACGGTATCAACCGCCTTGGCGCCGAATGGCTGACACGGGTGCAAATCGGTGATCGACAAGAGCTGTACAGCGAGTTCTACCAGCCGATGGACACTGGCTCGCGTTACTTTGTCGCCCCTTATATCAGCGCCCAGGCGCAGAACGTCGAACTGATCCTGGACAACGACCCCATCTCCGAATACCGCCTGGAACGCTACGGTTTCGGCTTGAACGTAGGGCGCCAGATTGGTAACAATGGCGAGATCCGCTTCGGCGTCGGTGAAGCCTGGGGCAAGGCGGACGTACGCATCGGCGACCGCGACCTGCCCAGCGTGAGTTTCAGCGAGGGCTTCTATGAGCTGAAGTACTCCTTCGACACCCTGGACAATGTGTACTTTCCCCACACCGGCGAAGACATCGGCCTGGCCTACCGCGAATTCGAACCGGGGCTGGGCTCGGACCAGCGCTACCGCCAATGGGAGTTCAAGTTGGACAAGGCCATGAGCCACGGCCCGGACACACTTGTGCTGGGGGGGCGCTATGGGCGCACGCTGGATGATTCGGATGTGGTGATTTCCAGCTTCCTGCTGGGGGGCGCGCGGCAGTTGTCGGGCTTCCGCCAGGATGCGATCTCGGGCCAGAACATCAGCTTGATGCGGGCGGTGTACTACCGCCGGCTCACGCCACGCTCGTACCTGCCACTGGATTTCCCGTTGTACCTGGGTGCGTCACTGGAACGCGGCCGGGCGTGGAACAACGACAATGAGTTCGACAGCGGCTATATCAACGCGGCGAGTATTTTCCTGGGCTTTGATACACCGTTGGGGCCGCTGAACTTCAGTTATGGGTTCAATGATGACAACCAGAAGGCGGTGTATTTGAACCTGGGGCAGACGTTCTAAATGATGCGCGAGGCTTCGTAGTGAGCGGGCTTGTCGAATCGTCGCACCGCCCGCTCATACAGTTCAGGACTTTTCCAGGTTCGCCAGGATGCGCCCGTGCACGCGCATGCACACACTCAAATCGGCTTCATCCACACCCACAAATAACTCGTGACGCAACGCCGTGGCGATCGTCTCGATCTGCTCGATCAGTGGCCGGGCGGTATCACACAGCAGGATGCGCTTGGCACGACGGTCTTCCACCACCGCCTGGCGTTGCACCAGGCCCTGTCCTTCAAGGCTGTCCAGCAGCCGGGCCAGTGTCGGCCCTTCGACGCCAACGCTTTGCGCCAACTCACGCTGGGTGGGCGCTTCTTCGAAACGGGCCAGGTGCAGCAGCACCAGCCACCGAGCCTGGGACAAGCCAAGCCCCGCCAAACGGCGGTCCAGCTCGGCGCGCCAACCACGAGACATCTGCGCCAGTTGCATGCCAAATCGGTGTTGATCGGTTAACGGCATAAAAAACTCTTGTTTTAGACTGAAAATAAAGCGTGGCTAATTATTAGTCAGCTAAGCATGAGCGTTGCCAGTAGGCAAGAGTTGCTATGTACTGATCTATTACATTGTCGTAATTGGCGCACTAAATCTCGAACTCAGACTGCAAAGCCGCCCGCACGCAGTACAAAACACCCTCAGGAACACGCCCGGTGAACAGCGGCGCGATCTCCGCCACAGGTGGCAATTCGCCCTCCCCGTCGAGGAACGCATCCTGGATTTCGCCGAGCAGATCCTCTGGCAAATCAAGCGCCTGCTCCAACGACAGCTGCTGCTTGCCGATGGATTCCGCCAGCAAGGTGTAGACGTTTTTCTCCGAGCACTGCAACTGACCGGCGATCTGGATCGGGGTCATTCCGGCGCGTGCCAGGCTGATCAGTTCGTGGCGGATATCGGCGACTTCCTTCGGCGCTTCGGCCTGGCCGCCGAGCACTTCAAGAAAGGCCTGGCCGTAGCGCTCCAGCTTGCGTGCGCCCACGCCACTGACGCGCGCCATCTCGGCCATGCTGGTGGGTTGCTCGCGCAACATCTCCAGCAGGGTGGAGTCGGGGAAAATAACGTACGGCGGCACGCTGTGTTCCTGCGCCAGTTTGCGGCGCAGGGTGCGCAAGGCTTCCCACTGCTCGCGCTCTTCACCACGCACCAGTTGGCTGGCCTGGCTGGTGCTGCTCTTGGCGGTGGTCTGCGGTTTGAGGTCGCGGCGCAACTCCAGGCTCACTTCGCCCTTGAGCAACGGCCGGCAACTGTCGTTGAGGCGCAGGCCGCCATAACCTTCGATGTCGATGTCCACCAGCCCGCGTGCAACCATCTGCCGGAACAACGAACGCCACTCTCCGTCGGCGCGGGCCTTGCCGACGCCGTACACCGAAAGTTTCTCGTGGCCGAAGCTGCGCACTTTCTCGTTGTCCTTGCCCAGCAACACGTCCACCAAATGACCGACGCCATAACGCTGGCCCGTGCGATAAATAGCGGACAGAGCCTGACGCGCCGGCTCAGTGGCGTCCCAGGTCTGCACGCCATCAATGCAGTTGTCGCAATGGCCGCAAGGCTCAGGCATGTCTTCGTCAAAATACGCCAGCAAGGTCTGGCGACGGCAACGAGTCTCTTCACACAGCGAGAGCATCGCGTCGAGCTTGTGCTGCTCCAGGCGTTTGTGACGCTCGTCGCCTTCGGAGTTCTGCAGCATCTGCTTGAGCATCACCACGTCTTGCAGGCCGTAGACCATCCAGGCATCCGCCGGCAGACCATCACGGCCGGCGCGACCGGTTTCCTGGTAGTACGCCTCAAGGGATTTGGGCAGGTCCATATGCGCGACAAAGCGCACGTTGGATTTGTCGATGCCCATGCCGAACGCGATGGTAGCTACCATGATCAGGCCTTCCTCATTGAGGAAGCGCTTCTGGTGCGCAGAGCGCGTTTCGTTGGGCAGGCCGGCGTGATAAGGCAGCGCCGGGTAGCCTTGCTCGCAGAGGAACGCGGCGACTTCATCAACTTTTTTGCGCGACAGGCAATAGACGATGCCCGCGTCGCTGCGCCGCTCGGACAGGAACGCGAGCAACTGCTTGCGCGGCTGCTCCTTGGGTACGATGCGGTAGAAAATATTCGGCCGGTCAAAGCTCGACAGAAAGCGCTCGGCGTTCTGCAAGTGCAGCCGCTCGACGATTTCTTCGCGGGTGCGCTTGTCGGCGGTGGCCGTCAGGGCGATACGCGGAACGTCGGGGAACAACTCAGCCAATTGCCCCAGTTGCAGGTATTCGCGACGGAAATCGTGGCCCCATTGCGATACGCAGTGGGCTTCGTCGATGGCGAACAGGGCGATTTCCAGGCTCTGCAGAAAGGCCAGCATGCGCGGCTGCACCAGGCGCTCAGGGGCCAGGTAAAGCATTTTCACTTCACCGCGCTTGATGCGAGCCGCCAGGTCGCGCTGTTGCTCGGCACTGAGGGTAGAGTTCAAGGCCGCCGCAGCGACGCCGAGCTCTTCCAAGGTTGCCACTTGGTCGTCCATCAATGCGATCAGCGGCGACACCACCACCGCCAGGCCATTGCGCAACAGCGCCGGCACCTGGAAGCACAACGACTTGCCGCCCCCGGTAGGCATCAAGACCAGTGCGTCACCACCACTGGCCACGCGCTCAATGATCGCACCCTGGCGGCCACGAAAACTGTCGTAGCCGAAGATGTCCTTGAGGACGCGTTGAGCCTGCTCGAGCATGTAAAACTCCAAAAAAGTGCGCAAATCCCTCTGTACAGGCTGGTCGAAAAAACACGATCTCACGGGAAATAATCCGTAAGCGAAGTTTTCGCGCGCTGGGCTTGACCTGCGAGGGCATCACAAAACGCGGCAGTATACCCGAGCGATACCCGGCAAAGGGTGCCACTGACGAATTGCAGCCCGTCTCTTAAAGCGGGCAAATCTGCATGGCGGCTGGCCTGGGCGCTCAAGAAAGCCTAGAATTCAGCATCGTTTATTTCCAAGGTAGTCCTTCAATGTCCTTCGCTGAGCAACTAACCCGCCTGCAAGCCTTCCTCGACGCCGATGAGCTGCATGACGAGGCGCTGGACTACGTGGCCGCCCACGGCTACCTGACCGCCCTGTCGATCTGCGCCGAGATCGTACCCGACCGTGAATGGATCGACGCACTGTTCGCCGAAGAGCCGCACTACGCCGACGACGCCCAACGCGAAGAAATCGAATCCACCCTGTTGGCCCTCAAGGCCCACATCGGTCGCCAACTGGCGTCGGACGAAGAATTCGAGCTGCCATGCGAGCTGGACCTGGGCGAAGAGCCGGACGACTCCGACCTGCGCGGCTGGTGCATCGGCTTCATGGAAGGCGTGTTCCTGCGCGAAGCCGCCTGGTTCGAAACTGCCGAGGAAGAAGTCAGCGAAATGTTGCTGCCGATCATGGTGGGGTCGGGCCTGTTCGACGACCAGCCGGAGTTCGCCGATATCGCCGCCGACGCCAACCTGATGGACGACATGATCGTACAGATCCCGGAAGCCCTCACCGCGCTGTACCTGCTGTGCAACGCCCCTGACGAAAAACCGGCGATCCTCAAGCCACGTCACCACTGAGTCGCTTGCCCGTGACACCCATGGGCAATCGTTCGCTGCTCGTGCGCTACGTGCTGCTGGCCATCGGCTGGTTGAGCGTAGCGCTGGGAGTGATCGGCATTTTCCTACCGGTCTTGCCGACTACGCCCTTCCTGCTTCTCGCCGCCGCCTGCTTCGCCCGAAGCTCCCCACGCTTCTACCACTGGCTGGTGCAACACCCGCGCCTGGGTCCGTGGATCCGTGACTACCTGGACGGCAACGGTATCCCTCTTAAAGGCAAGGTCTACGCCATCGGCTTGATGTGGTTGAGCATCAGTGTGTCCTGCTACCTGGTGCCATTACCGTGGGCACGTGGCTTCATGTTGACCAGTGCCGTGCTGGTGACGATCTACATCCTGCGCCAAAAGACCCTGCCGCCCCGGTAACGGCGGCGTCCGGCTTGCCTGCGAGCGAGCCCTCTACGTGGCCGCTGTCGAGGCATCGAACCGCCGGCTCTCACACGCACCACTCACCCGACCTTGGTCGACACTGACTAACCCCGAGCATCATGCGAGACTGTCCAACCGGGCCTGGAATGCTCGGGTGTTCCCATGCTCGGAGTTACCATGACGCTGTCCAGCGGGCTGATCGCCGCCGTTGCCCTGGCCTATATGGCCATTATGTTTGCCATCGCCTTCTATGGTGACCGTCGCCGTGCGCCACTGCCGCCGCGCATGCGTGCCTGGGTGTATAGCCTGTCACTGGCCGTGTATTGCACCAGTTGGACCTTCTTCGGTGCTGTAGGTCAGGCCGCCGAACAGTTGTGGGCATTTTTACCGATCTACCTGGGCCCGGTGCTGTTGCTGGTGTTGGCACCTTGGGTCCTGCAAAAGATGATCTTGATCAGCAAGCAGGAAAACATCACGTCCATCGCCGACTTTATCGCCGCGCGCTACGGTAAATCCCAATCGTTGGCAGTGGTGGTCGCGTTGATCTGCCTGGTGGGGGTACTGCCCTACATCGCGCTGCAACTCAAAGGCATCGTACTGGGAGTCAATCTGCTGATCGGCGCTGGCGCCGACACCACCGGCACTCGCGCTCAAGACACCGCGCTGATCGTGTCGCTGGTGTTGGCGCTGTTCACGATTGTCTTCGGTACACGCAACCTCGACGCCACGGAGCACCACCGCGGTATGGTGCTGGCGATTGCGTTTGAATCCCTCGTCAAGCTGTTCGCGTTTCTCGCGGTTGGCGCGTTTGTGACCTACGGTTTGTATGACGGATTCGGCGACCTGTTCAGCCAAGCGATGCTCGCCCCCCGCCTGGATGAATACTGGAAAGAGACCGTCAACTGGCCGTCCATGGTTGTGCAGACCGGCGTGGCCATGATGGCGATCATCTGCCTGCCTCGGCAGTTCCATGTCACGGTGGTGGAGAACATCGACCCTCAGGATTTGCGCCTGGCCAAATGGGTGTTTCCCGCGTATCTGATTCTTGCCGCGCTGTTTGTAGTACCGATCGCCTTGGGCGGCAAGATGCTGCTGCCCAGTTCGGTAATGCCGGACTCCTACGTGATCAGCCTGCCGATGGCCGAAGCCCATCCCGCACTCGCCGTACTGGCGTTTATCGGCGGCGCTTCAGCGGCCACCGGCATGGTGATCGTGGCGAGCATTGCCTTGTCGACCATGGTTTCCAACGACATGTTGCTGCCATGGCTGCTGCGCCGTTCCGGCGCCGAGCGACCGTTCGAAGTGTTCCGCCACTGGATGCTGTCGGTACGCCGGGTCAGCATCGTGATCATCCTGCTGTTGGCCTACGTGAGCTATCGCCTGTTGGGCTCAACCGCGAGCCTGGCGACCATCGGCCAGATCGCCTTTGCAGCCGTCACCCAATTGGCGCCGGCCATGCTCGGCGCCCTGTATTGGAAGCAAGCCAACCGACGCGGTGTATTCGCGGGGCTCGCTGCGGGCACTTTCCTGTGGTTCTACACTTTGGTCCTACCGGTTACGGCGAAAAGCCTGGGTTGGTCCCTTAGCCTTTTTCCAGGACTGACCTGGATGCACTCGCACCCACTCGGTCTGTCCGTCACCTCATTGACCTTGGGTACCGTGTTTTCCCTGGCGGGTAACTTCACGCTGTTTGTGTGGGTATCGATGCTGTCCCGCACGCGGGTTTCCGAGCATTGGCAAGCCGGGCGGTTTATCGGCCAGGAAATCAGCCAGCGCGCCACCGCGCGCTCGATGCTGTCGGTGCAGATCAGCGACTTGCTCAGCCTGGCCGCACGCTTTGTGGGTGAGGAACGGGCACAGCAAAGCTTTATCCGCTTTGCCTATCGACAGGGTAAAGGCTTCAACCCCAATCAGAATGCCGACAACGAGTGGATCGCCCACACCGAGCGGTTGCTGGCGGGTGTGCTCGGTGCATCGTCGACCCGGGCGGTGGTGAAAGCCGCCATCGAAGGGCGCGAAATGCAGCTGGAGGACGTAGTACGCATCGCCGATGAAGCGTCGGAAGTGCTGCAGTTCAACCGCGCATTGCTTCAAGGCGCTATTGAGAACATCACCCAGGGCATCAGCGTGGTCGATCAGTCCCTCAAACTGGTGGCCTGGAACCGGCGTTATCTGGAGCTGTTCAATTACCCGGACGGTCTGATAAGCGTCGGTCGGCCGATTGCCGACATCATCCGCTACAACGCCGAACGCGGCCTGTGCGGGCCGGGCGAGGCCGAGGTTCACGTGGCGCGTCGCCTGCACTGGATGCGTCAGGGCCGCGCACATACCTCTGAACGTTTATTCCCCAATGGGCGGGTGATTGAGCTGATCGGCAACCCGATGCCCGGCGGCGGTTTCGTCATGAGCTTCACTGACATTACCGCCTTCCGCGAAGCCGAGCAGGCACTCACGGAGGCCAACGAAGGCCTGGAACAACGGGTGACCGAGCGCACCCATGAGCTGTCGCAGCTCAACGTGGCGCTCACCGATGCCAAGGGCGTGGCCGAGTCCGCCAGCCAGTCGAAGACGCGCTTCCTGGCGGCGGTCAGCCATGACTTGATGCAGCCCTTGAACGCTGCACGCCTGTTCTCCGCCGCCCTCTCCCATCAGAACGAAGGTCTGTCCGGCGAAGCCCGGCAATTGGTGCAACACCTGGACAGCTCGCTGCGCTCCGCCGAAGACCTGATCAGCGACCTGCTGGACATCTCACGCCTGGAAAACGGCAAAATCAATCCGCAGCGCCAGCCTTTTGTTCTCAACGAACTGTTCGACACCTTGGGCGCAGAGTTCAAGGCGCTGGCCCAGGAGCAGGGCCTGCGCTTCCGCCTGCGCGGCAGTCGAGTGCGTGTCGACAGCGACATCAAGTTACTGCGGCGAATCCTGCAGAATTTTCTCACCAACGCCTTCCGTTATGCCGACGGCCCGGTGCTGCTGGGCGTACGTCGACGCAAGGGCGAACTGTGCCTGGAGGTGTGGGACCGTGGCCCCGGGATACCGCTGGATAAACAGCAGGTGATCTTCGAAGAATTCAAACGTTTGGACAGCCACCAGACCCGCGCGGAGAAAGGCCTGGGGCTTGGCCTGGCCATCGCGGACGGCCTGTGCCGTGTGCTGGGCCACCGCCTGAGCGTGCGCTCATGGCCTGGAAAAGGCAGCGTATTCAGTGTGCGCGTGCCATTGGCGCGCAACCAGGCCAGCCCGCAGGTCAAGACACCACAGGAAACCGGCCTGCCGCTGACCGGTGCTCAGGTGCTGTGCGTGGATAACGAAGAGAGCATTCTGATCGGCATGCGCAGCCTGTTGACGCGCTGGGGCTGTGACGTGTGGACCGCGACGGACAAGGCGCAATGCGCGGCGTTGCTGGCGGATGGCGTGCGCCCGCAACTGGCACTGGTGGACTACCACCTGGACCATGGCGAAACCGGTACTGAGTTGATGGGTTGGCTGCGCGCGCAATTGGCGGAGCCGATCCCCGGCGTGGTGATCAGTGCCGACGGCCGCCCGGAGATGGTGGCCGAGGTGCATGCGGCGGGGCTGGATTATTTGGCTAAACCGGTCAAGCCGGCGGCGTTGCGGGCGTTGCTGAGTCGGCATTTGCCGCTGTAAATTGTTTGTACCCGCCCGCACATTTTTGGTCTGTGTTTATTCAGGTAGATGGGCCACACCATCTGAATCAGTCATCGCGCGCTCCAACAAATCCGCCGGCAAGTTCTTGCTGGCCCGAGCACCGAGCAACCGCAATTGCTCGGTCCGGCTGACCAGATTTCCGCGTCCATCTGTCAGCTTGTTTCGCGCCGAGCTGTAAGCCTTATCCAGCTGTTGTAAGCGGTTACCGACTTCATCCAGGTCTTGGATAAACAGCACGAACTTGTCATACAGCCACCCCGCACGCTCGGCTATTTCCCGCGCGTTCTGGCTCTGGCGCTCCTGCTTCCACAGGCTATCGATCACCCGCAGTGTAGCCAGCAACGTGGTGGGGCTGACGATCACGATATGGCGGTCGAATGCTTCCTGGAACAGATTCGGTTCGGCCTGCAAGGCAGCGGAAAACGCTGCTTCGATCGGCACGAACAGCAACACGAAATCCAGGCTGTGCAGGCCTTCCAGGCGCTTGTAATCCTTACCGGCCAAACCTTTGACGTGGTTGCGCAACGACAGCACGTGCTGCTTCAACGCCGCCTGGCCGATCACATCATCATCCGCTGCCACGTACTGTTGATACGCGGTGAGGCTGACCTTGGAGTCCACCACCACCTGCTTGTCGCCGGGCAACATGATCAGCACGTCTGGCTGGAAACGCTCGCCGTCCGGGCCCTTCAGGCTGACTTGGGTCTGGTACTCGCGGCCTTTCTCCAGGCCAGCATGCTCCAGCACCCGTTCAAGAATCAGCTCGCCCCAGTTGCCCTGGGTTTTCTGGCCTTTAAGGGCACGGGTCAGGTTGGTGGCCTCGTCTGACAGACGCAGGTTCAGTTGCTGTAGGCGCTCAAGCTCCTTGGCCAGGGAAAAGCGCTCGCGCGCCTCGCTCTGATAGCTTTCTTCCACGCGCTTTTCGAAGGACTGAATACGCTCTTTCAATGGGTCGAGCAGTTGGCCCAGGCGCTCCTGGCTGGTTTCGGCGAAGCGCTGTTCACGCTCGTCGAAGATCTTGCCGGCCAGCTCGGCGAACTGTGCACGCAGTTCATCCCGCGAGCCTTGCAAGTCGGCGAGGCGTTGTTGATGGCTGTCCTGTTGTTCACGCAGTTCAGCGCGCAAAGCGGCCGACAACGCATCGAGGCGGCGGAGCTCAGTCTCCCTGGCGCTGCGGTCGAGGTTCCAGGCGTGGGCGGCGTCGCGAGCGTTGTCGCGGTCGATCTGCAGCAGTTCGACTTCGCGGCGAACGGCGGCCAAGTCAGCCTGTTTGGCTGCGTTGGCCTGGCTCAGATCGCTGATCTCATCGCGGCTGGCATCCAGCTGTGCGGCGAGGCCTTCCTGGGCCAGTTGCGCGGTCGCCAGGCGCTCTTCGAGCAGTTCCCAGCCGGTCATGCGCGCGGTCAGCCGACGCTGAAGCTGCCAGCACACGACCAATAAAGGCACAGCTGCGCCAGCAAGTCCCAGGGCGATACTGGTCCAGTCAAAAACCATAGACATGTCTGCCATCACCGAAAAAAAGCAAGGTTAGCGGAGCACAGGGCCTGAGGACAGCTCAGTCTTCGACCTGGCCCAGTTCACGCTGGGCGCGGCGGTCACCGGCGCGGGCCGCCAGGCGCAGCAGGTCGTGGCCGATGCGGCGGTCGCGGGCATTTCCGCACTCACGGCACATCAGCTGGCCCAGGCGGCTTTGTGCGACAACCACGCCTTCACGGGCCGGCTGCTTGAGCAAACGCCCGGCGAAGTGTTTGACGTTAGTGTTGTGACCCAGGCGGGGGCTGTCGAGCAACCACAAGGCGACTTTCAAGGAGAAGCGTTTGGGAGCGGTAACAGTTTGAGGAGTGTCGGTAACAGAAGGTGATACTGAGCGAAACTTCATAAAGCACTGCGGGACAGAACGGAAGGCGCGCCACTCTACTCTTTTTTTCGTACAGGTAAAGCTGAAAAAACTCTGTACGCCCGTTCTAGAGCAAGCGCTCGGGACAATCCACAGAAGCTGTGGATAACTCAGTGGACAACCCTGCTTTAACTCGCGCAAAGCCCCATGGTATGGGGGCCGCAGTCAAACTGACGATTTTTTCACCAATAAAAAAAAGCGAGATTTTTCATTGACTTAAATTTCCAATACAGGCTAAAGGCGGCGCTCAAGCGCAGTTGACAGCGGGGTTACACACCGCGCAACTAATGTGCACAAGTACCCATCCGCCGATTATATCGCCGGCTTTTCTTGAAGCAATTCGCCGCAAGAATGTTACCGCCAGGGCAAAACGGGGACTTTTCAAATCTTTGCTGGCTCGCCACACTCCCCGCCCTACAACGCAACGGTGGGTGAGTCGATGAAAGGAATGCTGTTGTTTGCCGTGTTGCTACTGGCCATCTGCTCCGCCTCCCTGGGAATCAATGCGGCACTGCCCTCCCCGGATGGCGCACTGTTTGCCATCGCTATCCTGCTGTCGGCGGCTTTCACTGCCGTGAGCCTGTGCATTGAATTGGGCGAAGGCCGCATCAATGACATGGCCGATGTGATGAAGGTGGTCGAGACCGGCCAGTCACTGCGCTTGACCCTCGCCGCCTACGGATTGGGCTGCTCACTGGCAGCGGCGATCACTGTGCTGGTCTATCGAGGCCTGCTGGGCGGCTGATTGAAGTTTTTTGACTTGCGCACTTCCCTAACCTGATTCAATCCGTTACTATCCGCGGCGTTAGTACCAAGCTGAAAGTCAATTCTGGTCGAACAAGTCCCCTGAACAACACGGGATCGACCACCTCGATGGTTTCCAGGTATCACTTGCGACGACACGGCCTTTGAACAAACAAAGGGTGTCGCGAAGTTTCAATACTCTGACCGAACCAACCTGCAAATTGATCAGGATCTTCACCCCGGGCCCAGAACCTTTGCCCCTGTTGTGTTGCCTGCCCTCCTAAGTACCTACCTGCCAGCCCAAGCGCGCCTAAATTATCAGCGCTTCAAACTGGCTGCTTTGTTCCAGTCGGGTTCTTCGTTTGATCAATAGTGATCAACGTCACTGGAACGTTTTAATACGGCACGGTTCTTATCCGTGTCATTTGTAGGAACACCCATAACATGAACGCTCAAATCCATACTCAGGATGCCATTCGCACCCTCACCAACGCTTTTGCCCCAATGAACTGCCTGATTATGGCCGCTCGCAAAGGCTGCTTCAGCTTCACCCTGGTTAACGAACACGGCATCGCGCGTCACAGCGAACGCCTGTACCCCGATCAATACTCCAGCGCAGAACCGCTGCAGGCCGTGATCGAGCGTACCCGTCAGGCACTGGTTGCCTGATCGACCCGAGTCGCTGAAACACAAAAGACCCTGCTCAAAAGCAGGGTTTTTTATTGCCTGCGATTTGAGTATCGAACTTTTGCCCTAAGTTCAAATAGATATAACCGTTATAACTGGATGGCGAAGATGTTTTAAAAACAGTCCTTTACATCACGAATATGACACTACACTTCAACTCAAGCGGCTTGATCCGCTTCCGGCGAGCCTGAGAGCCGATCCACCGCTGCCAAGCCCCCTTCTCAGGACTCGCCGACCACTTTCACGGATTGAGGCTTGTATGGGTATCGCTGCCAGCGAATTGTGTCGTTATGTGATCCGGCCGACCTTGCTGTACCTCGGCCGCCATAACCCAGCAGCTGAGTCCCTGTTGCTGGGCATTGCCGCCAGCCAGTCAGAACTCGGTTCCGCCCTGCATGACCGGCGTGGACACGGCCTGTACAGCATCACCGAACCTCGCCATCGCGCCTTGTGGGACGATTACCTCGCGCTGGACCCCGATCGCGCGAGCCTGGTACGCGGCCTGGCAAGCCAGCATGCATTCCTCAGCGCGCCGCAACTCGAACTGACGGTCAACCTGCGCTACGCCACGGCCATTGCCTGGCTTTTAGTCGAACAACACACTCCCGCACTGCCTCCGCCGGATGATGTGCTGGGTATGGCGCGTATCTGGAAAGAAATTTTTCACCCTCAGGGACGCCTGCGTGATTTCACTCAAGCCTGGCAAACCTGTGTTTCACCCATGAATCACGTGGCTTGCTGACCGGGCAATTTGCAAGATTCGTCAAAAAACCCGAATTCTGGTCGGATTGTCCTACAAAACTGCTCTATCTCCTACGTTTCAGCCTATAGCGCGATGTTAAATTTATTGATACTTTCCGCAGCGGTGATCACTCGGAGTTCTAATAATGAAAAAAGTAATGCTCAAGACCACACTTAGCCTCGCCGTTGCTATGGCATCCTCCCAACTGTTTGCAAGCGGTTTCGCGCTGAACGAACAGAGCGTGAGCGGGATGGGTACCGGTTTCGCGGGTCGCTCTTCTTCTGCCGATGAT
This sequence comes from Pseudomonas sp. RA_5y_Pfl1_P24, assembly GCF_963970945.1. NCBI lineage: Bacteria > Pseudomonadati > Pseudomonadota > Gammaproteobacteria > Pseudomonadales > Pseudomonadaceae > Pseudomonas > Pseudomonas sp. RA_5y_Pfl1_P24. The sequence goes on along the minus strand of NZ_CAXAOJ010000002.1, from coordinate 268,056 downwards.
GCAAGCACTGTTTACGGTAACCCTGCCGGTATGGCTCGCCTGAATGGGCAGCAAATCACAGGTGGCGTTGCAGCAATTGATGCCTCGACTGACATCAGCGACACCGGCGGCAACTCACGCGGCTCCAATAAAGGCGACATGGTTCCGTTCACTGCGGTGCCATTCGGTTTCTACACCAACAAACTCAATGATCAGTGGGCCATCGGCTTCGGTGTATACGCACCGTTTGGCCTGGTGACCGACTATGAAAATGGCTTTCAGGGCCGTGGCTTCGGCAGCAAGAGCGAAGTGAAGGTCATGACCTTCCAGCCAACTGTCAGCTATGCATTCAACGACCGCGTGTCCATCGGCTTTGGTCCGACCATCAACCGGATTTCCGGTGTACTGGAATCGGACAGGACGCTGAACGCTGCCGTCAGTGATACCAACGTCAAAATCAAGGGCGACGACACCGCGCTGGGCTTCAACGTCGGCGTACTGGTCCAGGCCACCGATACCACCCGTGTCGGCCTGACCTACCACTCGAAGGTCAAGTACAAGCTTGAAGGCCACACCACCGTCAGCGGCCCGTCGGCGACTCAAGCGGTCCTGCGAAACAATCGTTACGACGCTTCGCTGAAAATCGACACGCCTGAGTCCTACGACCTGTCGGTCACTCAAGACCTGACCGATGCCTGGAAACTGTATGGCGGTGCCACTTGGACGCGCTGGAGCCGTCTGAAGGAAATCACCGTCAACAACGAAGGCGTTACTGCCGCTGGCGGCGCTTTGGCACCCAGCCAGCTCAGTTCCATCACCGAAGAACAAAACTGGCACGACACCTGGGCCTACGCAGTGGGTACCTCCTACCAGTTGACCAAGCAAGTCGTGCTGCGTACCGGCCTGACCTTCGACCAGTCGCCCACCAACAACACTGATCGCTCGCCGCGCATCCCGACTGGGGACCGTACGATTTTCAGCGTTGGCCTGGGCTACAAAGTCATGGATAACATGACCGTCGACCTGGCTTACTCCTACCTGAAAGAAGAAGACATCAAGGTCAACCAGACCGCTGATGCACCGTCGACGGCAAGCTACCGCGCCAAGTACGAAAACAGTGCCAACGGTTTCGGCCTGGGCATGACCTACACCTTCTAATCCAGACAGGTGTAAAAAAGCCCCGCTCTCCTGCAAAGGAGACGGGGCTTTTTAATGGCTGACAATCAGGGCTTGGAAGCGATCGCCTCTTCCACCGCCTTGATCAGGTCCGGGCTGTCCGGCTTGGTCAGGCTGGAAAAATTGGCGATCACCTTGCCCTGTCGATCCACCACGTACTTGTAAAAATTCCATTTCGGCGGCGCGTCGGTCTGCTGCGCTAACACCTTGAAAAGGTGTACCGCATCCGGCCCCTTGACCTTCTGTGGCTCGGTCATGGTGAAGGTCACGCCGTAATTCACGTAGCAGACCTTAGCCGTCTCTTCGCCGGTCTTGGCTTCCTGCTTGAAGTCATCGGAGGGCACGCCGATCACTTCCAGCCCTTCGCCCTTGTAGCGCTGGTACAAGGCTTCGAGGCCTTTGAACTGGGGGGCGAACCCACAAAAGCTCGCCGTGTTGACGATGACCAACGGTTTGCCGGCAAACCGCTCGCACAGGTCGATGGATTCCTTGGCGCGCAGCTTGGGCAACTGGCCTTCCAGCAGCGGCGGGCAACTGGCAGCAGAAGCGGCACTGCCAATTGCCATCAGGATGGGTACAGCGAGCCAACGCATCTGCATGTCGTGTGTCCTTGAAAATAATCAGGCCATGAACTTAGCAGATCGTCATACCCAACTGCATCAACGCGAGACCACCTTTCTGCCAGCCCCACCAGGCCAGCAGTACCAAAGTGCCCCCCGCGATGACGACTAAACCACGTATCGCTATGCTCATGCCGCCTCCATCTGCGCCTGCAATCGCGCCACTGGCCGCTCACGCACCGGCCAGTTCAACGCCGCGGCGAGCAGGCTTAACAGAACTGCCACCTGCCAGATCAAATCGTAGTTACCCGTTCGATCATAGACCACCCCACCCAACCAGCCCCCCAGGAACGAACCGAGTTGGTGGAACAGGAACACTATCCCACCAAGCATGGAGAGGTTTCGCACACCAAACAACGTCGCGACGGTGCCGTTGGTCAGCGGCACAGTGGACAGCCACAGGAAGCCCATCGCCATACCAAACGCATAGGCCGTAACTTCGGTAACCGGCGCCCACAGAAACACCACGATCACCACCGCACGCAGCAGGTACAACCCTGTCAACAAACGCGGCTTGGACATGCGCCCGCCGAGCCAGCCAGCGGTGTAGGTACCGAAGATATTGAACAGCCCGATCAGTGCCAGCACCGTGGTGCCTGTGGTGGCTGGCAAGTGCTGATCCACCAGGTACGCCGGCAGGTGCACGCCAATAAACACCACCTGGAAACCGCAAACAAAAAAGCCAAAGGCCAACAGCCAGAACCCGGAGTGAGAGCACGCTTCCTTCAAGGCTTCACGCAAGGTTTGCTGACCGGCCATCACCGGGAGTGGCCGGTCCTTGAGCATGGCGACCAGTGGCAGAATCAGTGCCACCATCAAGCCCAGCGCAAGCAATGCGGCGGACCAGCCCAGCCAACTGATCAAACCCAGTGTGCCCGGCACCATGGCGAACTGACCGAACGAACCGGCAGCACTCGCGATGCCCATCGCCATGCTGCGTTTTTCCGGCGCCACGGCCCGGCCGACCACGCCAAGGATCACCGAAAACGACGTGCCGGACAGCCCGATACCAATCAACAAGCCAGCGCTGAGCGACAACGACCAGGCCGAATCAGACATGCCCATCAACACCAGGCCCACGGCGTACAGGATGCCACCAACAAACACTGCTTTAGTGGCACCAAACCGATCGGCCAGGGCGCCGGTAAACGGCTGCGCCAAACCCCAGATCAGGTTCTGCAAAGCGATCGCGAAGGCGAAGGTCTCACGGCCCCAGCCGAACTCGCTGCTCATCGGCGCCAGGAACAGGCCGAAACCGTGCCGCACACCCAACGACAGTGCCAGGATCAGCGCACTCCCCACAAGAATCCAGCCACTGGTGCGCCACATGGAAGTCATTTCTTATTCTCCGCTCGCGGGTATATACCCGCTTATAGTCGAACAACCCCGCGTTCAGGCGAGTTCGTCCAGCAAGGCCAACAAGGTTTCGCGTTTTTGCGCGCCGAGTTGATCGATCAATTTTTGCTGCGCCGCCTCCCAGGCGGGTAAAGCTGCAGCGAGTCGTGCCTCACCGTCCGCTGTCAGCATCACCAGGCGATTGCGCAGGTCATCGCCTTCCACCAGTTGCACCAGGCCTTCGCCTTCCAACACCCGAAGGTTGCGCCCCAAGGTGCTGCGGTCAAGTCCCATGGCTTCCGCCAGGCTGGAGATGCTCGGCTGATCGAGCCGCTGCAAGTTACACAGCAACGAATACTGGGCGACGTTGATCCCGAAGCCATCAAGGGCGCCGTCGTAATGCCTGCTGACGCCACGGGCGGCACGTCGCAGGTTGATACATAAACATTGGGAGGCAAGCATGGAACGTGTATATACCCGCGATTAAGGAAATGCAAGAAAGTGTTACAGCGCCAGAGCGACCAGAACCGCGACTTCCAGCAGCTCCAGCAAGGCGCCAGCGGTGTCACCCGTGGTACCGCCCAGGCGATTGACCATCAGTCGGCGCAGGCCCATGAAGCAGATTGCAGCGAGCAATACCGCAAGCCCACCCCTGAAGCCGCCGATCAGGATGCAGGCCAAGCCGCTGAGGATCAGTACCTGTTGGCCGACGGTCCTCGGTAAATGATCCGACAACGCCTGGCCCAATCCTCCGGCACGCACATAGCGCGTGGTCAGAAACAGCGCCAGCATCGATGCGCGTCCGATCAGCGGCGCCAGGATCAGCGCTACGCCGTCATGTTGCTCGATCAAGGCCACCAAGGCGGTGAACTTGAGCAGCAGCACCAACCCCAGGGTGACCACGGCAATCGGCCCGCTGCGCGGGTCCTTCATGATCGTGAGCGTACGCTCGCGGTCGCCGAAGCCCCCCAGCCAGGCATCGGCACTGTCCGCAAGACCGTCCAGGTGCAGGCCGCCGCTGAGCAACACCCAGGCCATCAGCACCAGCGCCGCGTGCAATAACAACGGTGCGCCCATCAACGCGGTGTTCAAAGCCCACAACAGCAAACCAAACAATACGCCGACCACCGGATAAAACAGCAGTGAGCGTCCCAGTTCCTGAGGCTGCGGCATGCCCGGCAGACGAATCGGCAGGCTGCTGAGAAATTGCAGGGCGATCCAGAATGGCAGCATGATCACGCCAGCGCCTTGAGCACGCCGTCAGCACAAACTTGCAGGCTGAATAACCCACCGTGGCCGACTTCGACATTCAAGAGTTGCTCCCGGGGCAAACCGCGTGCCTGTGCCAATAACAGGCGCATCACGCCGCCATGAGTGATCAACAGCACGCGCTCACCCGCATAAGTCTGGTGCAGGCGTGCGACAGCACCCAACACGCGCTCGGAAAAGTCACTGACAGGCTCCCCTTCCGGCGGCGTGAAACTGTAGGGGTCGGCCCAGAACAGGCCCAGCCCTTCGGCGTCGGTCTCCATCAAGGCCGCCGCACTCTGCCCTTCCCAGGCGCCGAAGTGCAGTTCTTGCAGCGCCTTTTCCAGCGTGACCGGCACATTGAGCTGAGCGCCCAATTCATCGGCAAACCGCGCGCACCGTTGCAGCGGCGAACTGACCACGCGGTCCCACGGCCCCTGCTCCACTACCGCCGCGCGCATCTGCGCCCAACCCTTGGCGGTGAGTGCGTCGTCCAGGCTGCCACGCAAGCCGCCGCCCAGCTCGGTTTCGCCGTGTCGCAGCAGGTCCAGACGCAAGGTCATGCTGGGCGGCCTGCCACGGCGGCTTCGGCGAAGGTCGCCATCTGCCCGTGCAGCGCACAGGCCAGGCGCAACAACGGCACGGCCAGCGCCGCGCCACTGCCTTCGCCCAGGCGCAGGCTCAGGTCCAGCAGCGGTTGCGCGTCGAGGCTTTGCAGCACATGACGATGACCTGGCTCGGCACCACAATGGCCGAACATCAGCCACTCCCGGCACGCCGGGTTCAAGCGCGTCGCGACCAGTGCGGCGACAGTGCAGATAAACCCATCCACCAGCACCACGATGCCTTCTTGAGCACAAGCCAGATACGCGCCCACCAGGGCGGCAATCTCAAAGCCGCCGAGATTGAACAGGGTGTGCAATGCATCACCGCGCCGTCCGGCGTGTAACGCCAGTGCACGTTCGATCACGGCCACCTTGTGGCTAACGCCCTGAGCATTCAATCCGGTGCCCGGCCCCGTGAGATCACTGACCTGGCAGTCGAGCAAGGCACACGCCAGCGCACTGGCAGCGGTGGTGTTGCCGATGCCCATCTCGCCGCCGATAAACAACTGCGCACCGTTTGCCAATGCACGATGCACGCTGTCGCGTCCGGCTTGCAGGGCCAATTGCCCCTGGACCTCGGTCATCGCCGGACCGTTGACGAAGTTTGCGGTGCCCGCGCCAATATTCAGGTGACGTACACCGGGCAGGTCCAGGGACGGATTCACCGTGCCAAGGTCGACCACTTCCAACTGCGCACCCAGCTGCCGCGCCAAAACGCTGATGGCCGCGCCACCCGTGACAAAGTTAAGCAGCATCTGCCCGGTGACTTCCTGGGGGAATGCCGACACGCCTTCCGCGACCACGCCATGGTCACCGGCGAAGATGACGATCCACAGCTGATCCACCGACGGTTTGACCTGGCCCTGCAAGCCGGCCAATTGCACCGCCAGCGCTTCCAACTGGCCGAGGGAACCGGCCGGCTTGGTCAATTGCTGCTGGCGCGCCAGGGCTTGTTCATACACTTGAGCATCACTCGCCTTACACGGGTTGAGCCACCAGGTGTCAGTCATAACGCAGTACCTTTCAAAGTCAGGGGCAGGCCGGCAACGGTCAGGACCACACGCTGACACTGCTCGGCCAAGGCTTGATGCAGCCAACCGGCTTCATCCACATAGCGGCGAGTCAATTCGCCCAGCGGCACGACACCCAGACCGGTCTCGTTGCTGACAAAAATGATTTCACCCGGCAGCGAGGCCAGGGTTTGCAGCAGTTGATCGCGCTCCAAAGCCAGGCGCTTCGGGTCTTCGAGCATCAGCAGATTGGTCAGCCACAGGGTCAGGCAATCCACCAGCAGGCAGCCCTCGGCAGCCGCGTTTTCGCGCAGCACACGCGCCAGTTCGATGGGCTCTTCGACCAGGCCCCAATGGTCGGGGCGACGTTGACGATGCAAGGCGACACGCTCATTCATCTCGCCATCCAAGGGTTGGCTGGTGGCGATGTAAGTGACCGGCAAAGCGCTGTCGCTGGCGAGTTTTTCGGCAAGACGGCTTTTGCCGGAACGGGCGCCGCCGAGGATCAGTTGGAGCATAGCGTCACACCTTTATTTACAACGCGGTCAAATGTGGGAGCTGGCTTGCCTGCGATGCAGTCACCTCGGTGTATCAGGGAGACCCGGTTGATGCCATCGCAGGCAAGCCAGCTCCCACAGGGGGACAGTATGTGCACCATTAAATCCCGCACAGTTTGCGTAACAGCTCGGTGTCCAGGTGGTTCTCCACCAAGTCGGCCAGGCGCTCGATATCGCGCTCGCGCAAGGCGTGGTAGTCGACCTCCTGCACATCCTGCAACCCCGCCCAACGCAGCAGCGCACTGCACGCGGCCGGGGTTTCGAACACGCCATGCAGGTAAGTGCCGATGATCTGCCCGTCCGCACTTTGCGCGCCATCGCTGCGGCCGTCATCGAGAAGCACAGCGGCATTCGATAAAGCCTCGCCGGAAGTCACGCCCGCATGGATCTCATAACCGCTGACGTCGGCATCTTCCAGCAATAGACGCCCGCGTACGTTGCGCAGCTGTTTCTCTTCTTCCAAGGTGGTGCTGAACGCCAATAACCCAAGGCCCTCGCTGGAGCCGGCAAGCCCTTCCAGGCCCAGCGGGTCATGCACCTGCTCGCCGAGCATCTGCAAGCCGCCGCAGATGCCAAGCACTTTGCCGCCGTAGCGCAAGTGCCGCGCCACGGCGCTGTCCCAACCGTTGGCACGCAGATAGGCCAGGTCGCTGCGCACGCTTTTCGAGCCAGGGAGGATAATCAGGTCGCCAGCAGGGATCGGCTGGCCTGGCCCGATGAATTGCAAGTCCACTTGGGGATGCAAACGCAGCGGGTCGAAATCCGTGTGGTTGCTGATGCGCGGCAACACCGGTACCACCACCTTGAGTACCTGCGCAGCCTTATCGATCTGGCGCTGATCGATGCCGTCTTCAGCTTCCAGATGCAGGTCCATCACGTAGGGCAATACGCCCACCACCGGTTTGCCGGTGCGCGCTTCCAGCCAGTCCAGGCCCGGTTGCAACAGCGCAATGTCGCCGCGAAATCGGTTGATGATGAAGCCTTTGACCCGTGCCTGCTCGCTGGGCGAAAGCAGTTCAAGGGTGCCGACCAGATGGGCAAAAACCCCGCCGCGATTGATATCGGCGATCAGCAGCACCGGGCAATCCACTGCTTCGGCAAAGCCCATGTTGGCGATGTCATTGGCGCGCAGGTTGATCTCCGCCGGGGAGCCCGCGCCTTCCACCATCACGACGGGGTAGGCTTGGCTCAACCGTGCGTGGGAGGCCAGCACCGCCTGCATCGCGATGGCTTTGTAGTCGTGATAGGCCACCGCGTTCATGCTGGTAACAGCGCGGCCGTGGATGATCACTTGGGAACCGGTGTCGCTGTTGGGCTTGAGCAGCACCGGGTTCATATCGGTGTGCGGCGCCAAGTTGGCCGCCTGGGCCTGCACCGCTTGCGCACGACCGATCTCGCCGCCCTCGGCCGTCACGGCGCTGTTGAGCGCCATGTTCTGTGGCTTGAACGGCACCACTGGCACACCCTGGCGCACCAACCAGCGACACAGCGCCGTCACCAAGGTGCTTTTGCCGGCGTCGGACGTCGTGCCTTGCACCATCAACGTACTCATGTCGCGTCCTTATAGGCGGCCAGAGCTTCGTCCAGGCGCTGCCAGTCGGCATCGGTATCCGGCAGGCCAAAACGCAAGCTGCTGTTATGGACAAACAGGCGCAGCAGGATGCCGCGCTGGGCCATGAATTCATGCATGCGTTCGGCGTGCGGCGTGATCAGCCACTGGAACAAGGCGCAACCGCCCTGAGGTTGAAAGCCGTGGCGCTCCAGCGTGGTAAACAAGCGCTGGCTCGCCTCGATGCAGCGCGCGCGTTGCCGCGCATGCCCGGCAGTGTCGCGCAGGCAGATTTGGCCCAGCACCCGCGTCGGCCCGCTGACCGCCCAAGGGCCAACCTGCTCGGCCAGCAACTTGAGCAGCTTGCGCTCGGCCAGTACGAAGCCCAGTCGCACACCGGCCAGGCCGAAGAATTTACCGAACGAGCGCAGCACAATCAGGCCGACCTGATGCGCCTGGCCCGCCAGGCTCAATTCCGGGGTCACGTCCATGAACGCCTCGTCCACCACCAACCAGCCGCCGCGCTGGGCCAGCCGCGAGTGCCAGTCCAGCAAGCGTTGCGGGTTCAGGCTCAGGCCGGTGGGGTTGTTGGGATTGACCACCACCAATACGTCAAGGCCATCAAGAAAGAAGTCGACTTCCTGCTCCAGCACTTCGCGCACTACGTAACCGGCGCGGCGCCAGGCTTCGGCGTGTTCGGCATAGCACGGCGACAATACCCCGACTTTGCCGGCGCGACGCAGACGTGGCAGCAACTGAATCGCCGCCTGGGAGCCAGCTACTGGCAACAGATGCGCCGCGCCGTAATACTCGCTGGCGGCCTGCTCCAGGCCGTCATCGGCTTCCGGCAGACGCGCCCAGGCGCGCAGCGGGATCTCGGGGATCGGCCAGGGCCAGGGCGCCAGGCCGCTGGACAGGTCGAGCCAGTCAGCTTCGGCAATTCCGTACTGAATCGCTGCCTTGCGCAGCCGGCCACCGTGCTCAAGCATAAAACTGCCCCCCGACGCATAGGATCAACAGCCACAACCATACGCCGCGCTGCACCAGTTGCCAGCCACGGTCGATGGCGTCCGCATCCGCCGCCGGGCCTTCGCCCAGTGGCGGACGTTGATGCACTTCACCGTGATAGATCGCCGCACCGCCCAGCTCAACGCCGAGCGCGCCGGCACCAGCAGCCATCACCGGGCCGGCGTTGGGGCTGTCCCAGGTCGGGCCTTGGGTGCGCCAGCATTTGAGCGCCAGACGGGTCTTGCCGAGCACGGCATAGGTCAAGGCGACCAGGCGTGCCGGAATGTAGTTCAGCACATCGTCGATTTTTGCCGCAGCCCAACCAAAGCGCTCAAAGCGTTCGTTGCGATAACCCCACATGGCGTCGAGGGTATTGCTCAGGCGATAAAGCACCACGCCCGGCACGCCCGCCACCACGAACCAGAACAACGCGGCGAAGACTGCGTCACTGCCGTTTTCCAGCACCGATTCGGTGGCGGCTCGGGCAACTTCAGTACGGTCCAGTTCGCTGGTCTGGCGGCTGACCAGGTAGCTCACGCGCTTACGCGCTGCCTCCAGGTCATCGCTGCGCAGGGCCTGGGCCACCGGGATCACATGCTCGCCGAGGCTGCGCATGCCGAGGGCGCAATACAGCGCCAGAATCTCCACTACCCAGCCGATATACGGCGCCCACGACAACGCCGTGGCCAGCAGGGTCAGCGGCACTACGGCGATAAACCACGCGGTCACGCCATGGCTGCGCCAGCCACGGCCACCGGTATTGAAACGTTGCTCGATGCGCTCGGCGAAATTGCCGAATGCCACCAGCGGATGCCAGCGCCTGGGTTCGCCCAGCAGCGCATCCAGCGCCACTGCAGCGACGCACAGCAAGGCCACACTCATTGACTCACTCCCCACACATTCTCATACAACATATCACTCAGCGGCCGAGGCTCGGTCCAGCCTTCGAGTTGCAACATCGGTGCCGGGTAGAACTCCGTTACCGGCCCCAGGCACAACACGGCCAGGGGTTTCGCGCCGGGCGGCAAACCGAGCAGATCGGCCAGGGCCTGGGGTTCGAACAACGAGACCCAGCCCATGCCCAGGCCCTCGACACGCGCGGCCAGCCACAGATTCTGAATGGCACAGGACAGCGAGGCCATGTCCATTTCCGGCAAGGTACGACGGCCGAAGATGTGCCGCTCGCGATCATCCATCAGCGCCGCCACCAGCACTTCGGCGCAGTCGTGGATGCCTTCGACCTTGAGCTTCATGAACGCGTCGGAGCGCTCGCCCAGGGCTTCGGCGGTGCGTATGCGCTCCTCTTCTACTAACTGCTGAATCTGCCCACGCAGTTGGCGATCGCTGATGCGGATGAAACGCCAGGGTTGCATCAGACCGACACTGGGGGCCTGGTGCGCGGCCTGGAGCAGACGGTGCAGCAATTGGGGGGCGACAGTGCCGCCACTGAAGTGGCGCATGTCACGGCGTTCGGCGATGGCGCGGTAGACGGCTTGGCGGTCGGCTTCGGGAAAGGCGTTGTCAGTCATGGCCTCATCGCGGGCAAGTCGAATCGTCGCACCGCCCCTCCCACATTTTGATCTGTTGACACTGTCGATGTGGGAGCTGGCTTGCCTGCGATAGCCACATCACGGTCTGGCGCAAACAGTGCGGCTACAGCGGCTGGATTCGACGGGAAATAAAAATGCACGTAAGAAGCCGTCATCCGCCCCTGACGGTAAACCGCCTCGGCACCGCGCCCACCATTGGGGCTCAAACCCCTGGCAATCGGCTGCCAGTCGGTGCTGGTCAGGGAATGGTGATAGGTGTGACCGCGCAGTGTGCCTTCCGGCAACACGACACTTTGCAGCGCCAGGGCCGCCAGTTTCTTTTGCATCACCGCATCGCCCTGCAACAGGCCCACCAGTTCGGCGCGGGTGCCGTCGACATCGGTGAGCGAGTCCAGCAGGTAGAGCATGCCACCGCATTCGGCGAGCAAGGGTTTGCCGGCCGCATGGTGAGCGCGGATCGCGTCGAGCATCGGGGTGTTTTCCGACAGCGCCTGGTGATGCAGCTCCGGGTAACCGCCGGGCAAGTAGAGGCTGTCGGCATCAGGCAATACGCGATCGTGAATGGGCGAGAAAAACTTCAGCTCCGCGCCCATGGCCCGCAACAGGTCAAGGCTTGCGCCGTAGGTAAAGGCGAAGGCTTCGTCGCGGGCCACCGCAATACGCACGCCATTTAGCAGTGGCTCGGCCTCGATCACTTCCGGTGCCGCAAAGGCGACCGGCGGCGGCAAAGCCACTTCGCAACTGCTGCCCAAGGCTTGGGCAGCGGTGTCCAGGCGCACATCAAGGTCATTCAGTTCGCTGGCTTGCACCAGTCCCAGGTGACGGCTAGGCAGCTCTATACCGGTCTCACGGGACAACGCGCCGTACCAGCGCAGGCCTTCGGTGAGGCTGCCTTCCAGCAATTGCGCATGGCGCAGCGTACCAACGCGGTTGGCCAGCACCCCAGCGAACGGCAAGTCCGGCTGATAACGCGCCAGGCCCAATGCCAGGGCGCCGAAAGTCTGGGCCATGGCCGTGCCGTCGATCACGCCCAGTACCGGCACGCCGAAGTGTCGTGCCAGGTCGGCGCTGGACGGTGTGCCGTCAAACAAGCCCATCACGCCTTCGATCAGGATCAGGTCCGCCTCGCCCGCCGCTTCCCACAGCAGGCGACGACTTTCCTGCTCGCCCACCATCCACATGTCCAATTGATACACCGGCGCACCGCTGGCGCGCTCGTGGATCATCGGGTCGAGGAAATCCGGGCCGCATTTGAACACGCGCACCTTGCGACCCAGGTTGCGATGCAATCGCGCCAGCGCGGCGGTGACGGTGGTTTTGCCCTGGCCGGACGCCGGTGCGGCAATCAATACGGCCGGGCAATGACGGGGCTGATTCAAAGTTCGACGCCCTTCTGTGCCTTGATACCGGCCTGGAACGCGTGCTTGAGCATGCCCATTTCGGTGACGGTGTCACCCATTTCGATCAACTCGGGCTTGGCGCCACGGCCGGTGACCACCACGTGCTGCATCGGCGGGCGGGCCTGCAAGTCACTGAGCACCTGGTCCAGTTCGAGGTAGCCGTGCTTGAGGGCGATGTTCAGCTCATCCAGCACGACCATACCGATGCTCGGGTCTTGCAGCAGTTCGCGGGACACCGCCCAGGCGGCTTCGGCCGCCGCGATGTCACGTTGGCGATCCTGGGTTTCCCAGGTGAAGCCTTCGCCCATGATGTGGAAACGTACTTGCTCGGGGAATCGGCGGAAGAACAACTCTTCACCGGTGCTGTAGCGCCCCTTGATGAACTGCACCACACCGCACTGCATACCATGGCCCATGGCCCGGGCTAGCATGCCGAATGCGGAGCTGCTCTTGCCTTTGCCGTTGCCGGTCAATACCAGCAGCAGCCCGCACTCGTTGGGGGAGTTGGCGATGCGTTCGTCGATCACGGCTTTTTTGCGCAGCATGCGCGCCAGGTGACGTTCGTCGCGGTCGGGGGAATCGGTCATGGCAGCTCTCCGTTGGGGCTGGACAAAAACGGCGGGCAGGAAAAAAGAAAAACAGACAGCCAAGCATCGCCCACCGTGATGCTGTTGGATGTACCAGGCCGGTCTCCGGGCTCATGAGTGGCGCTCCTCTCTTGATTGAAAGAGCGAGCAAGCCGACGTTGCGCCTTCCCATATCGCGAGGCGATACAGTGGCAAAAGGCAGCGTCTTGACTCATTTACCGTTGCGGGGGCAGCGCCGGAATCGCGGCAGCACTGTGTACAAGTGCGCTCACTCACCGGCTTCCCTGTTTCACTCGGTCGACCCATAGGTCACAGAGCACCTGGAACAAGCCGCGAAGGTTAGTGGGTTGGGGGTGGAGCGTCAATGAAAGCTGACCTTGCACTTGAACCATCGCACCGCCGTTCGCCTCTACCCTTACAGGTATAAGGAGAACACCATGCATAAAACAAGACTTGCCCTACTCATCCTGGTCGCCGGCAGCCTCGCCGCCTGCGGTGAAAGCTCCACCCTCCAGGTCGCTGACGGTACCGGGCCTTCGCCCAAGTTGCCGGAACCGAACAAAACCCTGATCCCCACCGTCAATATCGCCCCCGCCATCGGTTGGCCCGAGGGCGTGAAGCCAACGGCCGCCGCCGGCACCCAGGTTGCGGCGTTTGCCGAAGGCCTGGACCATCCGCGCTGGTTGTATGTGTTACCTAATGGCGACGTACTGGTGGCGGAAACCAACGCGCCGCCCAAGCCGGATGATTCCAAGGGCATTCGTGGCTGGGTCATGGAGAAAGTCATGGGCCGCGCTGGCGCCGGGGTGCCGAGCCCGAATCGCATCACGCTACTGCGTGACGCCGACCACGATGGTGTCGCGGAGACGCGCACGGTGTTCTTGGAAAATCTCAATTCGCCGTTTGGCATGACACTGGTCGGCAACGACCTGTACGTTGCTGACTCGGACAAGCTGCTGCGCTTCCCCTATCAACCGGGTGACACCGCGATCAAGCAAGCCGGTACCAAAGTCGTCGACCTGCCGGGCGGGCCTTTGAATCACCACTGGACGAAAAACGTGGTGGCCAGCAAGGACGGCACCCAGCTGTATGTGAGCGTGGGCTCCAACAGCAACGTCGGTGAAAACGGCCTACAAGCGGAAGAAGGCCGGGCGGCAATCTGGGAAGTCGACCGCGCCAGCGGCGAGCACCGCATCTTCGCCTCTGGCCTGCGCAACCCGAACGGTATGGCGTGGGAGCCGCAGAGCGGCAAGCTGTGGACGGCGGTCAACGAGCGTGACGAAATCGGCAGCGATCTGGTGCCGGACTACATCACCTCGGTAAAGGATGGCGGCTTCTATGGCTGGCCGTTCAGTTATTACGGGCAGCACGTCGATGTGCGGGTCACACCGCAGAATCTGGACCTGGTGGCCAAGGCGATTGCGCCGGACTACGCGGTAGGCCCACACACCGCATCCTTGGGACTGACATTCGCCGAGGGCAGCAAACTCCCGGCGCAATTCAGCAACGGCGCGTTTATCGGCCAGCATGGTTCGTGGAACCGCAAGCCGCACAGTGGCTACAAGGTGATCTTCGTGCCGTTCGAAGGCGGGCAGCCTAAAGGGCAGCCGGTGGACGTGCTGACCGGGTTCCTCGATAAGGACGAGAACGCCATGGGCCGCCCAGTGGGCGTGGTGATTGATCAGCAGGGGGATTTGCTGGTCGCGGATGATGTAGGGAATAAGGTGTGGCGGGTGTCGGCCGCTAGATAGCGGAGCAGCAAGCCTCAAGCTTGAAGCTGCAAGGTGGCGCTGCGCCGTCTTGCAGCTTGCAACTTGAAGCTTATCGCTGCTTTCAGGGATTCCGCGCCAGATTCGCCGGCAACACACGCTTTGCGCTCAAGTAAGCATTCTGCCAATACGTCTTGGACAAAGTATCCAACTTCACCGTACCACCGGTCTGCGGCGCGTGTACAAAGCGCCCTTCCCCCACGTAGATCCCGGCGTGGCTGACCTGTGAACCACCACCGGTGGCGAAGAACAGCAGGTCGCCGGTCTGCAGGTTCTGCTCGCTGACGTCCTGGGCGCGCATCACGATCAGTTCACGGGTAGTACGCGGTAGCGAGATGCCGGCAGCGTCGCGAAACACAAAACCAATCAAACCGCTGCAATCAAACCCGGAGTCCGGCGTGTTGCCGCCCCAACGATAAGGCGTGCCGACCAGGCCCAGCGCGCGGAAGAGCACATCTTCAGCTACAGGCGAGAAATTCTGGGTGGAATAGTTGAACACCGGCTTAGGCTTCACCGCGACAGGCGCGGGCGGCGGTGGGCGGCTTGCACAGGCGCTGAGCAGCGCGGCGCAAACAATAAGAATCAGGCGGGCCGAGGTCGACATGTGCAGAACAATCCTGGTCTGGATGCGGCTTTTCGCTGCCGAACGCTGAAAACCAGAACGCGCAAGCAAAGCTCGCGCGAACGGATTACAACAATGTCCAGAGATTCTAGCGCTTACACGTCAAACTTCAAGTATCACTTTAAGTTTACTTGCTAGCGGTAACCGTAGTCGGGGCCATGGCGAGTGCGCGCTTGGCTTCGATGAAGGTTTTGCTCCAGTAGCTGTCACCCAGGTTGTCGACTCGAACACCGCCACTGCGACGGCTGCTGGAGTGGATAAACTGGTTATCGCCCAAGTAGATACCAGCATGGCTGACGCGACCACGACCAGCCGTACTAAAGAACAGCAGATCACCGGGCTTGAGGTTGTTGCGCGAGACCAACGGTGCATTCACTTTGATCATTTCGCGAGTGGAGCGTGGCAGGTTCATGCCCGCCTCTTCACGAAACAGGTAGCCGATGAAACCGCTGCAGTCAAAACCGGCTTCGGAGGTACCGCCGAAACGGTAACGGGTACCGATCAGGGACATGCCGCGTTCGAGGATGCTGTCGGCGAGAACGGGAAGCTGGTAAGGCTTGCTGCCGGAGAAATCGGCCAGTTCTTTTTCAGTTGCCAGCTCTTCTTCGTAAACAGAAGCAGACTGTGCAGCAACAAATTTGGCCTGGTTTTGAACCTGTGGTTTTTGCTGTTCTGCCACCTGTTGAGGGTGGGAGGCGCAACCAAACAACAGGGTAACGAGTGCGAGAGGCACGAGGGGTGCGAAGCGATTTAGCATGGGCACGACCGTGGCTGGTATGTAAAGAAGCCGAGACTATGCCTTCTATGACATCGATTTGCAAATTCAATCGTGGTCTATGTGACTTCCCGATTGGACGATGCCATCTAAGCCGTCATTCCATTTATCGGTTCAAATGCGTGGCCAATTCGGCTCAAACGCAGGTTTTTTGGCGCCTGAAAATTGCCGACCCCCTTTAATTCAATGGGTTACCAGCCCAACGTTTCTTTCAGGAAAGGGATCGTCAATTTTCGTTGAGCCTGCAAGGAAGCCTGATCGAGCTGCTCGAGCAACTCGAATAAAGCGCTCATGCTGCGCGTGCCACGGGTGAGGATGAAATGCCCCACCTCGTCGGTGAGATGCAGGCCGCGACGCGATGCGCGCAATTGCAAGGCGCGCAGTTTGTCCTCGTCGGACAGCGGGCGCATCTGGAAGATCAGCGCCAGGGTCAGACGCGACTTGAGGTCAGCCAGCTTGATCGGAAGTTCACGTGGGGAAGTCGAGGCGGCAATCAATAAACGCCGACCACTGTCACGCAGGCGGTTGAACAGGTGAAACAGCGCCTCTTCCCAGTCCGCCTTGCCGGCGATCGCTTGCAGATCGTCCAGGCACACCAGCTCGTATTGCTCGAGGTGGTCGAAGATGCCGATACCACGGTCCATCAACTCAGCCAGGGGCAGGTAAACCGCTGGCTCGCCCATCTGCTCGAAACGCAGGCACGCGGCCTGCAACAGGTGAGTACGCCCTACGCCGTGCTTGCCCCACAGATAGATCAGGCTTTCGGTCCACCCGGCGTCGGCTTCGCAGAGCCGCTCGACATAGCCGAGTGCAGCGGCATTGGCGCCTGGGTAGTAGTTGATAAAGGTGGCGTCATCACGCAGACGCACACCCAAGGGCAGCTGAATCGGTTTCATGCTGACTGAACGGCTCCAAACGAACCGTTAGTGGCCTCTGTGAAAAGTTTGCAAAGTTTATACCCGTGACGCCGGGCGCACAATGCAGCAGACCACAAGCAAAATCAAAGGTTTGCGTTAACTTGTTGGATTTGCGCAGATTGTTTGGCGCTGCTGCTCCAGAAACAACAAACCCGGCCAAGACCGGGTTTGTTACGAAGCGGTTACAGTTCGGGGTCTACAACGCCGGTGTACACATCCGACTCTTTGTACAGGTCGTGCATATGGCGCACCAGCACCATGATCACTGCCGCCACCGGCAGTGCCATCAGGATGCCGGTAAACCCGAACAGCTCACCGCCCGCCAGGATCGCAAAGATCACCGCCACCGGGTGCAGA
This sequence comes from Pseudomonas sp. RA_5y_Pfl1_P24, assembly GCF_963970945.1. Lineage (NCBI taxonomy): Bacteria > Pseudomonadati > Pseudomonadota > Gammaproteobacteria > Pseudomonadales > Pseudomonadaceae > Pseudomonas > Pseudomonas sp. RA_5y_Pfl1_P24. The sequence goes on along the minus strand of NZ_CAXAOJ010000002.1, from coordinate 250,992 downwards.
CCGATCCGGTCGCCCACCAGCAACGGAGTGAGCACCATGCCTTCCAGCGCCTGGCCGACCATGAACACCGCGACAATCCCCAGCATCGGGTACAGGTCGCCGCCAAACTGAAACAGCCCGGCCACCAGCGCCGCGCCGATACCGATCACAAAGCCCATGTACGGCACGATAGCGGCCAGGCCGGCGATCAGGCCGATCAACAGGCCCAGCTCCAGACCGATCGCCATCAAGCCGCCGGCGTAGATGATGCCCAGCGCCAGCATCACCAGCAGTTGGCCACGCACAAACGCGCCCAACACCTCATGGCACTCGCCTGCCAGGGAAACAATGCGCTCCTCACGATCGCGCGGCAGCAGGCTGCGGATCTTGGCCATCATAATGTCCCAGTCGCGCAGCAGGTAGAACGCCACCACCGGGATCAGCACCAGATTGGTCAACCAACCAATCAGCGCCAGGCTGGATGCAGTTGCCTGGCTGAGGATGACACCGACGATATCGGTGGTCTGGCCCATGTGTTCGCTGATGGCCGCCTTGATCTTGTCGAACTTCCAGAAGCCGTCCGACAGCCCAAGCTTGGCCTGGGCCCACGGCACCGCCGTGTGCTGCAGCCAATCGAGCATCTGCGGCGCCAGTTCATACAAGCGATACAGCTGCTTGGCCAGCATTGGCAACAACACCAACACCAATGCCGTGATGATCAAGGTAAACAGCGCAAACACTGCCACTACCCCCAAGGTACGCGACAAGCCAGCCTTTTCCAGACGATCCACCATGGGATCGAACAGGTACGCGAGCAGCAACGCAACCAGGAACGGCGTCAGGATCGAATGCAGCAGAAACACAAATACACACAGCAGGACAATCCCGCCAAGCCACACCCAACGACGCGTATCCGCCATAAACCACTCCATCTATATAAAGAAGAAAACTACTACCAACGAAAACGCAGTTGCGCTTGAGGCTCAGGTGCAGCAACAGGTTGAGTGCTATCTGCCACAGGCTGCTGGACCGGTGCTCCACTGGCAGGGATCTCCTGCAATTTAGCCAGGCTCAACTGGGTACGTAACTGATCGGCACTGCCGTTGACGCGGTACACGATGCGATCGCCATCCACCCGTTGGGGCTGGCCACCAAAGGGCTCAAGCAGATGACCCAGCGCGGCGTAACGCTCAAGGGTCATGCCTTGCACTTCCAGCAATTGCTCGGTGCTCACGCCAGGCTTGACCGCAAAACGCGGCGCCAATTTCTGGCTGACCGCCAGCATCACCGCATCGGCCACGGCAGCCGTGTCGGCACCTTGCGCCGTGCCCTGTTCGCTGTTGTCGCCCAACCACAGGCGCCATTTGGCCTGCCATTGGCTGCCTTCCTGACGCGCATGCACGGCCAGCAGGGCGTCGGCGCCGTAACGTTCGGAGGCGGCGCGCAACGGTGTGGCATCGGCACTTTCCAAGTTCGGCACGGTGGCGACCACCTGCTCATCCAGGTCACCCAGCGGTAGACGCAACGGCAGGCCCCGGTGTTGCGCAGCGCGGCGCAGCGCCTGTGCGACGGTCTGGCCATCGCCTACCAGGCTGCTGCCTCCAGTAGAATCGTTCAACCACCAACCGAGGATCGAGGGGCGATTGCTGCCCCAAATCGACAGGCCCGCATCGCGCAAGGCGCGGTCAGTACTGACCGGATCAAAATCCACTTGCAGGCTTTCCGGCGGGCCAGCGTCGTACCCATATTGCGTGATGATTTGTTGCGGATCCTTGCGAATCGCCGCCAGGCCCGGGCCTTCGGCGGCTTTGGCGTCACCGGTCAGGCGGATCACCATGGTTTGCACGGCACGCTGGGTAGCCTGGTCGCGCTCTTGCGGGGACTGGCTGCTGACGGGCTCAAGTACTTGATAAAGGCCATTGAGTGTTTCGGCATGACTCGCCAGGCTGACCAACGACAAGCAGCCTACAAAGAAGAAGTTACACAGACGCATGGAAGATTCCCGAACGACAAATTTAGCGGCTGCAAAAGACCGCGTGAACTCGGTTTGGCAAGGCTGTGACCACAGCCACCGGTAAAACATTCACAGGGTCATTGCAGTTTTTGTACTGTCATAACGATAGCGGGTTAAAGGCTATACCTTAATACGTACCGAAGCAGAGCCGATTAGCATTTTTTTAACCTGCTTTTTTGACCTATATGGCCCTGCCCGTCGGCCCGAGGATGGCCGCTGCCCCTCAAGCCTGATAAAATCGCGCGCCTTCGCAGACCGTCAACGGCTGGGCCTTTTACCAAAAGCGCCTGCCCGCTCGGTCGTTACCCCTGAATCCCCCCTAAAGGCCTGGATCATGAGCAAGCAACCCTCCCTGAGCTACAAGGACGCCGGTGTAGACATCGACGCCGGTGAAGCATTGGTCGAACGCATCAAGAGCGTCGCCAAGCGCACTGCGCGCCCCGAAGTCATGGGCGGCCTGGGCGGTTTTGGCGCCCTCTGCGAAATCCCGGCCGGCTACAAGCAGCCTGTACTGGTTTCCGGCACCGACGGCGTGGGCACCAAGCTGCGCCTGGCGCTGAACCTGAACAAGCACGACAGCATCGGCATCGACCTGGTTGCCATGTGCGTCAACGACCTGGTGGTGTGCGGCGCTGAGCCCTTGTTCTTCCTGGATTACTACGCGACCGGCAAGCTCAATGTCGAAACCGCGACCCAGGTGGTGACCGGCATCGGCGCTGGTTGCGAACTGTCGGGCTGCTCTCTGGTTGGCGGCGAAACCGCTGAGATGCCAGGCATGTACGAAGGCGAAGACTACGACCTGGCCGGCTTCTGCGTCGGCGTTGTAGAAAAAGCCGAAATCATCGACGGCTCCAAAGTGGCTGCCGGTGATGCCCTGCTGGCCCTGCCATCCTCCGGCCCGCACTCCAACGGCTACTCGCTGATCCGCAAGATCATCGAAGTGTCCGGCGCCGACATCGAGAACATCCAGCTCGACGGCAAGCCGCTGACCGACCTGCTGATGGCCCCTACGCGCATCTACGTCAAGCCACTGCTCAAGCTGATCAAGGACACTGGCGCAGTCAAAGCCATGGCCCACATCACTGGCGGCGGTTTGCTGGACAACATCCCGCGCGTCCTGCCAAAAGGCGCCCAGGCGATCGTCGACGTGGCCAGCTGGCAGCGTCCTGCGGTCTTCGACTGGCTGCAAGAGAAAGGCAACGTCGATGAAACCGAAATGCACCGCGTGCTGAACTGCGGCGTGGGCATGGTTATTTGCGTGGCTCAAGAGCACGTTGAAAGCGCGCTGAACGTGCTGCGTGAAGCCGGCGAGCAGCCTTGGGTTATCGGCCAGATCGCCACCGCCCCAGAAGGCGCGGCACAGGTTGAACTGAAGAACCTCAAGGCTCACTGATGCCTCAGACCTGTGATGTCGTGGTGCTGCTTTCCGGCACCGGCAGTAACTTGCAGGCCCTGATCGACAGCACGCGCACCGGCGACAGCCCGGTGCGCATCGCTGCGGTGATCTCCAACCGCAGCGACGCCTATGGCCTGCAACGCGCCAGGGACGCGGGTATCGACACCCGCGCCTTGGATCACAAGGCTTTCGAAGGTCGCGAGGCCTTTGATAGCGCCTTGATCGAACTGATTGACGCCTTCAACCCCAAACTCGTGGTACTGGCCGGCTTCATGCGCATCCTCAGCGCTGATTTCGTAAGGCATTACGAAGGGCGGCTGCTGAATATCCACCCTTCCCTGCTGCCCAAGTACAAAGGCATGCACACGCACCAGCGTGCGCTCGATGCCGGCGACAGCGAGCATGGCTGCAGCGTGCACTTCGTCACCGAGGAACTCGATGGCGGGCCTCTGGTCGTACAGGCAGTGGTTCCGGTAGAGTCTGACGACTCGGCGCAGAGCCTTGCGCAACGGGTTCACACCCAGGAACACAGGATTTACCCACTGGCCGTTCGCTGGTTTGCCGAAGGTCGGTTGATTCTTGGCGACCAGGGTGCATTATTGGACGGTCAGTTACTCGCGGCCAGCGGCCACTTGATTCGAACCTAGGAGATTTTATGCGTCGCGCCTTGCTCTTCGCTTTTGCGCTGTTCGCCTTGCCTGCCGTGCAAGCAGCAGACCTTCACCCCTTCTCCGCCAGCTACACCGCTGACTGGAAACAGTTGCCCATGAGTGGTTCGGCAGAACGCAGCCTGACCAAGAACAGCGACGGCACCTGGACCTTGAACTTCAAGGCTTCCATGATGATCGCCAGCCTGACCGAAACCAGTGTGATCGTGTTCGACAAGGACACCCTGCAACCGAAGAGCTACACCTTCGAACGCGGCGGCCTGGGTAAGGCGAAGAAGATCAATCTGGATTTCGACCAATCCGCCAAGAAAGTTACCGGTTTTGAAAACAAAGACCCGGTCAACGTCACCCTTGAAAGTGGCATGCTCGACAAGTCGACTTACCAGCTCGCCCTCCAGCGTGACGTGGCTGCCGGCAAGAAAAGCATGAGCTACCGTGTGGTCGAAGGCACGGACGTCGATACCTATGACTTCCGCGTCATCGGCCCTGAAAAGGTCCAGACCAAGGTAGGCGCCATCGACGCGATCAAGGTCGAGCGTGTGCGCGACCCGTCGCAGAGCAAGCGCATCACCCAGATGTGGTTTGCCAAGGACCAGGGCGGCATCCTGGTTGCCCTGCGCCAGGTTGAGACCGACGGCAAGGAATACAACATCATGCTGCAGGACGGTACCGTTGACGGTAAGGCTGTCAAAGGTAGCTGATAGGCTGATGAGCTGAAAAAGTAGCCTCGCTGAATGCGGGGCTTTTTTTCGCCTGCAGGTTTTGGGGTGGACGTTCTACCGCTATCGCTGGCTTGCTCGCGAAGGTGGCGGAGGATCAACACAAGAGAAACGCCCCCTCAAACATGAAACCTTTGTCATAAAACTCAGGCACCTGCGACGCAATGTCACGGTTTACGGGGCCTGTAGCAATGTTGCGTTTTGTGCACTGAATTGTTGCGGGCAAAACCGGTTTACTTAGCAAGCTAACAAAACATATAAAAGAGGCCTGCGACGACTTGCCGCAGATCAACCAGAGATTGGAGCAAGCAGATGACTGTAAAAGTAACTGAACGCGACGATGCACACATGTCTCATGAAGCACTGGGTCATGGGATTCACATCTGGGATGTCCATCAACAAGACCAACTGGTCGGCATGTTCCACAACGAGAACGAAGCCCACAATTATAAAAACGAGCTCGAAACTCTTGAGATGAAACGCCAGGCACAAAGCTCCTGAAACGCTGATATCACGTAGACGCCCGGCCCCACGCAGCCGGGCCGCCTCCACAAAAAAACCGCCCAATGCGCGGTTTTTTTGCGTTTTAGAAGCCGCTATGTCCCTACACGACTGTGCAATCGTACAAAAGCAGACACAGATTACACAGTCACAGTCCGGGTACTGCACGCCATTCCAAGCCCCCCTGAACTGGCCTGTTCAAGACGCCTCCAGGCCATGTCACAGCCTATCCCTGACCGCAGTATTTGCCGGCAAGTCACGCCCTCCGACCGCTTGAATAAACGGTTGCGAAAAAAGCGTAACAAAAAATAGACATTTGTTAATAGTTCTCGATACCATTCGCACGCTTTTCACCCAGGACCGCGGATAAGGAATTCGACTTGATGCATGACCACAACAGCACGCCGGAAAAATTACTGCTTGAGCGCTGGGGTGAAGCACTGGCCACGCCGCAATTCCTCGCCAATCACATCAGCCTTGATGCACTGATCAACACGCTGGCGCCCGCCGCCGAACGCAGTTTCCAACGTCTGATCCAGGCACTGTTTCGTGAAGGCCTGCTGGACCCCAACACTCGCACCTATGACGAACGCGGCCACTGCTGGCTGGCACTGCCTGACCAAACCCGCCTGCGCTTCGATCACCTGCGCCCCGGCCGTATGGGCAGCTGGGACCTGCGTGGCCAGGTCACGCTGTTACGTAATGACCAGACCGAGCAGATCATTCAATTCCCGTCGCAATTACTGACGCTGCTTAACAACAGCCTCGAATCATCGGCCGACCTGAACGTCTTGAGCCGTCTTAACACCGAAATCGATGACAGCTTTGTCAACGACACGCTATGCCTTGCCTTTCACGCGCAGTGGACACTCAAGCTGCACGCAGCAATGGACCCGGCCCATCAGCACAATCTGCTCAGCCACCTCAAGAACGATGCGAGTGTGACCAACGCTACGTCCGTGCTTGAACAATGGGGCACGCTGGGCCACCCATGGCACCCCAACTACAAGACCAAGTTGGGCTTGGCTACCGACCAAGTGATTGATTTCTCACCGGAGTTCGAAGCGCGCTTCCCGGTATTCCTTTGCGCGCTCCACCGCCAATATGCGCATGTCGAAGTATTGGCCGATACCGTAGATTACTGGCAGTGGTGGCAACAGCACTTTCCACAGGCAGCCCGGCAGTTGACCGCAGCGCTTGCAGCGCAGGGGCTTGAGGCGGCTGAGTACCTGCCGCTGCCTGCTCACCCTTGGCAGGCGCGCCAGGAGCTACCGCAACTGTTCGCCAACGAAATCGGTGACAAGCTGCTGGTGCTGACCGATATCGTCGCGTTTACCGCCCACCCGACCATGTCGTTCAGGACCGTGCTGCCTGAAGGCAGCCGCGACGCGCCGATGGTCAAACTCCCGGTCTCACTCCGGCTGACCAGTGTGCAACGAACTGTTTCGCCACGCTCGGCGCGCATGGGCCCGCGAATCAGCCAGTTGCTGCTGGCGATCCTTGAGCGCGAGCCCGCAATTCAGCGAATCCTGCGCATCGTCCCCGAGCGGATCGGCGTGCATTTCAAACCCCAACCGGCCAATGATGAGCACTCCCGTCACCTCGCCGTTCTCTACCGCGACAACCCGCAGAGCCTGCTCCAACCGGGCGAAATGGCCGTGCCGGTGGGCAGCCTGTTTGCCATCGACCAGCACGGCCAGCCGCTGCTGAGGCAATGGGTACGCCTGAGCAAAGGCCTGGACGACGCCGATGCCATGCTTGCGTTCTTTCGCGACTATGCCGCGATCGCCGTACCGGCACTGTTGGGCATGTACCTGCGCTATGGCGTTGCCTTCGAGGCCCACCAGCAGAACGCCTTCATGGTCATGGCCGCAGACGGCCAATTGAACCGCCTGTTGTTGCGTGACTTCGGTGATATTCGAATCGACCGCAAGACCTTGCACGCCCACGGTTTGGATATCGAACTGCACGACCCCAGGATGACGCTGTATGACGACGCGGGCTTTGTACGTGACAAGCTGCTGCACACGGTATTCATGTGCCACCTGGGCGAACTGGTATTGCTCAGTGCCCGCCACTTCGATATCCCCCAGGCGTTACTTTGGAATGAACTGTCGGCCCAAGTCAGCCAGTGTTTCGACGACTTGCGCAGCCAGGTCGAACCACAGCGCTGGGCAACCGAGCGCGAAGCCCTGATGGAGCAGGACTGGCCGGCCAAGTCGTTCATGCGCATGCGCCTGCTGGAAAGCCATGCCGACATCGTCGGGCGGCTGCCCAACCCGCTGAGTGCCGCCGCCAATGGCAGCTAACCACACCGCGCTGCGGCTGCTGGTGGTGATTCAACTGGTGTCGATGGGGGCCATGGAAATGAGCGGCCCCTTCTGGCCCTTGCAGATCCAAAAGCTGCTCGGCGTGGCCAATGCCCAGTACACCGGCCTGCTGTCTTCGCTGGTGTATGCCGGGCCGATGATGGCGGCGATGATCCTGACGCCAATGTGGGGGCGCCTGGGTGACCGTACCGGCCACAAGCCGATGATCATTCGGGCGCTGCTGGCGCTGGCGGTGTGCCAGGCGTTGGCCGCTATCACCTTCGATCCGTGGCTGCTGGTGGCGATCAGGGTGGCGCAAGGCGCGTTGGCCGGCTTTATCGCAGCGGCCCAAGCCTACGCACTGGCCTACTGTGGTGATGGCGGGCGCGGGCACATTCTTGCGCGACTGCAATCGGCAACCGCAGTGGGGTCACTGGCTGGGCCGGTGCTGGGCGGCTGGCTGATGGATATCTCGGGCTTCGCACTGCTGTGCTACAGCGCCACCGCCGTCTGCCTGATCTGTGCAGTGATCAGCGTGTTCCTGCCCAGCGATGCGCCGCGCTCGCGGCCAACGCGCACGTCCGCACCCGCCGCACTGCCCAAAGGCTGGCTCGGCGCAATGCTGGGGATCATCGTATTGATTCAGGCTGCCAAGATGATGCCTCAGCCGTTTTACGCCCTCTACGTCGCCGACGTTTTACACGCACCCGCATGGTTGATCGGCGCCAGCTATGCCGCCAGCGCCCTCACGCTGGCACTGTCCGCCCCGCTTTGGGGGCGGCTGTTTGACCGACATCAACCCGCACACACGCTGCGCATTATCGAATGGGTCACGTGGTCCTGCGCCTTGACGCTTGCCTTCACGGCGATGGCCAACGAATGGCTGGGCTTCCTCGCCAGCCGGTTGCTGTGGGGCGTATGGCAAGGCGCGTTGCTGCCCGTCGCCTACACGTTGATCGCCAATACCGTTGCGCCCAGCCAACAGGGTTTTGCTCTGGGCATGGGCAATAGCGCCGCCAAAGCCGGCGCGCTGTGCGGCGCCTTGATGGGCGGCATCGGCATGGCGATGGTGGGCTTGGCGCACAGCTTTTGGCTGGTCGCGCTCACTTATGCCTTGGCCGCCCTGGGTGTTCGCGCAATCCGTTCGCTCACCCGAACACCCGATTCATCCGGTTTTTCTGTCAATACTTCTAATAACTGAAAGGCAAGGTCATGAACAAATTGCAACTGGCAGCCCTGCTGCCCCTGCTCGGATCTATGAGCGGCCCAGCCTGGGCCGATCAAGTTGAAGAAACCCCACCAGCGCCCACCAACCTGCAATTACAGGCGACAGTGGTTTCGGCCACACGCAATGAAACCAGTATTGCGGCGATCCCTGGCTCTGTGCAGGTCATCAGCGAAGACCAGATCCGCCAGCAAACGGGTGCGGGACGCCGGGTTGCGGATATGCTCGGGCAATTGGTGCCGGGCATTGCTCCCTCCAGCGGTGGCATGAGCAACTTCGGCCAGACGCTTCGCGGCCGTAATACGCTGATCCTGATCGATGGTGTGTCCCAGAACGCCACGCGCGACAACTTCCGCCAGCTCAACAGCGTGGCACCGGAAAGCATCGAGCGCATTGAAGTGATATCCGGCGCCAGCAGTGTCTACGGTGCAGGTGCGTCAGGCGGCATCATCAACATCATCACCAAGCGCAACAAAGGTGAAGACCTGGCCTTCAGCAGCAAAATCGGCATGACCGCCGGCAACAACCTCAGCCACAAAGGTTTCTCCTACGAAACATTCCAGAGCGCAACGGGCCGTCAGGGCCCGGTGGACTGGTATGTTTCGGGTAACTACGTACAACGCAACGATCAGTTCGACGGCAACGCAAAGCGCATTCCCCAGGACACGTCCCAGGGCAGCAACATGGACACCGACACCTATGACCTGCAAGGTCGCTTCGGCTACGCGCTGGATGACGACAAGAAGATCAGCCTGTCGCTGCAAGACTACAAGGACGAGCAAGACACCCGTTACACCAAGAACCCACGCATCACCGACACCGCCGTCGCGGTCAAAGGCCTGGACCTGGATGACCAACCCTTCACCCACAACCAGGCGGTCAACCTTAACTACGCCGACAACGATTTCTACGGTCAGGGCTTGCAGGTCGAAAGTTACTGGCGGCGTGCCGACGCGTTGTTCTTCCCGGACCTGTCGCGTGGCCGCGCCGGGGTATCCGACAACAACAGCGTGCAAGATGTTTACGGCCTGCGCGCGGCGATCGATACGCAAATGCCGGACATCGGCCCGGCCACCGGCAACCTCGTCTGGGGCGCTGATTACGACCATGAAACCTCAAGCCAGCGCGGCGACCAATACCGCGTCAACGGCCTGACCTACACCAAGACCGGCACCACGTTCGAACTCGGCCCCGACATCGCGACCAGCACCAAAGCCATCTTTGGGCAGCTGTCCTACGACATCGATGACTGGACCTTGCGTGGTGGCGTACGCCGTGAGTGGATCGAAAGCGAGGTTTCCGACAGCATCGCTTATGGCGAAATCGTCCAGACCGGCAATCGCGCGATACTGCCCGGTGGCACGCTCAAATACGATGACACCCTCTATAACCTCGGCGCGGTGTATCACCTGAGCGAAAACCAGGATGTATTCGTCAACTTCAGCCAGGGCTTTTCCCTGCCGGATATCCAGCGTTTCCTGCGTGACGTGAACAGCAAGTACGACATTCAAAACCTGAATGCCCAAGCGCTGAAGGTCGACAGCTACGAGCTGGGCTGGCGTGGCAATTGGGACAAGTGGCTGGCCAACGTCACAGCGTATGAAAACACCTCGGATGTCACCCAGTTCTATGACGCCAATGATCGTGTACTGCGCCTGATCAATCAGAAAGAACGTGTGCGCGGTATTGAAACCAGCCTGACGTACAACTTCACCGATCAATGGTCAGTAGGCGGCACTTACGCCTACGCCAAAGGCGAGACCCAGCAGAACGGTAAATGGATCGACCTGCCTGCCACACGCATCTCTCCCGCCAAGACCACCGCCTTTGTCGGCTACGACCGTGGCGACTACAGCCTGCGCCTGCAAGGTATGCGCCTGGCCGACTATGACGCCGCGTTCAAAGACAACAACGGCCGCGACATCAAAGGCTACACGCTGGCTGACCTGTTGGGTTCGGTGAGGTTGCCGGTAGGTCGCCTCGAAGGTGCGGTGTACAACCTCACTAACCGCAACTACCAAAACATGTTCGCCCAGGCCAACGCGCGTGCACCGTACCCAAATGCCCAAGGTCGTACCTTCAGCCTGAGTTACGCAGTGGATTGGTGATCGGCTGACGCTACTGGTTAAAACACAAACCCCGCCTTTTGAGCGGGGTTTGTGTTTCTTGGCAGGGGCAAGCCCCTCACCACATGGCAGTTTTTACCGCCTTACCACATCAGGTCATCCGGGATCTGGTAGGCGGCGTAAGGATCATCCTCATCCGGCACTTGGCTTTCGGTGAGGATATTGAGCTGCACGATACGCTCCGGCGCACGCTCCTGGATCTTCAGGGCTGCTTCGCGCGGGATCACCTCATAGCTGCCGCCGTGATGCACGATCGCCAGGGAGCCGTTGCTCAGCTTGTTGCGCATCAAGGTGTTGACCGACAGGCGCTTGACCTTCTTGTCATCCACGAAGTTGTAGTAGTCCTCGGTGGTCAGCTTGGGCAGGCGCGAGGTTTCGATCAGTTGCTTGACCTGGGCCGTGCGGGCCTTGGCCTCGGCTTTTTCCTGCTGCTGGCGGTTCAGCTCCTGGTCGCGCTTGATCTTCTCAGCCTTTGCCTCGGCTGCCAGGCGGGCCTGGGTGTCGTCAGCCTCGATCTGGCCTTTGTGGACCAGGCGCTGCTGCTTCTGTTTGTCTTTGCCGACCTGCTTGGCCTGCTTTTGGTTGACCAGACCTGCTTTGAGCAACTGATCGCGGAGGGAAATGCTCATGGTGCTTACTCACTTAGGCAGCCGCTCAACCGCAGCTGGACATGTTCTTTTCCTGACGTTTGGCTTCGCCCCACAGGGCGTCCAACTCTTCGAGGGTGCAATCTTCTATGGGACGATGGGTATCGCGCAATGCCTGTTCGATAAATCGGAAACGTCGTTCGAACTTGGCATTGGCGCCACGCAGTGCGGTTTCCGGGTCGACCTTGAGGTGACGGGCCAGGTTTACCGCCGCAAACAGCAGGTCGCCGACCTCATCGGCAATAGCCACCGAGTCGTTATCGGCCATGGCTTCGAGCACTTCATCGAGCTCTTCGCGCACGTTATCCACCACCGGCAAGGCTGAAGGCCAATCGAAGCCAACCTGGCTGGCGCGTTTTTGCAACTTGGCGGCACGGGACAGGGCTGGCAAAGCGACGGGCACATCGTCCAGCAGGGAGAGTTGCTCCGGTGCGTCGGATTTTTCCGCACGCTCCTCGGCCTTGATCTGCTCCCAGCGTTGCTTGACCTGCTCTTCGCTCAGCTGTGGGATATCCAGCGATGCATACAGATCGCCGGTGGGGAATACGTGGGGATGGCGACGGATCAGCTTGCGCGTGATGCTGTCGACCACCCCGGCAAATTCGAAGCGCCCTTCCTCCCGCGCCAACTGGCTGTAATACACCACCTGGAACAATAGGTCGCCCAACTCGCCTTGCAGGTGATCAAAATCGTCGCGCTCGATGGCGTCGGCGACTTCGTAGGCTTCTTCCAGCGTATGCGGGACGATAGTGGCATAGGTTTGCTTGATGTCCCACGGGCAGCCGTATTGCGGGTCGCGTAGACGGTTCATCAGGTGCAGCAGGTCATCCAGTGAATACATCAATTTGTGCCTAATCAAGTAGGAACGCCGCTGATCAAGTGTGAGAGCAAGCCCGCTCCCACATTTTCAAACCGCGGTCATCCAGTGACTCATGGTGCGCGATTACGCCGGGTTTCAATGATATTCGGCAACTGGGAAATCCGCCCCAGCAACCGCCCCAGTGCGTCCAGCCCCGGAATCTCGATGGTCAGGGACATCAACGCGGTGTTGTCCTCTTTGTTCGAGCGGGTGTTGACCGCCAGCACGTTGATCCGCTCATTGAGCAGCACTTGCGACACGTCACGCAGCAAACCGGAACGGTCGTAGGCGCGAATGATGATATCCACCGGGTAGGTCAGCACCGGCACCGGGCCCCAACTGACCTGGATGATCCGCTCCGGCTCACGCCCGCCCAATTGCAGCACCGAGGCGCAATCCTGGCGGTGAATGCTAACGCCACGGCCCTGGGTGATATAGCCGACGATGGCATCCCCCGGCAATGGCTGGCAGCAACCGGCGATTTGCGTCATCAAGTTGCCCACGCCCTGGATCTGAATATCGCCACGCTTGCCAGGCTTGTAGCCGATGGCCTTGCGCGGGATCAGTTCCAGTTGCTCGCTGCCGCGTTCCGGCTCGACCAGTTGCTGCGCCAGGTTGACCAGTTGCGCCAGGCGCAAATCGCCAGCACCGAGGGCGGCGAACATGTCTTCGGCAATCTTCATGTTGGCTTTTTCGGCCAGCTTGTCGAAGTCCACCTGCGGCAGGCCCAGGCGTGCCAGTTCGCGTTCAAGCAAGGTTTTACCGGCGGCGACGTTTTGGTCACGCGCCTGCAACTTGAACCAATGGACGATCTTCGCCCGCGCCCGCGACGTGGTGATGTAGCCCAGGTTCGGGTTAAGCCAGTCGCGGCTCGGCGTACCGTGCTTGCTGGTGATGATCTCGACCTGCTCACCGGTCTGCAGGCTGTAGTTGAGCGGCACGATGCGCCCGTTGATCTTGGCGCCCCGGCAGTTGTGGCCGATCTCGGTGTGTACGCGGTAGGCGAAATCCAGCGGCGTGGCGCCCTTCGGCAAGTCGATGGCGTGGCCGTCGGGGGTAAAGATGTAGACCCGGTCCGGCTCGATATCCACCCGCAACTGATCGGCAAGGCCGCCGATGTCACCGAGTTCTTCGTGCCATTCCAGCACTTGGCGCAGCCAGGAGATTTTCTCTTCGTACTGGTTGGACCCGGCCTTGACGTCGGTGCCCTTGTAGCGCCAGTGCGCACAAACGCCCAATTCGGCCTCTTCGTGCATGGCGTGGGTGCGGATCTGCACCTCCAGCACCTTGCCCTCGGGGCCGATCACCGCGGTGTGCAGCGAGCGATAACCGTTTTCCTTGGGGTTGGCGATGTAATCGTCAAACTCCTTGGGGATGTGCCGCCACAGCGTGTGGACGATACCCAGCGCGGTGTAGCAGTCGCGCATTTCCGGCACGAGCACACGTACGGCTCGCACATCGTAGATCTGGCTGAAAGCCAGGCCTTTGCGCTGCATTTTGCGCCAGATGGAATAGATGTGTTTGGCGCGGCCGCTGATGTCGGCTTCGACACCGGTGGCCTGCAACTCCGAGCGCAACTGGTTCATCACGTCGGCGATAAAACGCTCACGGTCGAGCCGCCGCTCGTGCAGCAACGTGGCAATCTGTTTGTACTGATCGGGTTCGAGGTAGCGGAAGGACAAGTCCTCCAGCTCCCACTTGATATGGCCGATACCCAGGCGGTGCGCCAGCGGCGCGTAGATATCGAAGACTTCGCGGGCGACGCGGTTGCGCTTCTCGTCGTCGGCAGTTTTTACCGCACGGATCGCGCAGGTACGCTCGGCCAGCTTGATCAGCGCGACGCGTACGTCGTCGACCATGGCCACCAACATCTTTCGCAGGTTTTCGACCTGACCCTGAGTGCCCAGCACCAAGGACTGTCGTGGGCTGAGGCTGGCGCTGATCGCGGCCATGCGCAGCACGCCGTCGATCAGCTTGGCCACTACCGAGCCGAAACGCTGGCCAACGGTCGCCAACTGGATGTGCCCTTCACGCACGCCGCGATACAGCACGGCGGCGATCAGCGAATCCTGGTCCAGCTTGAGATCAGCGAGGATCTCGGCGATTTCCAACCCGGTGCGAAAGCTTGACGTGCCTTCGGCCCACAGGTTCTTGGCCGCATTGTCTTGCTGCTCAGACTCACGAGCGAACTCGCAGGCTGCTTTCAAGGCTTCACGGTCCAGTGCCGGGTCGACACTGATGGCATGATCCAGCCATGCCTCGAGATTGATACTGCCGTCGGTGTTGATCGGCTGGTGTGCTCTCACCTGTACCATCTTGCTTACCTTCCCTACGACGCACCTTGGGGGCGCCAAAAATCATCCCGACCTTTGCTGCAAGCTCCCTGGCAGTTCACGCCCCTGAAGAATGCAGGCCAGTCGGATTAAACGGGCATCCTAGCCCGCTTCAAATAACGCCATGGCCTCGACATGCGCGGTTTGCGGAAACATGTCGAGGATCCCGGCACGCTTTAGCCGGTAGCCTTGCTTGACCAACTCAACCGAGTCCCGCGCCAGCGTGGCTGGGTTGCAGGACACATACACCAGACGCTTGGCCTTGAGGGTCGCAAGCTTGCGCACAACCTCCAGGGCACCATCACGCGGTGGGTCCAAGAGTACCGCAGAAAAGCCCTGTTTGGACCAGTCTGCGTCAGTCAAAGGCTGGGACAAATCGGCCTGAAAAAACTGCGCATTATGCAAATCATTGCTGACGGCATTGACGGCAGCCCGCTCCACCATGGCCTGCACACCTTCCACCGCCACCACTTCACGCACCTGGCGCGCCAGTGGCAGGGCAAAGTTGCCCAGGCCGCAAAACAGATCCAGCACCCGCTCGTCGGGTTGTGGCGCCAGCCATTCCAAGGCCTGGGCGACCATCACCGCGTTGACCGAGGCGTTGACCTGCACGAAGTCACCTGGCCGGTAGGCCAACTCCAGGTCCCACTGTTCCAATCGAAACCCCAACACCGAGTCGGGTTCGACCGGTTCCGGCTGACCCTCGCCATGCAGCCATAATTGCGCTTCATGGAAATGGCAGAATTCTTCGAGGATCAGCAGGTCCGCGTCCGACAACGGTGCCATATGCCGCAGCAATACCGCGATGGACGTACCGCTGAACAGCTCCACATGCCCCAGGGCCTGAGGTTTGCTCAGCCGGCGCAACAGGTTCGGCAAGCGCTGCATGATCGGTTGCAAGGCCTGTACCAGCACCGGGCAATCATCGATGGCAACGATGTCTTGGCTGGCCACGGCGCGGAAACCGACTTCCAGATGTTTGGCCTTGGCATCCCAACGCACGGCCACACGGGCGCGGCGACGGTAACCGAATTCCGGGCCACTCAAAGGTGCAGCCCACTCTTGCGGTTCGACACCCGCCACACGGGACAGTTGCTCGGCGAGCATGCGCTGTTTCAGGGCAAGTTGTTCGGCGTGGGGCAAGTGCTGCACGCTGCAACCGCCGCAGCGGCCAACGTGCGCGCACGGTGCCGGGCGACGCAGTTCGCTGGCGGTGAACACACGTTCGGTGCGCGCTTCGACGATCTTGCCGTGGGCGCCCAGTACCCGTGCTTCGACTTCTTCGCCGGCCAGCGCACCATTCACAAACCAGGTGCGGCCCTCAAAGAACACGATGCCGCGCCCGTCATTGGCCAGGCGCTCGATGGTCAGGCGTTGTTTCTTTCCTACGGGGATCTGCGGGGCTCGGCTGCCGCCCGTCGGTTGGAAGCGCAGCCCCCTCTCGTGCTTGGCCATCAGTTAGGTTCGTCGAAGAGGCCGGTCGACAGGTAACGGTCGCCTCGGTCACAGATAATCGCGACGATCACCGCGTTTTCCACTTCTTTGGACAATCGCAACATACCGGCCACCGAGCCACCGGAGGACACGCCGCAGAAGATGCCTTCTTCACGGGCCAGGCGGCGGGTGGTGTCTTCGGCTTCACGCTGGGCCATGTCGATGATGCGGTCCACGCGGGTCGCGTTGTAGATTTTCGGCAGATACTCTTCGGGCCAACGGCGGATGCCCGGGATGGCAGAACCTTCCATCGGTTGCAGGCCGATAATCTGGATCTCGGGGTTCTGCTCCTTGAGGTAGCGCGAATTGCCCATGATGGTGCCGGTGGTCCCCATCGAACTGACGAAATGGGTGATGGTGCCCCCGGTCTGGCGCCAGATTTCCGGGCCGGTGGTGGTGTAGTGCGCCTCGGGGTTGTCGCCGTTGGCGAACTGGTCCAGCACCTGGCCACGGCCTTCGGCGGCCATGCGTTCGGCGAGATCGCGCGCGCCTTCCATGCCTGCTTCCTGGGTCACCAGCAACAACTCGGCGCCATAGGCGGTCATCGCGGCCTTGCGCTCGGCGCTGCTGTTGTCGGGCATGATCAGCACCATCTTGTAACCCTTGATCGCGGCGGCCATGGCCAGGGCGATCCCGGTGTTACCCGAGGTGGCTTCGATCAGGGTGTCGCCCGGCTTGATCTGCCCGCGCAACTCGGCGCGGGTGATCATCGACAACGCCGGACGGTCCTTGACGGAGCCGGCCGGGTTGTTGCCTTCGAGCTTGAGCAACAAGGTATTGCTGGTTTCGCCCGCCATGCGTTGCAAGCGGACCAGGGGCGTGTTGCCGACGCAATCGGCGATTGTAGGGTACTGCAAGGTCATGGCGTATTCGCAATCCAGACTGCCGGGGCGGACATCATACCGGGAAAGGCCGGCAGGCCATATCACGCAAAGTGCGGTGCTTATGGCTTAAAGGCATAAGCAGAGAATGTGTTGCCTGGGAGCCGGCTCCCACGCTTGGAGTACATTCTCCTGTGGCCGCT
Organism: Pseudomonas sp. RA_5y_Pfl1_P24; assembly: GCF_963970945.1. Taxonomy (NCBI): domain Bacteria; kingdom Pseudomonadati; phylum Pseudomonadota; class Gammaproteobacteria; order Pseudomonadales; family Pseudomonadaceae; genus Pseudomonas; species Pseudomonas sp. RA_5y_Pfl1_P24. The sequence continues at coordinate 233,698 of NZ_CAXAOJ010000002.1, read as the reverse complement.
GGCTTGCCTGCGATGGCCGCGACGCGGTCAGCCTGCTAACCCAGTCGTCCATCGCCGTGGTTTCGCTGAAAAACCTCCTCCCCCATCGCCGCAATCTGGCCTTCGATCAAGGCTTCGAAGGGCTTGAGCAATGGTTCGAATGAGGCGGGTGCTTCCAGCACTTGCAATGCCTGCACAATGGCTTCCACTGTGGACAAGGCACCCGGCCCGGGCGCCTTGCGCAGCCGATACCGGGAAGCGCCGCCCTCGGTCAACGTTACACGGGGCAACGCCGCCAACAATGGATTGAGGTGCAGCAGTTTGCGCGCCTTGCGCCAGGTGCCGTCGGGAACGACCAACAACACGGGCTGATCACCGGGAGCATAGGCTTGCAGCGGCTGCGCGTCCTCTGCAGGAAACAATAGTCGCGCTTGGTAGCCGTGCGGATTCAGCAAGGTAGGCAAGTCATCAAACACCTCCCCCACCACCAATTGCGCATTGTTCAACCCCAACGCCGCCAAACGCGCAGTATTCAGCGCATGGTTGACCTCACTCGGGTGCTGCAACAGCAATACGCGCGTGCGGCTGTCGAGGCTGGGGATCAGCGCGCACAGGCAGTGGGTGGTCGGCCGCAAACAGCGGGAGCATCGGGGTCTGGACATAGTGGTTTCAGGCCTGGTTGAGCTGGGCTTTGAGCAAGTCGCGGAAGGTCTGGATCAGTGGTTCACGGCTGCGGCCGCGGCGCATGATCATCGAGAACGGCGCCTGGTAGCCGAAGGTCGCCGGCAGCAGCACGCGCAGGTCGCCCTTGTCGGCCCAGGCCTGGGCGTAGTGCTCGGGCAGGTAGCCGATATAGGCGCCGGACAGCACCAGGATCAACTGCGCTTCCATACTTTCCACGGTCGCGGCGCTGTGCTTGAAACCGTGGCGCGCCAGTTCGGCCTGGCTCCAGTAGCCACGACCGACCATGCGTTGTTGGGTGATGACTTGCTCGGGGATACGCCGTTCATTGAATAGAGGATGTCGGGTGCTGCAATACAACCAATGCTGCTCGCGATACAGCGGCATGTAGATCAGCCCGCTCATGCGGTTGGAGAAAGCGCCGATGGCCAGGTCCAGGCGATTGTCCTGCACGCCCAATTGCAGTTCGTAAGGGCTCATCACCGACAAGTGCAGGTGCACCGCCGGGTGTTCCTGGCTGTAGGCGCCGATGACTTCGGCGAACGGCAGGGCTTTGTCGCTGACGGTGGAGTCGAGCACGCCGAGCTTGAGGGTACCGCGCAGTTCGCCCTTCAACGCCGCCGCGTATTGCTCGAACCCTTCCAACTCACCGAGCAGGCGAAGGGTTTCCTGATGGAACAACTCGCCCTTGCTGGTCAGGCTGAAGCCGCCCCGGCCGCGATGGCACAACACCAGCCCCAGCGCCGATTCCAATTGGCTCATATAAGTGCTGATGGCCGACGTCGACAGGTTGAGTGCGTGCTGGGCATTGGCGAACCCCTGGTGCCGCACGACGCTGACGAAGATGCGCAAGAGTTTCAGGTCGGGCATAGCACTGGCCATGGGGTCTCCGAAGGCACACACAAAATCCTCTGGGAGCGGGCTTGCTCGCGAATGCGGTGGATCAGTCAAACGATCGTTGAATGACACACCGCATTCGCGAGCAAGGCCACATTTGAACCGAGTTTACCTCAGCCATTAGTTTAGAAAAATCTGAACTAAGTATTTGCCCCTGGCGATTCTTTCGTTTCCAGGGATTTCGCAGAATCGGCCCCTAATAAACAAAACAACGATGAGGCACCCCCGTGGACAAGATTTTTCACCAACCACTGGGCGGCAACGAAATGCCGCGCTTTGCAGGCATCGCCACCATGATGCGCCTTCCCCACCTGCAATCGGCCAAGGGCCTGGACGCCGCTTTTGTCGGCGTGCCGCTGGACATCGGCACCTCGCTGCGTGCCGGCACCCGTTTCGGGCCGCGTGAAATCCGCGCCGAATCGGTGATGATCCGCCCGTACAATATGGCCACCGGCGCCGCGCCGTTTGATTCGCTGTCGGTTGCCGACATCGGCGACGTGGCGATCAACACCTTCAACCTGCTCGACGCCGTGCGCATCATCGAAGAAGCCTACGACGAGATCCTCGAGCACGGCGTGATACCGATGACGCTGGGTGGCGACCACACCATCACCCTACCGATCCTGCGGGCGATCCATAAAAAACACGGCAAGGTCGGGCTGGTGCACATCGATGCCCACGCCGACGTCAACGACCATATGTTCGGCGAGAAAATCGCCCACGGCACCACCTTCCGCCGCGCCGTCGAAGAAGGCCTGCTCGATTGCGACCGCGTGGTACAGATCGGCCTGCGCGCTCAGGGCTACACCGCCGAAGATTTCAACTGGAGCCGCAAACAAGGTTTCCGCGTGGTCCAGGCCGAAGAATGCTGGCACCACTCCCTCGCGCCATTGATGGCCGAAGTGCGTGAAAAAGTCGGCGGCGGCCCGGTGTACCTGAGCTTCGACATCGACGGTATCGACCCGGCCTGGGCGCCAGGCACCGGCACCCCGGAAATCGGCGGGCTGACCACCATCCAGGCCATCGAAATCATCCGTGGCTGCCAGGGCCTCGACCTGATTGGTTGCGACCTGGTAGAAGTTTCGCCGCCCTACGACACCACCGGTAACACCTCACTGCTGGGCGCCAACCTGCTGTACGAAATGCTCTGCGTACTGCCAGGCGTGGCGCACCGCTGATGAGCACGCACGAGGTGCTGCAGGCCGCCGACGACCTGGTGGCGGCCTTCGCTCGTAATGACCGCGCCGCGTACTTCGGCGCGTTCACGGCCGATGCCAGCTTTGTGTTCTACACCCTCCCCCAACCACTGCTCAGTCGCGAAGCCTACCAGGCGCTGTGGGACAGTTGGCGCCGGGACGAGGGGTTCGAGGTGCTGTCATGCACCTCGAGCAACGCCTTTGTCAGCCTGCAGGGTGACGTGGCGATTTTCATGCATGACGTGACCACCGAGTTGCGCATGCAAGGGGAGCAATTCTTTAGCCAGGAGCGCGAGACCATTGTCTTTAGACGGCAAGGGTCTGGCACACAACAAAAACAAGGCCTGTGGCTGGCCTGTCACGAACATTTGTCCGCTATGCCGGAAGGGCTGCCGCCCCCTTAGCCAATATGATCGGAGCTGATCATGAATAATAAAAACAACGATAAACGTATTCGCAAGATAGAAACCAACGGGGTCGAGCAGATCCCAGACCACGAACGCACCGCCACACCCAAGGATCTGTTCCGGCTGATCTTCGGCGGAGCCAATACCTTTGCCACCGCTGTGCTGGGTTCCTTTCCCGTGCTGTTTGGCTTGTCATTCCAGGCCGGCGTCTGGGCGATTGTGCTGGGCGTACTGGTGGGTGCGCTGATCCTGGCGCCCATGGGCCTGTTCGGGCCGATCAATGGCACCAACAATGCGGTGTCTTCCGGTGCGCACTTCGGCGTGCACGGGCGGATTGTCGGCTCGTTTCTCTCGCTGTTGACCGCGATCGCCTTCTTCTCACTGTCGGTGTGGAGTTCGGGCGATGCGCTGGTGGGGGGTGCGAAACGTCTGATCGGCCTGCCGGAAACCGACCTGAGCCTGGGCATGGCCTACGGGGTGTTCGCCATTCTCGTACTGACGGTGTGCATCTACGGCTTTCGCTTCATGTTGTGGGTCAACCGCATTGCGGTGTGGGCGGCGAGCCTGCTGTTTCTGCTGGGGATCTTCGCCTTTGCCCCGGCTTTCGACCGCCATTTTGCCGGCACCTTAGCGATGGGGCAGACCGGTTTCTGGGCGGCCTTTATCGGCGCCGCGCTGGTAGCCATGAGCAACCCTATTTCCTTCGGCGCATTCCTCGGTGACTGGTCGCGCTACATCCCGCGTGAGACGTCGAAAATGCGCATCATGCTAGCGGTGGTCCTGGCGCAGATTGCCACCTTGATCCCGTTCCTGTTCGGCCTGGCCACCGCGACCATCGTGGCGATCAAGGCGCCGGACTACATCGCGGCGAATAACTATGTCGGCGGTTTGCTGGCGGTGGCGCCCACCTGGTTCTTCCTGCCGGTGTGTTTGATCGCGGTGATCGGCGGCATGTCCACCGGCACCACATCGCTGTATGGCACCGGGTTGGACATGTCCAGCGTGTTCCCGCGCCTGTTGTCGCGGGTCAAGGCCACGCTGCTGATTGGGGTGATGTCGATTGCCTTCATCTTTATCGGACGCTTCGCCGCCAACCTGGTGCAGAGCGTGTCGACCTTCGCCGTGCTGATCATCACCTGCACCACCCCGTGGATGGTGATGATGATCATCGGGCTGATTGTGCGTCGCGGCTTCTACTGCCCGGATGACCTGCAGGTGTTCACCCGTGGTGAAACCGGCGGACGCTACTGGTTCAGCCATGGGTGGAACTGGCGCGGGCTGGGGGCGTGGATTCCGAGTGCGCTGGTGGGCCTGTGCTTTGTCAACCTGCCGGGGCAGTTTGTCGGGCCGCTGGGCAACCTGGCCGATGGCATTGATATCAGCCTGCCGGTCACGCTGGGGCTGGCGTCGGTGGTGTACCTGACCTTGCTGCGTGTGTTTCCGGAACCCGCGGCTGTCTACGGCCCAACCGATCCCCGCACTAAGCGCATGGATGCGGGCGTTAAACCGGCACTGCAACCCGCCGCCTGATCCTCAAAAAAAAGATAATTGGAGACTCGCCGCCATGGCTTTGGATTTATTCGTCGTACTCATCTACGCCGCAGGCATGCTCGTGCTCGGCTATTACGGCATGCGTCGCGCCAAGACCCATGAAGACTACCTGGTGGCCGGGCGCAACCTGGGCCCGTCACTGTACATGGGCACCATGGCGGCCACGGTACTGGGCGGCGCATCGACAGTCGGCACCGTGCGCCTGGGTTATGTGCATGGCATCTCCGGCTTCTGGCTGTGTGCCGCGCTGGGTATGGGCATCGTTGCGCTGAACCTGTTCCTCGCCAAGCCGCTGCTCAAGCTGAAGATCTTCACCGTCACCCAGGTCCTGGAAAAGCGCTACAACCCCATGGCGCGTCAGGCCAGTGCGGTGATCATGCTGGCGTATGCGCTGATGATCGGCGTGACCTCGATCCTGGCCATCGCTACGGTGTTGCAAGTGCTGTTCGGCCTGCCGTTCTGGATTTCGGTGCTGCTCGGTGGTGGCGTGGTGGTGGTGTATTCGACCATCGGTGGCATGTGGTCGCTGACGCTGACCGATATTGTGCAGTTCGTGATTAAGACCGTTGGCCTGATGTTTATCCTGCTTCCAATCTGCCTGTATCGCGTTGGCGGCTGGGACGAGCTGGTGGCCAAGCTGCCGGCGTCGAGCTTCAGCTTCACCGCCATCGGCTGGGACACGATCATCACCTACTTCATGATCTACTTCTTCGGCATCCTGATCGGCCAGGACATTTGGCAACGGGTGTTCACCGCCCGTGACGAAAAAGTCGCCCAATACGCAGGTACCTTCGCCGGCTTCTACTGCATCCTCTACGGCCTGGCCTGTGCACTGATCGGCATGGCGGCGCAGGTGCTGATTCCGGACCTGGATAACGTCAACAACGCCTTTGCCGCGATCGTGAAAGTGTCGCTGCCCGACGGGATTCGCGGCCTGGTGATTGCCGCGGCTCTCGCGGCGATGATGTCCACGGCCAGCGCCGGTTTGTTGGCCGCCTCCACCGTCCTCACCGAAGACCTGCTGCCGCGCCTGCGTGGCGGTAAACAGTCGAGCCTGGCGATCAACCGTTTGTTCACGATGCTGACCGGTATTGCCGTGCTGGGTATCGCACTGGTAGTGAACGATGTGATCAGCGCACTGACCCTGGCCTACAACCTGCTGGTGGGCGGTATGTTGATTCCGTTGATGGGGGCGATCTTCTGGAAGCGCGCGACGACGTCGGGGGCGATTAGCTCAATGACCTTGGGGTTTGTGACGGCGCTGGTATTTATGTTCAAGGACGGGCTGGATGCGAACACGCCGATTTACTACAGCCTGGCGGTCGGGCTGGTGAGTTTTGTACTGGTGAGTTTGTTGTCGCGTAAGCCGGAGGCGGTGGTGGCTCGGGCTGTGTGATGCATAACAGAATGTAGAGCGGTTTCGTCAGCGGGTGCGACGTCGGAGGTCGCACCCGTTTTTTATCCCTCAACGCTCAAGTGTGAGTTTGCTGGATGATTTCCTGAACTAAAGAGGCCCATACCAATCCATGCGTTGTTCAATTTGGGGCATCCGTCTGGTGAATCACCAAGGCACGCACGCTACGCAAATCTCCCTGCTCAATCGATAGAAACCGACGACGCTCAACCCTGTCGGAAATCACCATTCCTTCGCCATCAATGCTCGACATCCCACTACCCTTGCGTCCTTGTGAAGACAAAAATAGAGAAGGACGAACCGGAAAAAGGCACGGATGAAAGGATAAGAAGAAGGGTCCGACGACAACTCTGGTCTCGTCAGATAATCCAGTAAAGCGGTAGGGAACAAACTGCGGCTGCGCCCGAATGACAGGGAACCGAGCACGCCCTGAATAACACCCCATTGCACAGCGCCCGCACGATCAACGAATCGATCGCATGAGCGCTTCAGGATTTACCTGCGACGCGGGCGGCGCTGCTCATCATCTGTGCGAATCGGCACCGGTTGTAGCGGAGGCTCGATCAAGCCCAGTGCAACACCCAGATCATGGAGCCAGTTTTGAATTTTCTCTTTCATGGTTGCCCCCCTTGAGGGTAATGCTGGTAGGCGCAAGTTCTGTCGCCTTTTCCTACATTGATAGTAGCCCTAAGTCCTACATAATGCATGAACGAAACCACAACGAACTATTACTGAATTGATTCAAATCCTGACGGATCGTTCAAGCAATTGCACGTGCGTCTCGCAGGACCTCTACCCTGCCCTCTTGCTGAACGTCGATCCATGCATTGAGGTTAGCGCCGAGCATACCCTTTCGCCACATCAGCCAGGTGGTCGCAGTGGCAAAAGGCCCTATCAGCGGATGAACGGACACATTTTCCTTGCCTGGCAGGCTCTCGAGCATGGACTCGGACATCAACGCCACCCCGGAGCCGGCAATCACGCAGGCGAGCATGCCTTGATAGGATTCAATCTCGATTGCCCGCCCCATGGCCACACGCTCGTGGGAAAACCAGGTTTCCAGGCGAGTGCGATAAGCGCAACTGCGGCGGAAGGTGAACACTGAACGCCCGGCCACATCCTGCGGCCCGCGCACCGGCGGGTGATCGGCCTCGCATATCAGCACCAATCTTTCCTCGCACAGGGCGACGCCGTCCAGGGACGCGATGGTGATGGGACCGTCCACGAATGCAGCATCCAGCCGACCGGTGATCAAGCCTTCGAGCAACTCACCGCTGGGCGCCGATTGCACTTGCAGGTTCACCATCGGATAAGCCTTGTGATAGCGCGCCAGCAGATTGGGCAAGTGAACCGCTGCCGTGCTGTACATGCTGCCCAACACAAAATCCCCAGCCGGTTGCCCGCCTTGCACGGCGCCATGGGCTTCGTCGTGCAACGCCAGCAGACGGGTGCTGTAGTCGAGCAACACCTTGCCTGCCGGAGAAAGCTGCAAGCGTTGTCGTTCACGCACGAACAGCTCGACGCCGAGCTGTTCCTCCATCTGCTTGAGCCGGGTCGACAGGTTAGACGGCACCCGATGCAGACGCTCGGCGGCGCGGGTGATGGAGCCCTCTTCGGCCACGGCCTGGAAAATGCGCAATTGACTGAACTCCATACCTTTCTCCAAAACTGAACAAGTTGCTCACTATTATTCAATTTTACAGAAAGTCAATCGGCTTTAGCCTGAGGGTATTCGCTTACCCGCAGGAAATTTGACCATGTCTCCCTTGATTCGCTTACTTGCCAGCTTTGTCGCCCTGATGATGGCGATGGGCATTGGCCGCTTCGCCCTCACCCCACAAATGCCGCACCTGCTCAGTGAGGGGCAGATCGACCTGACCGGCGCCGGCCTGATCGCTGCCGCCAACTACCTGGGCTACTTCGTCGGCGCTGTGGATTCGATCTTTGCGCGCACCCACCACCACGTACGCGGGCGCTTGTATGGCGGCTTATGGTTGTGTGTGTTACTGACGCTGGCGTCGCATTGGGCTCATGGGTTCTGGCCGCACTTATTGCTGCGTTTTGGTGCCGGTGTCGCGAGTGCCTGGGCACTGGTGATGATCACCAGCCTCAGCCAACCATTGGCGATTGCAGCCGGGCGTCCACGCCTGGGCGCCTTGGTATTCGCCGGGCCAGGGTTGGGGATACTGTTAACCGGTTTACTGGCCCTGGGCTCCAACCTGCTGGAGCAAAACTCGGCAACGTTGTGGCTGGTGTATGGCGTGGTGGCGCTGGTGATGTTGTTGGCAATCCTGCCTTTCCTGCCCAGGCCTTATGCCGATGGCGCAGCGGTTACCAGCCACACCGAGGTAGGCAGCAACGGCAGCATCGCGCATTTGTGCTGGATCTACGTGCTGTTCGGCCTTGGCTACATCATTCCGGCAACCTTCCTGTCGCAGATGGCCAGCGCGCAGTTCAAAGGCGCCTGGCAGGCCGATCTGTTCTGGCCGTGCTTTGGCCTGGCCGCAGCAATTGGCGTGGGAGTGGCGAGCCTGCGCCGCAAGGACCCGAACACCACGCGCCGTTGGCTGATGACCACGCTGTGGCTGCAAGCGGGCGGCGTGTTCGCCTGTTTGTTCGGCAATGGCTGGGGTTTGGCGCTGGGCGTGCTGCTGTGTGGCGGGCCGTTCCTGGCCTGCATGCAGTTGGTGATGGCTCGCCTGCGGGACGTCGCGCCCCACGGCTACCAGCGCAGTACCGGGCTGCTGACCGCCAGCTTTGCCATCGGCCAACTGAGCGGCCCTTTGCTGGCGTCGGTCAGCAGCCACCTCAGCGGCGGGTTGCAACCCGCGCTGGTGATTGCCGGCGCGGGCCTTTTAATAGCGGGCTTGGTGCTGCTCAGCCAACGACCAGCGGAGCAGGCACACGAATCTGCTCACGCCGAGCCAACACTAGGAAAAACAGCCCACCCAGGAAGCAGCCGGTAAACCAAGCGAAGTTGGCCATAACCTGCAACGCCGGAGTAAAGGTGATCGCGACACCCACCAGCGTCGCCGGCACCAGCGCCTTGACCGCCGTCCAGTTCACGCCACCGTCGAAGTAGTAGCGCCCGCTGGGGCTGTCATCAAACAGTGCATCCACGTCGATCTTCTGTTTTTTGATCAGGTAGAAATCTACCAGCAGAATCCCGAACAGCGGCCCGATAAAAGCCGCAAGGATATCCAGGGTGTAGTGGATCATCAGCGGGTTATTGAATAGGTTCCACGGCGTGATAAAGATCGACGCCACCGCGGCGATCATCCCTCCCGCACGCCAACTGATTTTGCTCGGCGCGACGTTGGCGAAGTCAAACGCCGGGGAAACGAAGTTGGCGACAATATTGATGCCGATGGTCGCGGTGACAAACGCAAAGGCACCGAGCAACACCGCCATGCTGTTATCGATGCGCGAAACCGTGGCAATCGGGTCATGCAGCATTTCGCCGAACACCGGCAAGGTGCCCGAGACGATCACCACGGTGACCAGGGAAAACGCCAGGAAATTCACCGGCAGCCCCCAGAAGTTGCCGCGTCGTACGTCCTGCATGCTGCGGCAGTAGCGGCTGAAGTCACCGAAATTCAGGGTTGGCCCGGAGAAGTACGACACCACCAGCGCGGTGGCCACGATCACCTGGCCAAACGCCTGCCAACCCGACAGGGATTTCTCTGACAGGGTGAAGCTGATATTCGACCAACCCGCCTTCCATACGATCCAGCCGGCCAGGGCAAACATCACCGCATACACCACCGGCCCCGCCCAATCGATAAAGCGGCGAATAGACTCCATACCAGCCCAGAACACGGCCGCCTGGAGCAGCCACAGACTCAGGAAACCAAACCAGCCAAGGTAGGACAGGCCTGCAAAATGCGGTTCGGCATACACCGCCATCTGTGGGAAGAAGCGCAGCACCACAATGATCAACGCACTTGATGCCAAATACGTCTGGATCCCGTACCAGGCCACAGCGATAAAGCCACGAATCACAGCAGGGATATTCGCACCAAACACGCCGAACGCCAGCCGACAAATCACGGGATAAGGCACAGCGGCCTGCTGGCTCGGCTTAGCCACCAGGTTGGCGATCAACTGCACAATGCAAATACCGGCGAGCAAGGCGATCAACACCTGCCAACTGGCCAGCCCCAGGGCGAATAGGCTGGCGGCGAACACATAACCGCCAACGCTGTGCACGTCGCTCATCCAGAAGGCGAAGATGTTGTACCAGGTCCACTTTTGCGGCAGTGGGCCCAAGTCCTGGTTGTACAGGCGCGGGCTGTAGCCTTTGGGCAACTGTTCGGTCATCGCTGGGCTCCTCGAAATACCGGCCTGCGCTTCCGTCACGGGGTGCATACGGGAGGCGGCATGGCTTGTATACGAGACAGTCAGCAGAATGCGTGCCAATTGAGCGCAGTCCCTTTGATACGGTGTTCCAAAGCGATTGACACAGGTCTAGAAGCAGGGACGACGCTCAGCTACGGTGCACATCAATCCTGTACACAATCAACGGTGCACTCGATGTGCACACCAGTAGCCCACCGTACAGCACGCCGCAGTCAGAAAGGTGCCCCAGGCCATGTCCATGATTGCCAACTGCGCGGACCAACCTTGCAGCGTGGCCCAGTTGCTCAGGTCATAGGTGCCGTAGGCAACCAAGCCAAGCAAGGCTCCAAGGCGGGCGGCGCGTTGCCAACGGGTGCTGGGCAACACCACGAACACTACGCAACCCAGTACATAAAGGAGATAGAAGAATGTCGCGGGCAACAGGCGGGGCTGATCCAGCATCAGTGGACCCAGCAGGGATTTGTAGGTGGGTCCCATGAGGACGCCAAGCCAGAGGCCGTCCAGGATCAGGAACGCGAGCAGAGTGCCGAGGTAGGCGAAGAGCGTTTTCTTGGTCATTGATGAAACCTCTGTAGGCACCGGACGGCGCCTACAGAAGAGCAAAGTGCGATCAGCTTAGTTCAATGCGATCCGCGTGAATCACGATCTGGCCCTGCTTATACAGCGCACCAATGGCTTTCTTGAAGTTGCCCTTGCTCACGCCGAACACGTTACTGATGACTGTCGGGTCGCTTTTGTCGCTGACCGGCAAGGTGCCGTTGTTTTCACGCAACTTGGCGAGGATCTTCGCGTTCAGGCTTGAGGCTGCTTCCTGGCCGACCGGTTGCAGGCTCAGGCTGATATTGCCGTCAGCGCGGATCTCTTTGATAAAGCCCTTTTCTTCCTTGCCCGGGCGCAGGAACTTGAAAACTTCGTTCTTGTGGATCAGGCCCCAATGCTTGTTGTTGATGATCGCCTTGAAGCCCATATCAGTGGCCTCAGCCACCAGCAGGTCGACTTCCTGGCCCACCTGGTAGTTCGCCGGCGTTTTGTCCAGGTAACGATCCAGGCGTGCAGTGGCGGTGATGCGCTTGGTGTGTTTGTCGAGATAAACATGCACCACGCAGTATTCACCTGCGGTCATCTGGCGTTTTTCTTCCGAGTACGGCAGCAACAGATCCTTGGGCAAGCCCCAGTCAAGGAACACGCCAATACTGTTGACTTCCACCACTTTCAAACTGGCGAATTCGCCCACTTGAACTTTTGGTTTTTCAGTGGTGGCGATGAGTTTGTCATCGCTGTCCAGATAGATGAAAACGTTAAGCCAGTCTTCATCTTCGCTGGGAATATCTTTAGGGATATACCGATTAGGCAAGAGGATTTCACCGTCTTGCGCACCATCCAGGTACAAACCGAAGTTAGTGTGTTTTACCACTTGCAAGCTGTTGTAGCGCCCGACTAAAGCCATGTCCAAATACCCTCATTGCGTGAGCGGCATTCTACCCGAGTTGGACCCGCCACGCGCGGGCGCCTGAAAAAACGCGGGCTGACGTGGCCTTGCAATAGCACCACCCAACGCACAGCCCGCTCGTCCGATCAACCGGCTGGTTTTTCCAGGCCGCCAACCGTCGTCCGCCCCATGGTTTCGAATTAAAACAATAAGTTAGGGGGGTTATTTCAACAATGAAACTTTACCATTTCCGGCCGCAGCACTTATTCCCGGGGGATATTTACCAAGCAATTGTCAAGTATTTCCTGTACGATGCCTGGCCAAGTTAATTTTCTACAGGTTAGTGGCCGCCATGCGTGTAAAAGCATCCAACAGCAAAGCAAAGCCAGCTCCAGCCGTTGAAACCAGCGAATCGATCAACAGCCAGATCGCTGCGTTCCTTAAGTCCGGCGGCGAAATCCAGCAAATTGCCAAAGGCGTGAGCGGCCAGACTTTCGGCCCATCCAAGCAGATCAGCTTGGGTAAAAAGTAATACTGTGCAACACGCCTGGTCCCTAAGCGTCTTGCCCTCAAGGCGCTAGGACTAGAGTTCGAAATACCCTCTCCAATCATCCACATATTTGCATGAATCGACGAACGGGCCTCACCTGCCGGCATTCGCCGGTATGCTTGCACGCGTCTAGCGCGGGCATCTGCCCGATGTCCTTCGTCACTGCTCCTCGCTTTTCATGGTGTGAAGCATGCTCAAATCCTGTATTTTCCTGGTCGCAGCCCTGCTGGCCAGCCCCTTCGCCGAAGCGCAAATCTTTCAGCGCGAATTTGGCGATTTCGATTTGAAATTGGGCACCACTCCCAGCCGCAGCATGGCGCAGGGCTTGGTCAAGCCGACGTCGCCTGGCAGCGACTCGTTCCATGGCGGGTTGGACCTGAGCCACGACAGCGGCCTGTACTTCGGCCAGTTTTCCCCAAATATGGGCTTGTCCTCAGCCAGCACCCTCGAAGTCGATTCCTACATGGGTTTCAAACACCCCTTCGACCAGACCTTAGGCTACGAAGTGGGCTTGATCCATTACAGCTACCCCAAGCTCAGCCCCCTCGACAGCCAGGAGTTCTACGGCGGCCTGAACCTGCTGGGCAATCGCTTTGGCGCCTCCTTCAGCAACGATCCGGACCGCCAAGACAGCACCCTATTTGCCGACCTCGGCGGCACCCAGCCTTTCGGCATTGGGGTCAGCATGAAATACACCACTCATCAGTTGGGCACTCCAGTCTCGGTGGACGGCGGCTCCATCCGCGCCTTCAGTGACTGGTCGGTGCAGTTCTCGCGGGACTGGATGGGCGTTGACCTGAACCTGATCTACAGCGACTCCAGCCTGAGCGGCGGGGATTGCTCGGCGTATTCCGGACACAATTCGCAATGCGATGGTCTGTTGACGTTGAAGGCTGCGCGGACGTTTTATTAATGGGCTGAACTGTCGCGCCCAGCGCGGGCTCACATGTGACACCCCATTCCGCGAAGGACCCGCCCATGCTGCGTCGGCTCAAATTACTGGTGGTATTACTGACCGTGAGCCTGATGCTCGCCGGCTGCAATCGTGTGGGCCTGGCCTACCGCAACCTGGACGTGATCATCCCCTGGACCCTCAACGATTACCTGGACATGAACACCGGGCAAAAGAGCTGGTTCAACGACAGACTCAAGGAACACCTGGCCTGGCACTGCACCACGCAACTGCCGGGTTATCTGGATTGGCTGGATCGACTGCAACAGATGGTCGACAACAATCAAGTCACCGAAGCCGCACTACAGTCCAGAACTGTCGAGGCCAAGCAGGCTATTGACGAGATCGCCCGTGAGATCACGCCATCAGCCATCGAACTGCTCAAGGGCCTGGACGATCAGCAGGTCAGGGAAATGAACGAGGCATTGGCCAAGGATCTACGCAAGCGCCGGGATGAATACCTCAAGCCGCCCCTCGCCCAGCAGATCAAAGAGCGCGCCGAGCGTATGAGCAAGCGCCTGGATGCGTGGATCGGCCCGCTCAGCACCCGTCAGCAAAGTCGCGTAACGGCCTGGTCGCTCGCTTTGGGAGACCAGAACACGGGATGGATCGGCAACCGTGCGAAGTGGCAGGCTCAATTCATCGACGCCGTGCAACAACGAGGTAGCGCCGACTTTCCGCAGAAAATGCAGCAGTTGCTGGTGGATCGGGAAAGTTTGTGGACCCTGCAATACCGCGCCGCTTATGCCCAGACAGAAGCGGCAGCGCGCAGTCTGTTGGTCGACCTGATGGCTGACAGTAGTGCGCAACAACGCTTGAAGCTGACGCAGAAGATTGATGGGGTACGCAGCGACTTCAAGGCACTCAAATGCCTGAAGGCCGCCACACATTGACAATGTGGGAGCAGGCTTGCCCGCGATAGCGGTGGGTCAGTAACGATTATATCGACTGACACGCTGTCACCGCGGGCAAGCTCCCACAGGGGAGCTCAGGCAATCTGAGCTTTTGAAGCCACTTCGGCAAACGTCGCCGGATCCAGCGCATCCGCCTGCTCATCCAACACCTGACGCGGGTGATCATTGCCCGGGATCGAACTGTCGATCAGTGCCAGCAGCTGCGCACCGAGTGCAGTCAGGATGAAATTCTCGCCATTACCGCCCTCTTCCTCAGGGCGCGATTCAATAAAGCCACGCTTGAGCAGCAGCGCCTCATAATCGGCAGCGGTCCTTTTCAGCGCATCCAGGTTGCCGGTCGAGTCGCCCGCCGTTGCCTTCTCGGCTGCTTCCTGCTCGGCATACTTGCGCGGCGCGAAGCTGCCCTCGCCGTTCTGCACTTCATGCAACAGCCGTTCGATCAGATCCCAGTTGTAAGTCGTCATCCTGATTCCTCCTGCAGGCTTAAGGAAAGTAGCCCGTCTTCAGGTGTGACCCGTCACGTCAGCCGCCGTTCAGCCGAATAGACGGCGGGCCATTTCTCTGAACTTTCCAGACGTTCGCGCCCTCAACAGCACATAACCGCCAAGGAGGTCTCTCCATGAAAACCCTGAAAAACCTGGCCATCGCCGCCACGCTGCTGACTGCTCTGCCAACCTGGGCTTGCACACCAGACGAGGCCACGGCCAAGCGAGAACAACTGGCCCAGGAAGTGGCCAAACTGACCGAACAGAACCCGACCAAGGCCAAGGAGATAAACGACGAGCTGCAGAAGATGGATCTGGATACCGAAAGCGCCGAGTTTCCTGACAAGTGCCAGTTGATCGACGCCCGGTTCAAGGAGCTCAAGGAAGCAGCCGCCAAAGCCAAAAGCTGAAGGCATAAAAAAACCGGACAAATGTCCGGTTTTTTTCCATCACTCAAGCCTTACTCAGCAGCCGGTGCTTCCGGCTTGCGGCGCTTAAGTGGCGCCATGCCATCCTTACTCACGAGCGACAGGTTGTCGGTCTTCGGCCGGTTGGCGATCTTGCGCTTGGTCGGCGACTTGGCGCCGGTTTTCTTCTTGTCGCCCTTGGCGTCAGTCTTTTTCTTCTTCACGCCAACCGCCTTGCCCGACGCCTTGACCTTCTTCGGCCCGGTGTAAGTGCCTTTGACTTCCTTGATGGTGCGACGCTCGAACGACTGCTTGAGGTAGCGCTCGATGCTCGACATCAGGTTCCAGTCGCCGTGGCAGATCAGCGAAATGGCCAAGCCATCGTTGCCGGCACGCCCGGTACGCCCGATACGGTGCACGTATTCGTCGCCGCTGCGCGGCATGTCGAAGTTGATCACCAAGTCCAGGCCATCCACGTCCAGGCCGCGCGCGGCAACGTCAGTGGCAACCAGAATCTTCACGCCGCCAGCCTTGAGCCGGTCGATGGCGAGTTTGCGGTCCTTCTGGTCTTTGTCACCGTGCAGCACGAACGCCTTGTATTCCTGGGCCACCAGGCGACCGTAGATGCGGTCGGCCGCAGCGCGGGTATTGGTGAACACGATGGCTTTCTGATAAGTCTCGTTGG
Organism: Pseudomonas sp. RA_5y_Pfl1_P24; assembly: GCF_963970945.1. Classification (NCBI taxonomy): domain Bacteria; kingdom Pseudomonadati; phylum Pseudomonadota; class Gammaproteobacteria; order Pseudomonadales; family Pseudomonadaceae; genus Pseudomonas; species Pseudomonas sp. RA_5y_Pfl1_P24. The sequence goes on along the minus strand of NZ_CAXAOJ010000002.1, from coordinate 217,792 downwards.
CCAGCAGCCAGTTGAGAATCTGCTCTTTGTGCACATTGTGGTCGGCAGTGACGATCTGCTGACGCGTGGTCGCGTTCAGGTCGCTGACGTTGTTGACCTGCAGGTGCTCAGGGTTGTTGAGGATCTTGGCGACCATTTCACGCAGGGTCGAACCGCCGGTGGTGGCGGAGAACAGCATGGTCTGCTGGCGGTTGACGCACTCGGCTACCAGGCGCTGCACGTCGTCGGCAAAGCCCATGTCGAGCATGCGGTCGGCTTCGTCCAATACCAGCACTTCAACTTCCTTGAGGTCAAGGTTGCCGGCGTTGAGTTGCTCGATCATGCGGCCAGGGGTACCGATCAGGATATCCGGCACCTTGCGCAGCATGGCGGCCTGGACCTTGAAGTCTTCGCCGCCGGTGATCAGCCCGGACTTGATGAACGTGAACTGCGAGAAGCGCTCCACTTCCTTCAAGGTCTGCTGGGCCAGCTCGCGGGTCGGCAGCAGGATCAGGGTCTTGATGCTAACGCGGACTTTGGCCGGGCCAATCAAACGATGCAGAATCGGCAGGACGAAAGCGGCGGTCTTGCCACTCCCGGTTTGAGCAGTCACCCGCAGGTCACGCCCTTCGAGCGCGAGCGGGATGGCCGCTGCTTGCACCGGCGTAGGCTCGACAAATTTAAGCTCGGCCACGGCTTTGAGCAGGCGTTCGTGCAGGGCGAATTGGGAAAACACGGGTGCTACCTCGAAGAAATACAAAAAAACAGCTGCATAGGTTACCGGTTTCGGGCGTCCAAACCGAGTTTCTTTACGCGAACGGTACTAATCATCTGCTTTTTTGTCAGGGCATTTGTCCATGACGTCAACTTTGTCGTACTTAAATGCTCTAATCGCCCCGTCTTGTCTTACAGAAGAATCGGTCTCATCCATGGATATCAAACAGCTTTGGATCAACGTCCAAGACCTTTGGGGCACCCTCGATCAACACCCATTGCTCCATGCCAGCCTCGGGCTGCTGGTGTTGCTGGTCGTGGCGCTGTTGCTTGGACGTGTAGCGCGTTATCTCATTCTCCACGCCGTCAAATTGCTCGGCCGGCAACCGGCCCTGCACTGGGTCAACGATCTGCGGCACAACAAAGTCTTTCATCGCCTGGCCCAGATGACGCCATCGCTGATGATCCAGTTCGGCCTGTACCTGGTGCCGGACCTGAGCAAGACCGCTATTCTGTTTATCGGCAACGTGGCCCTGTCGCTCACCATTCTGTTCCTGGTACTGGCCATGAGCGCAATGCTCAACGCCTTACTGGACATCTACGCACGCACCGAACACGCACGCACCCGCTCGATCAAGGGCTATGTGCAGTTAGCGAAGATGGTGTTGTTCGTGTTTGGCGCAATCATTATTGTCGCCACCCTGATCGACCGTTCGCCGCTGTTGCTGCTCTCAGGCCTGGGTGCGATGTCGGCGGTGATCCTGTTGGTGTACAAGGACACCTTGCTGTCGTTCGTCGCCAGCGTACAACTGACCAGCAACGACATGTTGCGGGTCGGTGACTGGATCGAAATGCCCCAGGTCGGCGCCGACGGCGATGTGGTGGACATCACCTTGCACACAGTCAAGGTGCAGAACTTCGACAAGACCATCGTCTCCATTCCCACCTGGCGCCTGATGTCCGAGTCGTTCAAGAACTGGCGCGGCATGCAGGCCTCCGGCGGGCGCCGCATCAAGCGCTGCCTGTATATCGACGCCAGCGGCGTGCGCTTCCTGCGTGACGATGAAGAACTGCGCATGACCCAGGTGCACCTGCTCACCGACTACATCGGGCGCAAGCAGGCTGAACTCAAGGCCTGGAACGAAGCTCAGGGGAACAGCGCGCAATTGTCGGCAAACCTGCGCCGCATGACCAACCTCGGCACCTTCCGCGCTTACGCCCTGGCGTACCTGAAAAGCCACCCGGACATCCAGCCGAACATGACCTGTATGGTGCGCCAGATGCAAACCACCGCCCAGGGCGTGCCGCTAGAGATCTACTGCTTTACCCGCACCACAGCGTGGGCGGATTACGAGCGGATCCAGGGGGATATCTTTGATTACCTGCTGGCGGTATTGCCGGAGTTTGGCTTGAGCTTGTATCAGCAGCCGAGTGGCAATGATCTGCGCGCAGGGATGTTGCCGGCGGTGCTCGGGGCCAGTCATTTGCCGGCCCCGGAAAAAATATCGATTTAACGACGCGGCCTATTGTGGGAGCGAGCTTGCTCGCGAAGGTGATGAGTCAGCAAAACAAAAGATGTGCTGATTGACATACCGTATTCGCGAGCAAGCCCGCGCCCACAAGGGGTTCAGCGTAACAATGGCGCCTTTCGCACACCCAACCGACTGATCCACACCGCCCCCAGAATCACCAACCCACCCAAGGCCAAGCGGCCCAGCGGCTCATGCTGGTTCCAGATCAGCAGGTTCAGCAGCAGCCCCACCGGCACATGCAGATTGTTCATCACCGCCAAGGTGCCGCCATGGACCAGGCAGGCGCCTTTGTTCCACCAATACATCCCCAGGGCGGTGCTGACCAGTCCAAGAAACACCAGCACGCCCCATTGCAGCGGTGCTTCCGGCAGAAAGTTCGACTTGCCGAACAGCAGGAACGCCGGCAACACCACCAGCAACGCGCCCACGTAGAAGTAACCAAAGCGTCGGTAGTGCGGCAAATCACTGGGATAACGCGCGACCAAGTGCTTGTACATCACCTGCCCGGCGGCGTAGGTGAAGTTGGCCAGTTGCAGCAGCAGGAAGCCCCCAAGGAAGTGCGGGGTGATCTGGTCAAAGCGGATCACCGCCGCGCCGGCTACCGCCACCAACGCGGCGATCAACGCCCAGGGGTTGAAACGGCGGTTGAGGGCATCTTCGATAAGGGTCACGTGCAGCGGCGTAAGGATAGTGAACAGAAGCACCTCCGGCACCGTGAGCACGCGAAAGCTCAGGTACAGGCACACGTAGGTCACGCCAAACTGCAGCGCGCCAATCACCAGCATGCCGCGCATGAAGGCTGGCTCCACCGAACGCCAGCGCGTCAGCGGGATAAATATCAGCCCGGCCAGCAACACGCGCACCAGCACGGCAAAATAGCTGTCGACGTGACCGGCGAGGTATTCGCCGATCAAGCTGAAGGAAAATGCCTGAATCAGAGTGACAACCAGTAGATAGCCCATGCGCGCCTCATTTCGAATGGGCGGGACATTAAAGGTTTTCGACGATTGAAGAAACTCGGGGCAAAAAAAACCCGACCTCGCTAATGCGTCAGTCGGGCAGGAGCACTCAGGAGCAAAAAGTGCAAAGGGAGGTTCGATACGCGTACTTGAAGGGTTGCGTGGAGCTAGATAAACATCGAGGGATTATCTGGCGATTAAAAGATCAGGCGACCTGTGCCAGCAGCGCCTTGGCGTGGTTAATGCCTTTTTCCTGGAAGTCCCCACTCAGGTTCACCCCTTCGGCGTGAATGAAGGTGACGTCGTGAATCCCGATGAATGCCATAACCTGACGCAGGTAGGGTTCCTGGTGATCGGAGGTGGCACCCGTGTGGATGCCGCCGCGCGCGGTGAGCACGATGGCGCGCTTGCCGGTCAGCAAACCCTGAGGGCCGGTGGCGGTGTATTTGAAGGTCACACCCGCACGCAACACGTGATCCAGCCAGGCCTTGAGGGTGCTGGGGATGGCAAAGTTGTACATCGGTGCAGCCATTACCAGTACGTCGGCCGCCAACAGTTCGTTGGTCAATTCGTCGGAGCGCTCCAGGGACGCCTGCTCGTTGCCGTTGCGTTGATCCGCAGGTTTCATCCAGCCGCCGAGCAAGTTGGCGTCCAGGTGCGGGACCGGGTTGAGGGCCACGTCACGCACAGTGATCTGATCCGCCGAGTGGGCGGCCTGCCATTGGCTGATGAACTGCCGGGTGAGTTGGCGGGAAATCGAATCCTGCTGGCGGGCGCTGCTTTCGATGATCAGAACATTGGACATGGCTTTGTAGGCTCCATCTGTAATTGCTGTAATTCGATGGAGTGAAGATTAAACAGAGCCAATTCGATTAAAAAGCGCAAAAAACTGCTATAACCCATCTATAAATCTGCTTATAAGCGGAGTATCGCTGTCGGCATGCTCCGCTCTCGGGTTACTTCGGCGCGCAAGCCAAGGCGATGCGCATCTTGATAATGGCGCGGTTGAACTTGGCCGTGGTGTTCGTGCTTTTTCCCGCCGGCACCGTGACCGTGCGGCGACGCGGTGACTCCGGGCCGTTGGTGAAGATTACCGAGCATACGGCGTCATTCGTGCCGTAGTTAGTGAGCTGGATCGAACTGATATCGCCGTCCACATCGGAGGCGGTGTAATCGATACGGACGCCGTCGATCTTTTTTGTGACGTCGATGGGGTAGGCAAATGCGCTCATCGGAACCAGCGCCAGCAACACACAACAGAATTTTCTCATTCGGCAGTCTCCAATAAGGACTGTCAGCTTAAGACAAGAGGAACCTATCTTGAAAGCGCCCCGCGTTACCCTCGATCAGTGGCGCACATTGCAAGCCGTGGTCGACCATGGCGGCTTCGCCCAGGCGGCCGAAGCGCTGCACCGTTCGCAGTCTTCGGTGAGCTACACCGTGGCCCGCATGCAAGACCAGCTCGGTGTACCGCTGCTGCGCATTGATGGGCGCAAGGCGGTGCTCACCGACGCCGGTGAAGTGCTGTTGCGCCGCTCCCGGCAACTGGTGAAAAACGCCAGCCAGCTGGAAGACCTCGCGCACCATATGGAGCAGGGCTGGGAAGCCGAGGTCCGCCTGGTGGTGGACGCGGCCTATCCGAACGCGCGCCTTGTGCGCGCCCTCTCCGCCTTCATGCCGCAGAGCCGTGGTTGCCGCGTGCGCCTGCGTGAGGAGGTGCTGTCGGGCGTTGAAGAGCTGCTGATTGAAGGCGTGGCCGACCTGGCGATTTGCGGCTTCAGCATCCCCGGCTACCTGGGCACGGAAATGAGCGATGTGGAATTTGTCGCCGTGGCCCACCCCGAGCACACCCTGCACCGCATGAATCGCGAACTGAGTTTCCAGGACCTGGAAAGCCAGATGCAGGTGGTGATCCGCGATTCCGGTCGCCAGCAACCGCGCGATGTGGGCTGGCTCGGCGCCGAACAGCGCTGGACCGTCGGCAGCCTGGCCACCGCCGCCGCCTTTGTGGGCAGCGGCCTGGGCTTTGCCTGGTTGCCTCGGCATATGATCGAACGTGAACTCACCGAAGGCGTGCTCAAGCAGCTACCCTTGGAACAGGGCGGCAGCCGCCACCCCACGTTCTACCTGTATTCCAACAAAGACAAACCCTTGGGGCCGGCGACGCAGATCCTCGTGGAACTGCTGCGCACCTTTGACACCGCCCCCCTGGACGCGCCTTTCGCCGCCCCCCGGCAAGCCTGAAACGGAGTTCATGCATGGCCTGGTTCGACCACGAAGGATGCAGCCTGCACTACGAAGAATACGGCCACGGCACCCCGCTGATCCTGATCCACGGCCTGGGCTCAAGTTGCCAGGATTGGGAGCTGCAGATTCCGGTGCTGGCCAAACATTACCGCCTGCTCGTGGTGGATGTGCGCGGTCACGGGCGCTCGGATAAACCGCGCGAACGCTACAGCATCCAGGGCTTCACCTTTGATCTGCTCGCGCTGATCGAACACCTGGACCTGCCGCCCGCCCATGTGGTGGGTTTATCCATGGGCGGCATGATTGCCTTCCAACTGGCGGTGGATGAACCGGCGCGGGTCAAGAGCCTGTGCATCGTCAACAGCGCGCCGGAGGTGAAGGTACGCAGCGCCGAAGATTACTGGCAGTGGGCCAAGCGCTGGAGCCTGGCGCGCGTGCTCAGCCTCGCCACTATCGGCAAGGCGCTGGGCGACCGCTTGTTTCCCAACCCGCACCAGGCCGACCTGCGCCGCAAGATGGCCGAACGCTGGGCAAAAAACGACAAACGTGCTTATCTCGCCAGCTTCGATGCGATTGTAGGCTGGGGTGTGCAGGAACGCCTTTCGAGGATTGCCTGTCCAACCCTGGTCATCAGCGCCGACCACGACTACACCCCCGTGGCGCAAAAAGAAAACTATGTAAAACTGCTGCCCGATGCGCGACTGGTGGTGATCAGAGATTCCCGCCATGCCACGCCCTTAGATCAACCTGAAGTCTTTAACGCCACGCTGCTCGATTTTCTAAAGACAGTCGAAACCACTACCCAGGATCATTGACCCATGCTGAAAAAAATCGCCTTTCTTGCCGGTTCTGTTTTGTTCGCTGCCAACCTGATGGCGGCCGAACCCGCCAAGGCGCCTCACGTACTGATCACCACCACCAACGGCGACATTGAAATCGAACTGGACCCGGTCAAGGCCCCGATCAGCACCAAGAATTTCCTGGCCTATGTCGACAAGGGCTTCTACAACAACACGATTTTCCACCGTGTGATCCCGGGTTTCATGGTCCAGGGCGGTGGGTTCACCCAGTCGATGTCGCAAAAGCCAACCGAAGCGCCGATCAAGAACGAAGCCAGCAATGGCCTGCATAACGTACGTGGCACCTTGTCCATGGCGCGCACCAGTGATCCGGATTCGGCCACCAGCCAGTTCTTCATCAATGTGGCCGACAACGCTTTCCTCGACCCAGGCCGTGATCGCGGTTATGCCGTATTCGCCAAAGTGGTCAAAGGCATGGACGTGGTCGACGTGATCGTCAATTCGCAGACCACCACCAAGCAAGGCATGCAGAACGTGCCTATCGATCCTGTCTACATCAAGTCGGCCAAGCGCATCGACTGAGGTCTGCAGGAAGCTCCGTGCGCAGCCCACAAGGCTGCGCGCGCATTTGAACAGGAGAGCCCGCCAGGCGGGCGTCAACCCTAATGCTCTATCGTCGTTTTGAACAACTGATCGATATTTTCCGCGACGCGCCAAGCGCCGCCCCGCCCGATAAAGTCCTGCCGTTCTACCTCTACTACCTGCGCCAGGTGTGGCCATGTTTTGCCGCGCTGTTGGTGGTGGGCTTGATCGGCGCATTGATCGAAGTCGCGCTGTTCAGCTACCTGAGCCGTATCATCGACCTGGCCCAAGGCACGCCGCCCGCCAACTTCTTCCAGGTCCACAGCACCGAGCTGATCTGGATGGCCGTAGTTGCCCTGTTGCTGCGTCCGATCTTCGGCGCCCTGCACGACCTGCTGGTGCACCAGACCATTAGCCCCGGCATGACCAGCCTGATCCGCTGGCAGAACCATAATTACGTACTCAAGCAGAGCCTGAACTTCTTCCAGAATGACTTCGCCGGGCGTATCGCCCAGCGCATCATGCAAACCGGCAACTCGCTGCGTGACTCTGCCGTGGCAGCGGTGGACGCGATCTGGCACGTGGCGATCTACGCCATCAGTTCCCTGGTGCTGTTTGCCGAGGCCGACTGGCGCCTGATGATCCCACTGGTGAGCTGGATCATCTGCTACAGCCTGGCGTTGCGCTATTTCGTGCCCCGCGTGAAGGAGCGCTCGGTGGTTTCGTCCGAGGCGCGCTCCAAACTGATGGGCCGCATCGTCGATGGCTACACCAACATCACCACCTTAAAGCTGTTTGCCCATACTCAATCCGAGCAGGAATACGCCAAGGAAGCGATCATCGAGCAGACTGAAAAAACCCAGTTGGCCAGCCGCGTGGTGACCAGCATGGACGTGGTGATCACCACCATGAACGGCCTGCTGATTGTCACCACCAGCGGCCTGGCGCTGTGGCTGTGGACGCAGTCGCTGATTTCCGTGGGCGCCATCGCGCTGGCCACCGGCCTGGTCATTCGCATCGTCAACATGTCCGGCTGGATCATGTGGGTGGTCAACGGCATTTTCGAAAACATCGGCATGGTGCAGGACGGCCTGAAAACCATCGCACAGCCACTGGCCGTGATCGACCGCGACAACGCCCCGCGCCTCAGTGTGCCCCGGGGCGAAGTGCGCTTCGAGCAGGTAGATTTCCACTACGGCAAGAAGAGCGGGATCATTGGCGGCCTTAACCTTGAGATCAAGGCCGGTGAAAAGATCGGCTTGATCGGCCCGTCCGGTGCGGGCAAGTCGACGCTGGTCAACCTGTTGCTGCGGCTCTACGACCTGCAAGGCGGGCGCATCCTGATAGACGGCCAGAATATCGCCGAGGTCGCCCAGGAAAGCCTGCGCGCACAGATCGGCATGATCACCCAGGACACCTCGTTGCTGCACCGCTCGATCCGCGACAATCTGCTGTACGGCAAGCCCGACGCCACCGACGAAGAACTCTGGGCCGCCGTGCACAAGGCCCGCGCCGACGAGTTCATCCCGCTGCTCTCGGACGCTGAAGGCCGTACAGGGCTGGATGCTCACGTGGGTGAGCGCGGCGTGAAACTCTCCGGTGGGCAACGCCAACGTATCGCCATCGCCCGCGTACTGCTCAAGGACGCGCCGATTTTGATCATGGACGAAGCCACGTCAGCCCTGGACTCGGAAGTGGAAGCGGCGATCCAGGAAAGCCTGGAGACCTTGATGAAAGGCAAGACGGTGATTGCGATTGCGCACCGCTTGTCGACCATTGCACGGATGGACCGCCTAGTGGTGCTGGAGAAGGGCCTGATTGCCGAGAGTGGCAGCCATGCCGAGTTGCTGGCGCATGGGGGGTTGTATGCCAGGTTGTGGCAGCACCAGACGGGTGGCTTCGTCGGTATCGACTGAAACAACACCGCGATCCCCTGTGGGAGCCGCAATCGTGCTTTACGCAGTGCAGTGCCCACACGGGCGCGGAAGTAAATCTGCAAGGAGCATCACTGATTTACTGATTGGGTAGAGCGATCTATCAAGGACGTGTTGCATGGGTTCAAGCGTTCAGTCACAGCGGGGTTAGGTACGGTTTGGTTGGTGTTGGGCGGGCGTTGGCGGAAGGTTTCCGGCCAGGGAATTACCGGCGTAGATCGTGGCGCAGGTTGTCAGCGGGTTTGTCAGTAAGCGGGTGATGACAGCGATGTTCGCGCCGATCCTTGGCGCGGTGATCGGCGGCTTTTCCTATCGATGGCTGGGCAAGGAGGAGCCGGGCTGAAGTGAAGTGGATCAGCCCTGTCGATAAGGCAGGGCTGCCCGCGCCTCTTCGGCATACGCCACGACCCCCACCCGCTCGCGCTCTAGGAAATCCTCCACGGCGTTTTTCAATCCGGGATGACGCAGGTAATGCCACGAGCGTGTAATCACCGGCTCAAACCCGCGAATCAACTTGTGCTCGCCTTGGGCCCCCGCATCAAAGCGTTGCAGGCCGTGGGCGATGGCGTAGTCCATACCCTGATAGAAGCAGGTTTCGAAGTGCAGGCGGTCGAATTCCGCCAGGCAGCCCCAGTAGCGGCCGTAGAAGCTGCCACCACCGATCAGGCTGAAGGCCATGGCCACCGGGCGGGCACCTTGTTTGGCCAGGACCACGCGAATCGCTTCGGGCATGCGCTCGGCCAGCAGGCTAAAAAAGGCGCGGGTCAGGTAAGGGGCTTGGCGGCGGATCGCATAGGTATTGGCGTAGCAGGCGTAGACAAAATCCCACTGCGCCTCGCTCAGTTCATGCCCTTGCAACCACTCGAACTCGATGCCCTGCCCCGCCACTTGCTCACGCTCCTTGCGCATCTGTTTGCGCTTGCGTGAACTCAAGGCATCGAGGAAATCCTGGAAGTCGCGGTAGCCACGGTTCTGCCAGTGAAACTGACAACCCAGGCGCTGCAACCAACCCGGTTGTTGCGCCAGTGCAGCATCGGCCAGCGCGTCAGTAAAGTTGATGTGGGCACTGGAGAGCCCTTCGATTTCCAGGTAACCCGGCAGGCTTTTCAGCAGTTCAAAACCCTCCTCGGCATTCGCCGCCAACAGGCGTGGCCCGCTCACCGGGCTGAACGGCACAGCTGTCAGCAGCTTGGGATAGTAATCGATGCCGGCCCGCTCGCAGGCATCCGCCCACCCATGGTCGAACACGTACTCGCCATAGGAATGCCACTTGCGATAACTGGGTAATGCTGCCACCAACCGATCGCTGTCCCAATGCAGCAAATGCTCCGGCTGCCAGCCGGATTGCGGGCCCAGGCTGGCGCTGTCTTCCAGGGCACTCAGGAAGGCATGCCGCACGAAAGGCTGGGCGTCCGGCACCAGTGCATCCCAAACCTGCGGGGCGATTTCGGACAGGCTGTCCAGGCGTTGCAACGGCATGTGCATCCTCACTGATCGGGGGCGTGAAAGCCTCGCGAGTATCGCCTATCGCCGGTCCAAGCACACCCCCGAATCGCGTGACAAGGCTCTAAACCAATAGTTCCGATCCTAATCAATTTGTCATCTAGATGACATCACTTAGCCACTGCGCCGTCATAAACGATCGTGATACTGACGCCTGTTTTTAGAGCGCCTGGTTCTAGCAGGTGGTTATTTTTCCGTCCGTCATCGGTCGGTTGTGTCCTGGATGGTTTGCCATCCCTCCTCACCTTCGGAGATTGATATGCGTCTTGCTTCCACTAAAACTGCGGCGGTCCTGTGCGGCGGCCTGTTACTGGCCCTGAGCGTTCCGGCCAGCGCTGCAGTCGACGCTAAATTGCTCGACATGCTCAAGGCCAACGGCCAGATCACCGCTGCGCAGTACACTGAACTGCAAAGCGAATTGGCTAAAGACCAGAAAGAACAGCAGATCGCACGGCAAGCTCAACAAGAGACCAACGAACAGATCGCGGCCACCGCGAAGAAAACCAATGAGCTGAGCAGTTTTGACCAGAAACTGGCCTGGGCTGCCAAGACCCAGCTCAAGGGTGACGTGCGCTTCCGCCACGAAACCATCAAAATCGACGGCACCCCGAACAACGGCGGCAAGGATAAGGATCGTGAGCGCATCCGTGCTCGTCTGGGCGCCTACACCGAGATCAACTCGCAAGTCGACACCGGCATCCGTATCGCCACGGGTAGCAGTGACGACGCCCGTTCCACGAACCAGGACCTGGACGGCTACTTCAACAAGAAGTCGATCTGGCTGGACCTCGGCTACATCGACTACCACCCGGACCAGATCAAGAACCTGCACGTGATCGGTGGCAAAATGCTGCAGCCGTGGGTCAGCATGGGTGATGTGATCTGGGATAGCGATATCAACCCGGAAGGCCTGGCCCTGACTTACAAATACCCACTGGGCAGCAGCACCGAGCTGTTCGGCAGCCTGGGTAACTACAACCTCAAGGACAACGTCAACGGCGACGGCGTGCAGTTTCGCAATGACCTGCGCATGACCGCCGGCCAGTTGGGGTCGCGCTTCACCCTGACCGACAACCTGAAACTGACACTGGGCGGCAGTGTTTATGCGTTCCAGAACGATGAAGACAGCCGCTGCCCGACCGCCGGCTCTACCGCTTGCCTGACCCCAGCCGAAACGGTCGCCAATACCACAGCCGGTAATGCCAGCGAGTACCGTTTGTATGAAGGCTTCAGCCAAATCGATATCGGCGGCCTGGCTGTACCGTTGTCGTTCTATGGCCAGTACGTGCAAAACACCAAAGCCACGGATAAAGACAAGGACACTGCCTGGTTACTCGGTGCCAAGTCCAAAGTGTTCGGCTTCAACCTGGACTACAACTACCGCGACGTACAGCGTTATGCAGTGGTCGGCGCCCTCACCGACTCGGACTTCGCCGGCGGTTTCACCGGTGCACGCGGTCACAAGTTCAAAGTCGGCTACGACATCGACAAGAACTTCGCTATCGGCGCCACTTACTTCCTGACCAAAGCGGACTACGCCAGCGCCGCAGGCTACCGCGATGCTAACGCCAACACCCTGCAGTTGGACGCAGAAGCCAAGTTCTAAAGAAGCAGCTTTGAGCGGCAAGCGACAAGCTTCAAGGAGAAGCGCGTCACTTGCCGCTTTTCACTTGCAGCTTGCAGCTGCTTCACTCCCCCTTGAGCCGCTCGGCAGCCAGCCGCAGCGCCAAGGCATCCACACCTTCAACCGGCTCATCCGGCATTATCTTCAGCGTCGCCTGCATCAAACGCATCTGGCGGATAAACCGTCGGCAGTTCGGGCAGAACATCAAATGATGACGCACCAACAGACGCTCGCGAAAGGTCAATTGCCCATCGAGATAGTCACTGGAACGTGCCACTTGTTCTTTACAGGTCAGCATTCGCCCGTCTCCTCAAAATGCTCCACCGTGGCGAAGACTTTAAGCCGCGCTCGGTGCAACAGCACACGGACATTGGAGAGCGACAGCGTCAGGAGATTACAGATATCTTCCAGCTCCAGGCCCTGGCGTTCACGCAGCACCAGCACGCTGCTTTGCAGATCAGACAGACTCAGCAACGTGTGTTCCAGGCATTCACGCAATTCTTCTTCGGTCAGCAAGGCTTCCGGGGTGTCCTGATGCCAGGCGTAGGGGGCGACGGCCCAGTGGCCATCGTCCGGGGTGAAACGGTCATCACCAATGGTGCCGTGGGGTGAAGGCAGATCATCGAGCAATACCTCGCGACGATTCTGCTTGTAGCGCCCCTTGGCCGCGTTGGCGGTGATAGTCAGCAGCCAGGTCTTGAGGCTGGAACGCCCTTCGAATTTGGCCAGGTTGCGTACCACCGACAGCCAGGCATCCTGCACGATTTCGTCGGCGTGGCGCTGGCCGACGATGGCATAAGCCACCGCACGCATGGCGCTCTGGTAGGTGGCGACCAACTCCTTATAGGCCCGCTGCTCACCCTTGAGCAAACGTTCAAGCAGGTGCGCGTCGTCCGCTGCTGCCATTGATTAACCTCGATTTCACTGTCGAAATCCGATTCCTGTGGGAGCTGGCTTGCCTGCGATGCAGGCACTTTGGTGTATCAGTCACACCGCAGTGATGCGATCGCAGGCGAGCCAGCACCCACATTTGACCGTGATCGACCGGTAGATCAGCGTTTACGCAGGATCACGCTGCCAATCGAATAGCCCGCGCCAAACGAACTGAGCACGGCCACGGAACCCTTGGGCAAATCATCCTGATAGGTGTGAAACGCAATCACCGAACCTGCGGAGCTGGTATTGGCGTAGGTGTCGAGAATCACCGGCGCTTCTTCAACCGTGGCCTCGCGGCCGAGCAGTTTCTTCACGATCAAGTGGTTCATGCTCAAGTTGGCTTGATGCAGCCAGAAGCGCTTCACATCGGCCACGTTCAGCTGGTTTTCAGCCAAGTGCACGCCGATCAACTCGGCCACCATCGGGCACACATCACGGAAAACCTTGCGGCCTTCCTGCACGAACAGCTTGTCCGGCGCGCCGATACCTTCTTGCGCGGCGCGATTGAGAAAGCCGAAGTTGTTGCGAATGTTATTGGAGAACTTGGTCAACAGCTTGGTGCTGACCACGTCAAACTGATGCTCGGAGGTGGCCAGGTCGGCGCGTTCGAGGATCACAGCCGTGGCGGCGTCACCAAAGATGAAGTGGCTGTCACGGTCGCGGAAGTTCAGGTGACCGGTGCAGACTTCCGGGTTGACCATCAGGATCGCCCGCGCCTGGCCCAGCTGGATGCTGTTGGCGGCGTTCTGGATGCCGAAAGTGGCCGAGGAACACGCCACGTTCATGTCAAACCCAAAACCCTCGATGCCCAGGGCTTCCTGGACCTCAATGGCGATGGCCGGGTAGGCGCGCTGCAGGTTCGAACAGGCGACAATGACACCGTCGATGTCAGCGGCGGTCTTGCCGGCGCGTTGCAAGGCTTGTTCGGCAGCACCGACGGCCATCTGGCAGAGCACCGACCACTCGTCGTTGCTACGCTCGGGTAGGTGCGGGGCCATGCGCTGCGGGTCGAGGATGCCGTCTTTGTCCATCACGAAGCGGCTCTTGATGCCCGAGGCTTTTTCGATGAAGGCTGCGCTGGATTCAGTCAACGCCTGCACTTCACCGCGCTCGATGGCGGCGGCGTTATCGCTGTTGAACTGTTGCACGTAAGCATTGAAAGACTGCACCAGCTCTTCGTTGGAGATGCTGTTGGCTGGGGTGTACAGGCCAGTGCCGCTGATGACGACGTTATGCACGGTCGTTCCTCTAAATCTGTCAGGCAGAAGATATTGGTACCGTCGTACCAAACTGTAAATAGTCCGATTCCGCACCGCGGACACCAAACTGGCATCGCTTTATTCCATCGCGTCGCGACGCTTCACGACGATCCCGGCATTTATAACGGCGAAGTTTGCCACAAACCCTAGGATTTGGCGCCATCTCGCAGATATGCCCATTTTAATGTGGGACCTGCTATGCCTGGAAAACCGGGAAAGGGGTCAGGCTTCCACCAGACTCCATTGCTTGCTCAAACGCTTATCGGAAATCGGCACTTTGGTACCCAACTGCTGAGCAAACAACGACACCCGATACTCCTCCAACCACCAGCGATAGAGCGCCAACTGGGGATCGCGCTTGCCTTCCTGGGCGTGCTTTTTCAGGCGGTTTTCGTATTGCGTCCACAAGCCTCCCAGCTCGCCGCTCCACACCCGATCCTTTTGTACTTGGCTGGGCAGTTTCTCCAGGCGCAGTTCGATACCCTTGAGGTAACGCGGCAGTTCCTTGAACCACTGCGCCGGGGTTTCCCGCACGAAACCGGGGTACACCAGGCTGCTCAACTGCTGCTTGATGTCATTCAGGGCCACGGCCTGTGCCAGGTCGATCTTGCCTTTGAAGCGCTTCTGCAAGCCATGCCAGAGTTTCAGCACCTCCAGGGTCAAGCGCGCCATGCGTTCGGCGTGTTCAGTCCAGCTGCCACGCTTGCGCTCAGCCAAGGCAGCCAAACCGGCACCGTCACGCGGCAGGCTGGCTTCGCCTTCGAGTACGCAGGTGTCGAGGCTGGCCAGCAGGATGTCTTCCACCAGCGCGTCGATACGCCCTAATTCGCGGTACATCAGCGCCAGCTCGGTCAAGCCAGGCAACTTGCCGCGCAGGAACTTGGCCGGTTCCGCCAGTTGCTGCATCAGCAGACGCTGCAATGCGCGGCGATGCTGGAATTCAGCCTCGGCAGCCGTCGAGAAGCGCCCCTCCTTGACCGCGCCGTTTTCTTCCACCAGCGCCGGATACACTGTCATCGACAGCCCAGCGATCTTCTGTTGAGTTTTTTCCGCCACCGCCGCAAATACCTTGGCCTCCACCGGCTGCTGGCTTTTCGCGGTTTGCGGCACGGCCAACGCAGCCTGGCTGGCCTCGGCAAAGCGCGCCGTCAGTTCAGCCAGGTCGCGGCCTTCGCCGAGGAACTTGCCCTGGCCGTCGACCACTTCAAGGTTCATCTTCAGGTGGTTTTCCACCTGTTGTGACGCTTCGGCCCAGGCTTCATCGCTGACCCGCGCGCCGGTCATGCGCAGCAGTTCGCGGCCCAACGCCTGAGGCAACGAGCCCTGGCCGAATTCGATGCGTTGCAAAGCGGCCTTGACGAAGTCTGGCACCGGCACAAAGTTTTTGCGCAGCGCCTTGGGCAGGTTGCGCACCAGGGCGATGCACTTGGCCTCGATCACCCCGGGCACCAGCCATTCCAGACGCTCCGGCGGCAAGGCCGGCAACAGCGGTGCCGGCACGCGCAGGGTCACGCCGTCGCGCGGGTGATTGGGTTCGAAGTGGTAACTCAACGCCAGTTCCAGGTCGCCCAAGTGCAGGGTGTCCGGATAATGCGCGGCGGTGACCTCACTGGCCTCGCGGGCCAGCACGTCTTCCTCGCGCATGATCAGCAGTTGCGGGTCTTTCTGGCTGTTGACCTTGTACCAGCTGTCGAAGGTCGCGGTCTGGTGGATCTCTGCTGGCAGGCGCGCATCGTAGAAAGCGTAAAGCGTTTCTTCATCCGCCAGGATGTCACGGCGGCGCGCCTTGGCTTCCAACTCGTCGAGCTGTTCCAGCAACTGCTGATTGGCCGTCAGGCACTTGGCCCGCGATTGAATCTCGCCACGCACCAGGCCTTCGCGGATAAACAGCTCGCGCGACACCACTGGGTCGATCGGCCCGTAATGCACCGGCCGCCGCCCGACCACAATCAGCCCGAACAGCGTGATCTGCTCAAAGGCCACGACTTGCCCGCGCTTCTTCTCCCAATGGGGCTCAAAATGGTTTTTCTTGATCAAGTGCCCGGCCAGCGGCTCGATCCAGTCGGCGTCGATCTTGGCGACCATGCGCGCATACAGCTTGGTGGTTTCCACCAGTTCGGCGGTCATCAGCCATTGCGGGCGCTTCTTGCCGATGCCCGATGAGGGGTGAATCCAGAAGCGGCGCTGGCGTGCGCCGAGGTAATCGCCGTCTTCGGTTTTCTGGCCGATCTGGCTGAGCAAGCCGGACAACACCGCCTTGTGCAGCTTTGGAAAGTCCGCCGGCTCTTTGTTGATGGTCAACTGCATATCGCGGCAGATCAGGCTCAACTGGCGATGGGAATCGCGCCACTCGCGCAGGCGCAGGTAGTTGAGGAAGTTCTTGCGGCACCAGTTGCGCAGCGGGCTGGCCGTCAGTTCCTGGCGCTGTTCTTCAAAGCCGCGCCACAAATTGACCAAGCCGGCGAAGTCCGAATCCGGATCTTTCCACTGCGCGTGGGCCTGGTCGGCGGCTTGCTGACGCTCGGGCGGACGCTCGCGCGGGTCCTGGATCGACATGGCACTGGCGACGATCAACACTTCCTGCAAGCTGCCGAGTTTGGCCGCTTCCAGCAGCATGCGGCCCATGCGCGGGTCCACCGGTAGGCGCGCCAGTTGGCGACCCAAGGGCGTGAGCTGGCTGTTGCGGTCGACCGCCGAGAGCTCTTGCAGCAGGTTGAAACCGTCGCTGATGGCCTTGCCGTCCGGCGGCTCGATAAACGGGAAGTCGGTGATTTCGCCGAGGCGCAGGTGCAGCATCTGCAGGATCACGGCGGCGAGGTTGGTGCGCAGGATTTCCGGGTCGGTAAATTCCGGGCGGCCGATAAAGTCTTCTTCGCTGAACAAGCGGATGCAGATCCCCGGCTCAACCCGGCCGCAACGGCCTTTACGCTGATTGGCGCTGGCCTGGGAAATCGCCTCGATCGGCAGGCGTTGCACCTTGGCGCGGTAGCTGTAGCGACTAATGCGCGCAGTGCCGCTGTCGATCACATAACGGATGCCCGGCACGGTCAGCGAGGTTTCCGCAACGTTGGTCGCCAACACCACGCGCCGGCCCGGATGGGACTGGAAAATGCGCTGCTGTTCGGCCGGCGACAGGCGTGCGTACAGCGGCAAAATTTCGGTGTGCTTGAGCTGGGCTTTGCGCAACATATCGGCGGCGTCGCGAATCTCGCGCTCACCCGGCAGAAACACCAGCACGTCGCCGGGGCTGCGCCGTTCGCTGCGCTCATAAGCGGCGATTTCATCGAGGGTGGCAAGGATCGCCTGGTCAACCGTCAAGTCGTCTTCGACGCGGTTGCCCTCCTCGTCCTGCTCCAAGGTCAGCGGGCGATACCACGTGTCCACCGGGAAGGTACGGCCCGACACCTCGACAATCGGCGCATCGTCAAAGTGCTTGGAAAAGCGCTCCAGGTCGATGGTCGCCGAGGTGATGATCACCTTCAGGTCCGGGCGACGCGGCAGCAGGGTTTTCAGGTAGCCCAGCAGGAAGTCGATGTTGAGGCTGCGCTCGTGGGCTTCGTCGACGATGATCGTGTCGTAGCGTTCCAGGTAGCGGTCGTTCTGGGTTTCCGCCAGCAGGATGCCGTCGGTCATCAGCTTGATCAGGGTGTTGGAATCGCTCTGGTCTTCGAACCGAACTTGATAGCCGACCAACGCGCCCAGCGGCGTAGCCAACTCTTCGGCCACCCGGCTGGCAACGCTGCGCGCAGCGATCCGGCGTGGCTGAGTGTGGCCGATCAGGCCGAACTGCCCGCGACCGATTTCCAGACAGATTTTCGGCAACTGGGTGGTTTTACCCGAACCGGTCTCACCGGCAATGATCAGCACCTGATGCTTGTTCAACGCCGCCTTGATTTCATCGCGCTTGGCGGCAATCGGCAGGCTGTCGTCGTAGCGAATCACCGGCAGGCTGGCACGCCGCGCCGTGACCTGGGTGCAGGATGCCTGCATCCGCGCAACCCACTGCGCCAGCTTTTCCTCGTCGGGTTTCTTGCGCAGCTCAAGTAACTGCCGCCGCAAGCGGTTGCGGTCGGCAAGCATGGCGTGATCGAGGGTTTTGAGCAGTTGGTCGATAGTGGGCGCTTGGTCAGTCATCAGGGCGGCAAAGGTCTTTTGGGTAAGGCAGGCGAGACCTGCACAGCATTAATCGATTGAGTGGGAGGGATTGTCGCAGATTTCGACACATCGGGAGACGTTCCATCACGTGGCGATGGTCTTTAGCGCCCAACCCAATAGCGACTTTTACTACACAGCTGTGGAGGCCCTTCTCACTGTTAAAAAGCGAAAGTCCGATTTGATGGATGAGATATACAGGCTTCAATAAGTCTCCAGGTACGCCTCGCAAATCAGACCGCTCAACCCTGAAGACGGAGCTCTATATGCCAATCGATTCCGTCACGTCGCGCTTACCAAGCTATGAAGAATCCATGCGAGCACAACCGCGTTCGGCAGATACGCAGCCACCGCCCCGCTATGAGTTCCCTCCGGCCTACACGGAAAAGCCGCCCTCAACACCCTCCAACAGCCAAGTCTCGTCGGAGCCGCCTACCAACCTGAGGGCAAATAGAATTTCGAACTATCACGTTACAAGCCAAGCAGCACGAGGAATGAGTTTCATGAGTGGTCTATGACGCATTTGGCGAATGGCAAGACAACGCATGACTGTTTTCGTCTTTGACTCTCGAGGATTTTCATATGCCTATCGACTCCAGCCGTTACTCCAACACTTACACCCGTCATTTGCATAATTACGCCGACAAATATCAAGACATTGCTCCTCAATCTTTTTCAACAACTTCCTCTTGGTCGTCAAACCCCACTGGCGCTCACGACGCCTCTACAAAAAACGGATATGAGGGCTATCGGAAACTGACCAATACAAGAGCGAAAGACCTGAACGCGGAGATGCACCTGGCGGGCGCGGCGACGAACCCCAGAAACCCGATAGCCACCGTCACAACCATAAAGAAACCAGACGATCTGAACATCGCGAAGAAACCGAACACAATCACCAAGTTCGTCGTGACTGGAGACGGCCAGATGGTCGTTGCCAACATCAATAAAAATGTAGCGCCAAAGATGGTCTCCCACCCCGCTGTCGCGGAAATGGGTGCCGGTGCCGGACAGTCGAGTAATGTCGTCAGTGCCGGCTACTTGAAACAAACCCTAACGGGCAAAACGTACTTATCCAATACGTCAGGCCATTACCAACCCGCGAAAAATGACATGAAGCCCGCGCAGTACCACTTGGAAAAAATAGGCGTCAAGTCGACCAACAGCAAATTTGGCGTTTTCTGAAGAGCGCTCCCCAAAAATCCGGCTCAGGGGCAGATCACACCTTATAAATGATCGCGCTCCCTGCGCCGGTAAGGAAACACATCAATAACCTTACCGGCGCGAATCGCTTCCTGCAGCCCTTTCCAGTAGTCCGCGTTGTACAACTCGCCATGCAGTTCATCAAACAGTTTGCGCTGGCCGGCGTCGGCGAACAGGAACGGCGGGAACTCTTCGGGGAACACATCCAGCGGGCCGATGGAGTACCAGGGCTCGGAGGCCATTTCATCCTCGGGCGTACGTGGTGTGGGAATGTGGCGGAAGTTGGCTTCGGTGAGAAAGCAGATTTCGTCGTAGTCGTAGAACACCACGCGGCCGTGACGGGTGACGCCGAAGTTTTTCAGCAGCATGTCGCCGGGGAAGATATTCGCCGCCGCCAGTTGCTTGATTGCCAGGCCGTAATCTTCCAGGGCCTCGCGCACCTGGGCGGCGTTGGCATTCTCGAGGTAAAGGTTGAGCGGGGTCATCCGCCGTTCGGTCCAGCAGTGGCGGATCAGCACGGTGTCGCCTTCCACTTCGACAGTGCCGGCGGCGACTTCCAACAGCTCGGCCAGGCACTCGGGTTCGAATTTGCTCAGGGGAAAGCGGAAGTCGGCGAACTCCTGGGTATCGGCCATGCGCCCGACGCGGTCGACACTTTTAACCAGGCGATACTTTTCGATCACCGTGGCGCGGTTGACGTTTTTCGACGGTGAAAAGCGGTCCTTGATGATTTTGAACACGGTGTTGAAGCCCGGCAGGGTAAACACGCTCATGACCATGCCGCGCACACCGGGGGCCATGATGAACTGATCGTCGGTGGTCGCCAGGTGATTGATCAGGGCACGGTAGAACTCTGACTTGCCATGCTTGTAGAAACCAATGGAGGTGTACAGCTCGGCGATGTGCTTGCCCGGCAGGATGCGCTTGAGAAAGCCGATGAATTCCGCCGGCACCGGCACATCAACCATGAAGTAGGAACGGGTGAACGAGAAGATGATCGACACATCGGCTTCGTCGGTGATCAGCGCATCGATCTGGATGCCCTGCCCTTCGCGGTGCAGCAGCGGGATCACCAGGGGCCATTGTTCATCGCGGGTATAGATACGCCCGACGAGGTAGGCGCCTTTATTGCGGTAGAGCACCGAGGAAAACAGCTCGACCTTGAGGTCCGGGTCCTTGCATACCCAGTCCGGCATGTTTTCCCGCAGTTGGGCTTCAAGGCGGCGCAGGTCGGCGGCGAGGTCGGCGTAGGGTTCGCTGAAGCGGTAGTCGGCAAAGATCTGCGCGAGCATTTCCGAAATTTTCCCGGCGGGCGTGTAGGTGCGCGTCTGCGCGGCCCTTGCCCGGCGCAGGCTGGGCCGAGTGGTGTGGATAAACATGCAGCCGTCGCTGATCAGGTCGTGACTGAACAGGCCGCAGAAGATCGAGTTGTACCAGGTCTCGGACAGCTCATCGTCAAAACGCAGGTCGATCAGGCCGATGTAGGCGCTTTTCACCACGGGCCACAGATTAATGTCGAGCAAGGCGGCCTCATCGAAGTGCTCGCGCAGGCGTGCGGTCACTTCACTGACCTTGTCTTCATAGAGGTTGATCCGCGCCGCCGACGCCGCCTGCCCCTGCTGCCACTGAGCCTTTTCAAAACGCTCGCGGGCGCCATCGGTGATATGGCGGAAGTGCTCGCGGTAGTCGTCGAAGCCATCGAGGATCATCTGGGCGACAGCGAGGGCGAACTGCGACATGCGGGAAACCTCTATGGGCATCTGGAAGCCCTGAGCTTAGCCAGTGTACGAGTGCAGGAGAAGGGTCATTTTGGGAATGCCTCGTACACCTTCGTTCATTTCGTCCATTTATTTTCAATTTTTTAATTCGACCAATCGGTCAATAAACGCACCGTTTAGTCGCACTGCGTTTTATCTGCACGCTTGAAACGGCGGGCCTTGTCAGCCTGAGCCTGCAACATCGTTTTGCGCACGGGTCTGGGTGAACCACCGAGGGCATTGGATCCAACTAAGGGAAACCCTGATTACTACAGTGATGGCACTTTGATATACAGCGCGCCCTCTCCCTCCCTAACAAGGTCCTAAGACCGATCCGGGAGCAGGATCTAATCGCCCAAGGAGCACTGAGATGTCATTGAGGAACATAAAGATCGGTCTGCGTGCCAGTCTGAGTTTTGCGGTTTTGGCCAGCTTGCTGGTGATCGTCGGGATGTTTGGCCTGGGCCAGATGGCCAAGCTGCGGCAAAGCGCACTGATCATTGAAGAATCGTGGATGCCAAGCATCGAGAATATCCACGACAGCGCGGCCATTGTCGCCAGTATCCGCCTGGAGGCCTTGCGCTTGGCGACCACCGACGAATCGCGGATCCGCGACAATAGCAAAGTTCTGATCACTCGCCAGCGCGTCGAACTGCAAACCCTGCTCGACCATCATAAAACCCTGCTCAGCGACGACGAGGAACGCGAGTTGCTCAAGCAGCTCGAAGTGAACGTGCACGCCTACCTGAGCCTGGTCGGGCAGATCGTTGCCCTGGTGGACAAGGATCAGCAACAAGAGGCCTTCGACCTGCTCAACAGCCGCCTCGCGCCACAGGGTGTGGTCCTCAACAAGAATCTGGAGGACATGATCAGCTTCAGCCAGAACGGCGTGGAAGCCGCAGCGAACGCCGCCGCGCAGACGTACTCCAGCGCGCAGTGGATTGTCGGTTTGATCATCGTGTTCGCACTCATCGCCACCTTGCTGCTGGCCTGGCTGCTGACGCGCAGCATCACCGCCCCGCTCGGCCAGGCGCTGATCGTGGCCCGCACCATCGCCGGCGGGGACTTGAGCCAGCCAATCGCCGACAGCGGTAACGACGAACCGGCTCAATTGCTCACCGCCCTCGCCACCATGCAGTTGCAATTGCAAGGCACTATCCGCGGCATCAGCGAATCGGCGCAACAGCTGGCGTCGGCAGCCGAAGAGATGAGTTCGGTGATGGAACAAAGCACCCGTGGCCTGCAAGCACAGAACGATGAGATCGAACAGGCCGCCACCGCAGTGACCGAAATGAGCGCCGCCGTGGACGAAGTGGCAGGCAATGCCGTGTCCAGCGCCGAGGCGTCTCAGGCCTCGGACGAAGACAGCAAGCACGGCCACTACCAGATCAGCGAAACCATCCGCTCGATCCAGAACCTGGTGGACGAAGTGCTCGGCGCCTCGAACAAGGCCGAAGGCCTGGCGGTGCAAGCGCAGGACATCAGCAAGGTGCTGGAAGTGATCCGTGGCATCGCCGCGCAAACCAACCTGCTGGCACTCAACGCCGCCATTGAGGCGGCGGGTGCGGGCGAGGCCGGGCGTGGGTTTGCGGTAGTCGCCGACGAAGTACGCTCCCTGGCGCAACGCACCCAGGACTCCACCGAAGAAATCGAACAGATGATCACCGGTATCCAGCAAGGCACCCAGGACACCGTCGACGCCCTGAACAGCAGCGCCGAGCACGCCGGCCAAACCTTGCAACGGGCCAACAGCGCTGGCAGCGCCTTGGAGAAAATCACCGCGGCCATCTCGCAGATCAGCCAGCGCAACCTGGTGATCGCCAGCGCCGCCGAGCAACAGGCGCTGGTGGCACGTGATGTGGACCGCAGCCTGGTGAATATTCGCGACCTGTCCACCCAGACCGCCGCTGGCGCCACTCAAACTTTGGCGGCCAGCCAGGAACTGTCGCGTTTAGCGGTGGACCTGAATGGGATGGTGACGCGGTTTGTTCTGTAATCATTAGAAATGTCATGCAACACTCGCCGCCTATTTATGTGGGAGTGATCCGTGAGACCTGTCGACACCCTTTACCTGCTGGGGCTCGCTGCCATCTGGGGCGCGAGTTTCCTGTTCATGCGCATTATTGCGCCGGAAATCGGCACGGTGCCGACTGCGTTTTTCCGCGTGTCGATTGCCGCCGCCGGGTTGCTGGTGATCCTGGCAATGATGCGCGTGAGCTGGGATTTCCAGGGCAAGTTCAAGACTGTATTGCTATTGGGGGTGATCAACTCCGGGATTCCGGCAACTATGTATTCGGTGGCCGCCCAGGTGCTGCCAGCGGGTTACTCGGCGATCTTCAATGCCACCACGCCGTTGATGGGCGTGCTGATTGGCGGGCTGTTTTTCAGCGAACGCCTGACGCCCTCGAAAGTCGCTGGGGTATTTCTCGGCTTGTTGGGCGTGGGTGTGCTGACCCGCGCGGGGCCGGTGGCGTTTGACTTGGAATTATTGATGGGCGCGCTGGCCTGTTTGCTGGCAACCACCTGTTACGGCTTTGCCGGGTTCCTGGCACGGCGCTGGCTGGATCAGCGCGGCGGCTTGGACAGTCGCCTGTCGGCCCTGGGCAGCATGCTTGGCGCGACGTTGTTCCTGCTGCCGTTGTTCGCCTACAGCGCGATCAGCCAGCCTCCAGCGAGTTGGGGGGGTTGGCAGGTGTGGTTGTCACTGTTGGGATTGGGGCTGGTGTGCACGGCGTTTGCCTACATCCTGTACTTCCGCCTGCTGACGTCCATTGGGCCGGTGAGGTCGATGACCGTGACCTTCATGATACCGCCGTTCGGCGTGCTGTGGGGTGCGTTGTTGCTGGATGAGCCATTGTCCATGGCGCACGTGTATGGCGGGGTGCTGATTGCCGGAGCGTTGTGGTTGGTGTTGCGCCCGAAAAAACGGTGAGCGAAGCCTTTCGCTCACCGTTTGATTGGATCAGTTTTTACGGAAGACGAACATCAACCCGATGATGATCAACCCCATCCCCACCAGGCTCAGCACAGCGAGCGTGTTGCCAAAGATCAGGTAGTCCATTACCGCCGTCACCGCCGGCACCAGGTAAAACAGACTGGTGACATTCACCAGGTTGCCCCGGGCGATCAGGCGGTACAGCAACAGCGTTGCCAGCACCGACACCACCAGCGCCATCCACAACACCGGCAGGTAAAACCCGCTGTTGTGCTCAAAGTGGAACGGCTGGAACGGCACCACCACCGAACACAGCAGCAGCCCCGCCAGGTACTGCACCGGCAGCGTGCCCAAGGGGTTGTCGGTGATACGCTTTTGCATGATCGAGCCGAAGGTCATGCTTGCCAGGGCCAGTAGCCCGAACAGCATCCCGGCCAGGGACATGCCGGACAACCCGATGCCCTGGTAAACCACCATGATCAGCCCCGCCAACCCCAGCCCCAGGCCGAACAGCCGGCGCCACGAGCGCTGACGTTCCATCAGCACCACCGTCAGGATCGGCTGCACGCCCATGATGGTTGCCATCATGCCGGGAGTGACTTTCAGGTCCAGGGCCAGCACATAAAAAATCTGGTAGGCCCCCAGCAACACCAGGCCGGTCGCCGCCGCATACACCATGGGTTTGCCGGGGCGTGGCAATTTCAGCTTGAGGATCGGCACCAGAATCACCAACCCCGCCAGGGCAATGGCAAAGCGGATCAACAGAAATGCGAAGGGTGAAGCATGGGCCAAGCCCAATTTGGAGAAAATCGCCCCGCTGCTCCACAGCAAGACAAACAGGCTCGTCGAGGCCGCCGCGGCCACGGATTGTTTCGAAAAAACAGACATGGATACCACCTGTCATCAGGCAAAAAAAGCCGATTCAGCAGTTGCTGAAACTCAGTAGGTTTTTTTCAGGCGGGCAGACGGGAACAGCAATCAGCTGATCAGCCCGAAAGGCCAACACCCGGCGGTGATACGACTGCGTACACCGGCGTGCGACTGACAGGTGGGGGGTAGTGACTGATCTGCGCAGGCTGCTGGTTCCCGCACGGCACGACTGCAGCGTTGGACGCTGAATCGACTACCGCTATGCGCTGGAAAGCTGGCATGGGCTGATCTTGTGTGAAGGGATGAAGAGGCCCGGACTATAACCAGTCGTTACCAGGGTTGGCAATCACTTCACCCACGCGCAGTGCGTGGAGGCGTTTTCATGCGGGCCTTGGCGGTCCGGTCGCTATAATGCCGCCCAGATTTTTCCAAGGATTCCCCATGCTCCCATTGCCCTGGCTGTACCTGGCGCTTCTTTCCATCGGCTACCTAGTGGCCTTGATCTACGGGCAACTGGGGGTGCTGGCGGGTGTGTCCGTCGCCCTGCTGCTGATCGCCGGCTATGCCGTACGCCAGCAACGCACGCCTTGGGCGCGCTTCCTGGGCCACGGGCTGTTTATCGTATTGGCCCTGGGCCTGGCGATGCACTGGCTGCCGGGTTTCTACAACGGGCGTGGTATTGCTGCGCAACGTTTCACCGCCGACGCCGTGCCGTTCTCGATGTACCTGAACCAGGACAAACCGCTGATTGGCTTCTGGCTGTTGCTGGCCTGCCCTTGGATCGTGGCGCGGCGCTCGTTGCGCTTGTCGATCTGCGTGACCGCCCTGGCCCTGACCCTCACCGCCATCGCCGCCTTGGGGGGTGCAGCCTTGCTGGGGATGATCAGTTGGGCGCCGAAATGGCCGGAACCGGCATGGCTGTGGGTGCTCAATAACCTGCTGTTAGTGACCCTGGTAGAAGAAGCCCTGTTCCGTGGCTATGTCCAGGGAGGCTTGAGCCAGCGCTTCAACCCTCTGCCTTATGGCGAAAACCTCGCACTGCTGCTGGCCTCGCTGCTGTTTGGCCTGGTGCATGTCGGCGCGGGCTGGCACTGGGTGCTGCTGGCCAGCATTGCCGGGGCGGGATATGGCCTGGCTTATCGCTTCGGCGGCCTGGGCGCGGCAATAGCCACACACTTTGGTTTGAACCTGCTTCACTTCGGGTTGTTTACCTACCCGATGCTGGCAGGCTGACCCGACCCGTTTTACGTGACACAAAGGCCGCCTCAAGGGCGGCTTTTGAGTTCTCACGCGACCGGTAACATGCCGTAACTAGCCGAACGGTCAGTAGTCGGCCACGCCCACTTTAGGCAAAATCAACCCTTCGTTTCGTACCCAACCCAATCCACACAACCCAGTTACCACGTGCTCAAAAGCCTGGCACTGCGTTGAAGGCAGCTGTGCACCCGCGTTTCAGGCTCAGCGTTTATTCATCCGCTAAACAAGAAGCCATCCCCATGCCTCTCAAGACACTGTGCATATTCGGCACTCGCCCCGAAGCCATCAAAATGGCACCGATGGTTATCAACCTCGCGAACGACGATCGTTTCCACTCGAAAGTCTGTGTCACAGCGCAACACCGCGAGATGTTGGACCAAGTGCTTGAACTGTTTGGACTGGTGCCTGACTACGACCTGAACATCATGACCGTCGATCAGAGCCTGACCCATGTAACCACCGCGATCATTCAAGGGCTGCAATCGGTACTGGAAGACTTCAAACCGGATGTGATCCTTGTGCATGGCGATACGGCGACCACTTTTGCTGCAAGCCTGGCGGCTTATTACCAGCAAATCCCCGTGGCGCATATCGAAGCCGGGCTGCGTACGCACAACCTTTACTCACCGTGGCCAGAGGAAGGCAACCGACGCCTCACGGGCAGCCTCGCATCGATGCATTTTGCGCCCACTCAAACCTCCCGACAGAACCTGCTGAATGAGGGCGTCCTCGCCGAGCGTATTCATGTCACGGGCAACACAGTGATCGATGCGCTGCTCAGTGTTGTCGAGAAACTGCGCTCGGCTACATCGCCACTGCGCAGCCGACTTGACCAGCAATTTTCCTTCCTGTCCCCAGGTCAGCGCATGGTCCTGGTGACGGGGCATCGCCGAGAAAACCTTGGCGACGGTCTTGAGCGTATATGCGAGGCGTTGGCAGAAACCGCCGCGAGCTTCCCAACCGTGGCCTTTGTTTACCCTGTGCACCTGAACCCCAAAGTGCAAGAACCCGTAAAACGCCGGCTGGCAGGCATCAAGAATGTGCATCTGATCGGGCCACAGGACTACCTGCCGTTTGTCTACTTGATGACCCGCGCGTACGTGATTCTCACGGATTCGGGCGGTATCCAGGAGGAAGCGCCTGCGCTCGGCAAGCCGGTGCTGGTAACGCGCGACACAACGGAACGTACCGAAGCAGTCGACGCCGGGACGGTCCGGCTGGTGGGCACCGAGATCGCGACCATAAGTCATCACCTTAAAGAGTTGCTCAGCAATGAAGCCGCCTATCGAGCGATGAGCAACGCCCACAACCCCTACGGTGACGGCAACGCTTGCGGACGCATCCGCGAAGTGCTTATCGCAACCTGGCACGAAAACGAGGTGGCGGCATGAGCCTTCCAACGTTATGCGTCGTGGGCCTGGGTTACATCGGCCTGCCCACCGCTGCGCTGTTTTCCTCACCTCAACGGCAAGTCATTGGCGTCGACATAAACCAGCACGTTGTGGACCTCGTCAATCTTGGCCAAGTGCATATCGTTGAGCCAGAGCTGGACGCGTTGGTCCACTCCGCGGTCAGCCAAGGCTATCTGCGTGCGACAACCCAGCCAGAACCAGCGGACGCCTTCTTGATTGCCGTGCCGACGCCATTCCTGGAAAACCGTGAGCCAGACCTGAGCTGTATCGAAGCGGCCAGCCGCGCCATTGCGCCTGTGTTGAAAAAGAACGACCTCGTTATCCTGGAGTCGACATCTCCGGTCGGCACCACCGAACTCATGGCTCAGTGGCTGGCCAATGCCCGCCCGGACCTGACCTTTCCCCCAACCCATGGGGAAGCCAGTGATATTCGTATCGCTCACTGCCCGGAACGTGTGCTGCCGGGTCATATCTTGCGAGAACTGGTCTCCAATGACCGAATCATCGGCGGCATGACCCCTGCCTGCTCAAGCACAGCAGTACGGCTGTACCAAGAGTGTGTCGAAGGCCAGTGCATTGTCACCGGCACACGCACCGCCGAGATGTGCAAGCTGACCGAAAACAGTTTTCGCGACGTCAATATCGCCTTCGCCAACGAACTCTCGATGCTCTGCGCGCAGTTGGAGATAGACCCATGGGAGCTGATACGCCTGGCGAACCACCATCCACGCGTGAATATCCTGCAGCCAGGGCCTGGCGTCGGCGGGCACTGTATCGCGGTCGATCCTTGGTTCATCGTCAGTAAAACGCCCGAACTGGCGCGGTTAATCCACACTGCGCGCCTGGTTAACGACAGCAAGCCACAATGGGTCATCCAGCAGGTCAATCTGGCGGTGGCGGATCTTCTATTCAAGCACCCGGGGCTTAGCGCGCACGACGTGCGAATTGCCTGCTATGGCTTGGCGTTCAAGGCAGACATCGATGACCTGCGCGAAAGCCCCGCACTTGGCATCGCCCGGCAGTTGGCCAAGGAGTTGGGGGTCACGTTGCTGCTGGTCGAGCCGAATATTCATACGCTTCCCGCCGACCTGCGCAGCCATACATTGACCGATACGGCCTGTGCCTGGGACACCGCGCATATCCATGTGTTGCTGGTCGGGCATCGCGAGTTCAGGTCACTGCCTGCGCAACACACCAACGAGGTGGTGATTGATGCCGCCGGCGTATTGGCGAACTGACGATGAATGCCCCACGGCCACTGGCCGATACCCACGATCGCGTCATGGAAGCCTACTACGGCAAGCTGGGTGAGCACTTCATGCAGGAGACGCGCGCGCGGATCCATTGGATCTGCGCCCAAGTCACCGGCAAGACAGTCCTCGACGTAGGCTGCTCTCAGGGCATCATTCCTGTATTGCTCGCCCGTGAAGGGCATGTGGTCACGGGCGTGGACAGCAGCCCCCAGGCAATCAAACAGGCCGGCGACTATCTGCGAGCGGAACCCGACCACGTGCAGCAGAATATTTGTTACTTGAACGCAGACTTTCTGTCGCTGGGTACCGAGCGTGTCGAACCTGACAGCATCGTGATCAGTGAAGTGCTTGAACACCTCATCCATCCCGCCACCTTCGTCGAGAAAGCAGCGTCGATGCTCAAACCGCATGGCCGATTGATCATCACCGTGCCATTCGGGGTGAATGATTTTATCGACCACAAGCACACGTTCTACCTGCTGGAGCCGTTTCGGTTATTGAGTTCGCACCTGCACGTCGTGCGGATTGAAATACTGGGCAAGTGGGTGGGAATGGTCGCCATCAAGGCCGAGCCGGGGAAGAGCGCACTGGAGCTTGACCACATCCGCCAGCTCGAAACTGCGTTCGAGTCAGTCGAGCGAAGCCTGCTTCGCCAGGTAGCCGCCAGTCGCCAACACCGGGAGCAGGTGAATCAGAAATACCGTGGAACCACTGAACACATTGACCGACTCAAGAACACGCTTAGGCTCTCCACCCAGCAAATGGAGGCCCTGACCGCCAGCCTGCAACGCGCGAATGCCAGATGCCATCTGCTGGAAAATCGCTTGATCAAGACGCGGGCCAGCACGACCTATCAGTTGGGTTATCAACTGCGTATGGCGGTGGGCTCGCTGCGCGAGTGCCTGCGTTTGCCAGTGGCGTTATTCAAGCTGTACCAGCACGCCTGCGCGCGTCGCAAAGGCCAAGCCCCCACGTCATTCGCAGACCGTGACGCTCTCCCAACAACGTCACCTGACACCGCCGCTTTCCTTGCAGCACCGGCCCCCACGCCATTGCCGGATGCAGCCTATGTGCGCAGCCAACTGATGCTCGCCCCTCATGACACGGCCAAGCCCTTCAGAATTGCCTGCGTGCTAGATACCTTTTCCCATGAGGCCTACCGGTATGAAAGCGAGCTGTTGCAACTGACGCCAGAGCAGGGCCTGGCCGAGCTGCAAGCGTTTAAACCGGACCTGCTGTTCATCGAATCCGCATGGCGCGGCAAGGAGGACCGCTGGCAGAACAAGATCGCCCAGAACAGCGTAGAACTGCGCGGGATCTTGCACTGGTGCCGGGAACACAAAGTGCCAACGGTGTTCTGGAACAAAGAAGACCCGGTGCACTTTGAGACGTTCCTGGGCACCGCCAAGCAGTTTGACCTGGTGTTCACCACGGATATCGACTGTATTCAACGCTATAAAAGTGCGTTGGGGCATGAGCGTGTCTACCTGCTGCCCTTCGCCTGCCAACCGGCCATACACAATCCGCTCGAACTGTATGAACGCAAGGATGCGTTCTGCTTCGCCGGCGCCTACTACACCCGATACACCGAGCGGACCCGCGATCTGGAACACTTTATCAACGACCTGCCTGGCTTGCGTCCCCTTGAGATCTACGATCGTAACTTCGGCACGACAGAGCCCAACTATCAGTTTCCGACCCGGTATCGGGGCCACATTGCTGGCACGTTGAACGCGGCGCAAATGGACCTGGCTTATAAGGGTTACCGCTATGCGATGAATCTCAACTCGATCAAACAGTCGCAATCCATGTTCGCCCGCCGCATCTTTGAATTACTGGGGTCCAACACCCTTACCGTCAGCAACTTTTCTCGCGGCCTGCGTGTACTGATGGGTGATCTGGTCATTTGCAGCGACAGCAGTCAGGAAGCATTACGTCGCCTCAACACTCCCGCTGAGCACGCCAGGCAGCGGTTGGCCGGCCTGCGCAAAGTGATGCAGGAGCACACCTATGCCCATCGTTTGCGGTATGTGATGAGCAAAGTCACAGGTCGTGTGGATGACGTGCCTCTGCCAACAATTTGCCTCGTCGCCGAGGCGCGCAATGACGTTCAGCTGCAGGCACTCAAGGAGCATCTGCAACGCCAGCGCTACCCCCACGTCAACCTGCATGTCGTGGTAAACGATTCGACAACAAGGCAGCCCGCCAGCGTGGATTCCCGCTTACACCTGATTGAGCGCAGCCAGCTGGATAACCTTACCCTGGCCGACCTGGCAAACGGCGCAGAGTGGTTTGGCGCGATGATTGCGGCGGACTACTACGGCCCTCACTACCTGCTCGACCTGGCATTGGCCACGCGTTACAGCAAGGCGCATGTGATCGGCAAGATGGCTCATCATGTCGCGGACAAACAAGGCATACACCTGATAAATCCGGGCCAGGAATACCGCTGCACGCTCGGTATAGCAGCACGCCGAGCCATGATCAGGACGACGGCAGTGGCGCAACAGCGCGCCCGTGACTGGCTGGAAAGCCTGCCAGGGCTCACCTACACGCACCCTGGCTCCCTTGCGATTGACGCCTTCAACTACTGCGAAAACGCCGTAGGCAGAGGTCTACAGCATGTTATCGACGTGGTAAACGACCTTGATTTGAATACCGGTATCAGCCTCGATCAGCTTCAGCGCAGCAGTGAAGCAATCCCGCCACTGAACGCAAGTAGCTCCTGCCCGCAGACCAGCGGCCAGGACCTGGCAAAACTGTTCGAACCACTGCGCAGTAAGCATTTGCAAGCCCAGGTAGAAGGCAAAACCTGGCATATCCACTCCTCTCTCGCAGACGGAAAACACGAATACCACTACGCCAGGCAGACCTTAAGTGTTGCGCAACTGGAGGGGACCGAAGGCACATTGAGATTGATGCTCGATGCCACGCCGGGCTTGAACCTGCAACTGGTTGTACTGTTTCTGGATGCGCAGGAACAACGGATCAGCCATGTCATGCAACTGGCTAATCGGAGTCAGGCCTGGGATGTACCGCCAGAGACGGCTTCCTTGCGTCTAGGCCTGCGCGCCTACGGCAGCGGCAGCTCGACGATCAAGGCGCTGGTTCAAGGCCATTGCGACATTCAACCCTTTACCGTCCTCGCGAAGGCTAAGCATCTGCTGCTGACCAACCACTACCCGGCCTATGGCGACCTGTATCGAAATGGTTTTATTCATACCCGTGTCGCGGCCTATCAGGAACAGGGCCTGCCCATAGACGTCTTTCGGTTGCGACCCAACGAACCGATCAGTTATCACGAATTTGACAATGTTGACATAGTGACCGGGCCTGCAAGCGCCTTGAAGAGCATGCTTGACGCCGGACACTACATATCGGTGCTGGTGCACTTTCTGGACCAGCAGATGTGGGAAGTAGTGCGCCCCTACCTGCCTCGCCTTCGAGTGATTGTCTGGGTGCACGGCGCGGAGATCCAACCCTGGTGGCGCCGGGCTTACAACTACGGTGATCAAGAGCAGTTGCAGCTGGGCAAGCTCGACAGCGAAAGACGCATGGCTTTCTGGCGCAGCGTGCTGCAGCCCATGCCACCCAATCTGCAATTGGTATTCGTGTCGCGGCAGTTCGCCGAGCAAGCAATGGAAGACCTAGGGTTCCGGTTGCCTCAGAACCAACACCGAATCATCCACAACCCCATTGATACCCGACTGTTTTCTCACGCGGAGAAAGCGCTTGAACAGCGCAAAAAAATCCTGTCGATCCGCCCCTATGTATCACGCACTTACGCCAATGACCTGAGCGTCAAAGCCATTCAACTGCTGGAGACAAAGCCATGGTTCAACGAGCTTGAGTTCCTGATGATGGGCGATGGGCCGTTGTTTGAAGAAACACTTGCGCCGCTGCGCAAGTACCCGAACGTGCGGATCGAAAAAGGTTACTTGAAACAATCACAGATCGCTGACCTGCATAAACACTACGGCGTATTTCTGTGCCCTAGCCGAATGGACACTCAAGGCGTTTCTCGCGATGAAGCGATGGCCTCAGGCCTGGTCCCTATTACCAATCGGGTCGGAGCAATCCCTGAGTTTGTTGATGACGCCTGCGGTTTTTTAGCTGATCCCGAGAGTTCTAACGGGATCAGCGACGCGATAGAAACGCTGTTTTTAAACCCGGGAATTTTCAGGGAAAAGTCCTTGAACGCCAGGCAGCGAGTGCTGATGCAAAGCGATGTGCACTTGATCACCGCATCAGAAATAAGCCTTATACGAGAACCCCACGGTGAGCCAAGAAATTAGGGCCTTGCAACACAGTGTCCTGTCGACACTCATCTGGTGCGTACACTTGGGCCGTAACTTCATGAACATCGCTCCACGCGCAATGTTGATGGCTCATGCTGCGCATTTTTGCGCACAGATGTTGTTGATAACGACCCATTTCCTGCCGATCAAGATTGTCATTCTGCTCGGATCAGAGACGGTTCCTGCGTATTTTCCGCCGGTGCTGAAAGACCTTAATAAAATCACCCTGATCATCGGGTTAGGCCTGTTGACGGTGATCCTCTACGTTTTTTACCTAGGGGCCGGTTTTATGGCTTCCCGTTACTCAAGAAACGGCGCACGTGCTCTGATAAAACGCTGCGCAGAACCAACACTGCTCAACACTCAATTACCCCTGGCTGCCAGAGCGTTTTCCAGATTCACACGGGGCTTATCCGATGCCGTGTTCGCCCTGACCGTTTTCATGGCATTGCTCTACCTTTACCCGTCACTCCTGGCCGTCAGCCTTCTCTACTATGCAACCGCAGCAGCTGTGCTGATTGGTTTGAACAACCGTAGTCACCGCGTGCATTCGATGCTGTCCCGCCACCCTCTCACAGTAGCCGACACATTCCACGCCACAGGTTTCCTGGTGACATTCGCCTTCATCATTGTCGACTTTCTTTGTCTGACGCCTCCCCACGTTTACATCGCGCTCATCGCGCTGATTCTCCTCCGTCAAAGCTTCAGCAGGTTGAAGGTCCTCACACAGGACGTTCTTTACCTGAGCAGTCACTCGCTGAACATCAATCGGATGTTTCTTGCCACCCACCCGATTCACTGAACACCGTCGAAATAAACAGGAATTCCCCCGTGCCCCCTATCGCCATGATCGTCTGGAATGAGTTCCGCAATGACGCCCGCGTATTGAAACAAGCCCGGACACTCCAAGCGGCCGGTTATCAAGTGACAGTGTTCGCATTGCATACACCAGGTGTAACGCAGCGCAGGGAAGTACTGGCGGATGGCATCCGTGTGATACGCGTGGCGCGCAGCCTGAGATGGCGACCCGCAAGTGCTGGATCTTGCGCTTCGACCGGCTCACCGCCGACAGAACAGTCGATGCCGCTGCGACGCATCCTTTCACGACTTTGGGTGCATGCAGGGCTATTGGTGCGGATCGCTCTGCATCGCGCCGCCGTTGTGCATGCCCATGATGTTAATACGCTGCCCACTGCATGGCTGGCCGCCCGGCTCAGCGGAGCGAGGCTGGTGTACGACGCCCATGAACTCAGTACCAGCCGCGAGGGGTATGCGCGCTTTCGCAAGTGGGTTGCCTGTATCGAAAAAGCCTTGATGCCCAGGGCTGAGGGCACCATTACCACCACACAAAGCAGGGCTAAGTTCTTTGCCAGGGCATACGGAATAACCCGTCCTCTGGTGCTGCAAAATCGTCCGTGCCTGATCGCCAGTCCACAGAGCCAGAGGATTCGCCATGAGCTGGGTTTGAAACGGCCCTGGCCCATCGTTCTCTATCAGGGCGGCCTTCAACAGGGGCGCGGCCTGGAGCGTTTGTTACGCGTCGCAGTCACATTGCAACGCGCTTACTTCGTATTGATTGGGGGCGGCAGGCTTACGACCCCCCTGAAGATGTTGAGCGAGGCGCTTGGCTTGACAGAGCGAGTGCACTTTATTCCGACCGTTTCATTAGCGGATTTGCCCGGCTATACCGCGTCAGCCGATATCGGTGTGCAGCCTATAGAAAATACCTGCCTGAACCACTTCACCACCGACTCGAATAAGCTGTTCGAATACATCATCGCCGGGCTGCCCGTGGTCGCGACGGCGTTTCCGGAGATTCGCAAAATTGTCCGGTCCCACGCGGTGGGGTTGTTGGTGACGGCAGGCTCGGATCAATCACTGCACCGGGAATTACAGCGGTTGATCGATGAACCGTTGTTACGTCAGACACTGGCCCAAAACGCGAAAAATGCCGCCTCGTCTCTAAGTTGGGAGCAGCAAGAAAGCAATTTGCTAACACTGTATGAACGCGTACTGACGGGTAAGACTGAGAGGTGCATATGACAGTGCGTATTCTTTTATTGAGCTATTACTTTCCGCCCGACCTGTCGGCCTTTCGCGTCGAGGCGCTGGTCAATGGCTTGCTCACCTACGGTAACGATGAGATAGAGATCGACGTGCTGACCACTCAGCCGAACCGCTACCCTTCTTATACTTTCTCCTGGGATCACACCGCACATCAGCCAAGGCTGTCTATCACCCGCATAGACCTGCCCACGCACGGATTCAGCGTTTGGGGCCAGGCCTGGGGATTTGCCAACTATGCCTGCGGCGTACTTCGAGCGGTAAAAGGCAAGCAGTACGACGTGATTGTGACCACTTCTTCCCGGCTGATGACGGCCACACTGGGCGCCGCTATTGCGCGCCAAAAAAAGGCACCGCTCTATCTGGATATCCGAGATATCTTTGTCGACATACTGCCCGAACTTTTCCCCGGCGTCCTGGGCAAACTCCTGGCGCGAGTATTTTCCCGCGTTGAACAATTCACCCTCGATCGCGCAACGCGGATAAACCTGATATCACCCGGGTTTCTGAGTTACTTCTCGGCTCGTTATCCACACAAGCGCTTTTCAACTTTCACCCACGGTGTGGACGATCTCTTTCTTGAAACCCCGTTCTATCCAGACACGCCTAACGAACCAACACGCCCACTGAAGATTGTTTACGCAGGCAATATCGGCGTCGGCCAAGGCTTGGATAAAATACTGCCATCACTGGCCGAACGGCTCGCAAACACAGCCCGTTTCTACGTGATTGGCGATGGCAGTACGATGAAAAAACTGCGCGAAGCGCTGATCGAGGGACATGTAAAGAATGTCGAGCTTATTGCGCCCATGCCCCGACACAAACTGATTCATTACTATCAGCAAGCCGATGTGCTTTTTTTGCACCTCAATGACTTCAAGGCATTCTTGAAAGTCATTCCCTCCAAACTGTTTGAATATGCAGCTACCGGAAAGCCAATACTCGCGGGACTGGAGGGTTATTCAAAGGCGTTCACACTCAATCATATTCCCAATGCTTGCGTGTTTGCCCCCGGAAACCCGGACGCAGCGGTTGCCGCACTTGCCCGCCTTAGGCTCAGTGCTACTGACCGCGAGGCATTTTTAAGGGCGTATTCGCGAAGCACGATCCAGCAGCGCATGGCGTTCGACATTCTCGAGACCGCAACACTTACAGAACAGTGACGCGAGGCGGTGGCCGGTTGATTGTTGCAAAAAGAAGTTAAATAAACCGCCATTCCTGCCGACAACCCTTGAAAGCCTTGCGGATTGAACAACCATGCGTAATAACCAACCCGTTACCCAGCGCGAACGTACCTTCCCCGCTCAGCAACGGTTGATCTCCACCACAGATGCCAAGGGCGTGATCACCTACTGCAACGACGCATTTGTCGAAATCAGTGGGTACACCCACGAAGAACTGGTCCGTGCCCCGCACAACCTGGTGCGTCACCCGGATGTTCCGGCGGCGGTGTTCGCGCACATGTGGTCGACGCTCAAACAAGGCTTGCCATGGATGGGCATCGTAAAGAATCGCTGCAAGACCGGTGATCACTACTGGGTTAACGCCTATGTGACGCCAGTCTTCGACGGCAACCAGGTGGTCGGCTACGAATCGGTGCGCATCAAGCCCACCTCTGAGCAGATCCGCCGGGCCGAAGCACTTTATCACCGCATCAACCAGGGCAAGTCAGCGATCCCCCGGCGGGACAAATGGCTGCCGGTGTTGCAGGACTGGCTGCCGTTTATCCTAGTGAGCCAACTGAGCTTCATGATCGGCGCGTCACTCAACTCCCACTGGGGCTTTGCCCTGGCGGCGGGGTTGTCGGTGCCGTTGGGCCTGCTGGGCTTGAGTTGGCAACAGCGTGGCCTCAAGCGTTTGCTGCGCCTGGCCGAGCAGACCACGTCCGACCCGTTGATCGCGCAGATGTACACCGACAGCCGTGGCGCCCAGGCGCGCCTGGAGATGTCGATCCTCAGCCAGGAGGCGCGCCTGAAGACCTGTCTGACGCGCTTGCAGGACACTGCAGAGCACCTGAACGCCCAGGCGGCGCAGTCCAACACCCTGGCGCATAACAGCTCCAGCGGCCTGGAACGCCAGCGTGTAGAAACCGAGCAGGTGGCTACGGCGGTCAACCAGATGGCGGCGACGACTCAGGAGGTCGCCAGCCATGTGCAGCGCACCGCCGATGCGACCCAAGAGGCTAACCGCCTGACCGGTCGCGGTCGCGACATTGCCGGGGAAACCCGCGAGGCGATTCAGCGTCTGTCGGTGGCGGTTGGGGAGACGGGCGTGACCGTCACTCAATTGGCCAAGGACAGCGATGAGATTGGTGGTGTGGTCGATGTGATCAAAGGCATCGCTGACCAGACCAACCTGCTGGCCTTGAACGCAGCCATCGAAGCGGCGCGTGCCGGTGAGATGGGTCGAGGCTTTGCCGTCGTTGCCGATGAAGTCCGTCAACTGGCCCAGCGTACCGCCGAGTCGACCGGGCAGATCCATGCCCTGATCGCCAAGCTGCAGCACACCGCTGCTGCCGCTGTGCAAACCATGGACGCCGGGCATCGCCAGGCCGAAGAAGGCGTAGCGCGGGTGATGGAAGCGGATCAGGCGTTGGTGGGCATCAGCGAAGCGGTGGCACATATCACCGACATGACGACCCAGATCGCTGCTGCCACTGAAGAGCAAAGCTCCGTGGCCGAAGAGATCAGCCGTAATATCAGCACGATTGCGCTGTTGGCGGACCAGACGTCGGAGCAGGCGTTGAACTCGGCGCAGTTGAGTGAAGAGCTGACGCATACCGCGAATACTCAGTATTCGCTGGTGGAGCGTTTCAACCGGTAGACCGCTATCGCAGGCAAGCCAGCTCCCACATTTGGGTGTATTCACACATCAAAATGTGGGAACTGGCTTGTCGGGTCGCCGCACCGCTGCGATGGGGCCCTACAGGCCAGCAATAAACCCAGCCACCTTCACCGCCGCAGCCGCCAAATGCTGCTCATGCGTAAACCCCGAAGCCTTCAACGGCTTCAAATCATGATCCCCCGCCACCAGCCACATCACCTCGATGCTCGGCGACACGTCGTACCCCTCCACCGCCGCCCGATTGCCCAGCGCATCGCGCTCGCCCTGCACAATCAACGTCGGCGCCTTCAACCCAGCCAGGTGCTCGACCCGTGGTTTTTCCGGCTTGCCCACCGCATAGAACGGATACCCCAGGCACACCAGCCCATCGGCGCCCAATTCATCGGCCAACAAACTGGCCATGCGTCCGCCCATGGACTTGCCGCCGATCGCCAGTTTCCCAGCGACATGACGTCGCACCTCGGCATACACCTCGCGCCATGCTTCGAGCAGTTTGGGCGCAGGGTTCGGTGGCCGCCTGCCCCCGTCCACCCGGCGCTGGGCCATGTACGCAAACTCGAAGCGCAACACGTTCACGCCATGCCCGGCAAGGCGTGCAGCCATGTCGTTCATAAACCCGGAATCCATTGGTGCACCGGCGCCGTGGGCCAGGATCAGCGTGACTGGAGCGGCTGAAGTCGTCCTCGACGCCGCATCCCACAGCCACCCATGTTCCCGCACACACTGCACCCATTGATCCCCGTCAATACTGGCCTTGTGCTCTTTGCCCATGCTTGCCTCGCTTTTTAGTCTGCCTATAACTCCAACCCAAGTGTCGCATCTGCTTGGGCTGAACCGTGGATGGGGAACCATGAACACTACTTTAAGTACCGCCTATAACTACAAGGTGGTCCGCCAATTCGCCATTATGACGGTGGTGTGGGGCATCGTCGGCATGGGGCTCGGGGTTTTTCTCGCGGCTCAATTGGTTTGGCCTGCACTCAACTTCGACTTGCCCTGGACCAGCTTCGGCCGCCTGCGCCCGTTGCACACCAACGCGGTGATCTTCGCCTTCGGTGGCTGCGCGCTGTTCGCCAGCTCCTTCTACTCGGTGCAACGTACCTGCCAGACGCAGCTGTTCGCGCCGAAAATCGCCGCATTCTGCTTCTGGGGCTGGCAGCTTGTCATTCTCTCGGCCGCCATCTCCTTGCCACTGGGCTACACCAGTTCCAAGGAATACGCAGAACTGGAATGGCCGATCGACATCCTGATCACCATTGTCTGGGTGGCGTATGCCATCGTGTTCTTTGGCACGATCATGAAGCGCAACACCAAGCATATCTACGTCGGCAACTGGTTCTTCGGTGCGTTCATCATCACCGTGGCCATCCTGCATATCGTCAACAACCTGGAAATCCCGGTTAGCCTGACCAAGTCCTACTCCCTCTACGGCGGTGCGACGGATGCCATGGTGCAGTGGTGGTATGGGCATAACGCGGTAGGCTTTTTCCTCACCGCCGGTTTCCTCGGCATGATGTATTACTTCGTGCCGAAACAGGCCGAGCGCCCGGTGTATTCCTATCGTTTGTCCATCGTGCACTTCTGGGCACTGATCACCCTGTACATCTGGGCCGGCCCGCACCACTTGCACTACACCGCGCTGCCGGACTGGGCACAGTCGCTGGGCATGGTGATGTCGCTGGTGCTGCTGGCACCGAGCTGGGGCGGCATGATCAACGGCATGATGACGCTCTCGGGTGCCTGGCATAAGTTGCGCAGCGACCCGATCCTGCGCTTCCTCGTCGTCTCCCTGGCGTTCTACGGCATGTCGACCTTCGAAGGCCCGATGATGGCGATCAAGACCGTCAACGCCCTCTCCCACTACACCGACTGGACCATCGGCCACGTACACGCCGGCGCCCTTGGCTGGGTAGCGATGATTTCCATTGGCGCGCTGTACCACATGATCCCGAAAGTCTTCGGTCGCGAGCAGATGTACAGCCTTGGTCTGATCAACGCGCACTTCTGGCTGGCCACCATCGGCACCGTGCTCTACATCGCCTCGATGTGGGTCAACGGCATTGCCCAGGGCCTGATGTGGCGTGCGGTCAACGAAGACGGCACCTTGACCTACTCCTTCGTCGAAACCCTGGTGGCCAGCCACCCTGGCTTCATCGTGCGGTTGGTGGGCGGTGCGATCTTCCTCAGCGGCATGTTCCTGATGGCTTACAACACTTGGCGCACCGTGCGTTCGGCGCAACCTGCCGAAGTTGCCGCTGCGGCGCAGATGGCCTGAGGAGTCTGTGATGAAACACGAAACGATTGAAAAGAACGTCGGCCTGCTGATGCTGCTCATGGTGCTGGCCGTGAGCATCGGCGGCCTGACCCAGATCGTCCCGCTGTTCTTCCAGGACGTGACCAACAAACCGGTTGAAGGCATGAAGCCCTACACCGCGTTGCAACTGGAAGGCCGTGACATCTACATCCGCGAAGGCTGCGTACAGTGCCACTCGCAGATGATCCGTCCGTTCCGCGCCGAAACCGAACGCTACGGCCACTACTCGGTCGCCGGCGAAAGTGTGTGGGACCACCCGTTCCTGTGGGGCTCCAAGCGCACCGGGCCGGACCTCGCGCGCGTTGGCGCACGCTACTCGGACGACTGGCACCGCGCGCACTTGTACAACCCGCGCAACGTGGTGCCCGAGTCGAAAATGCCGGCCTATCCGTGGCTGGTCACCGCGCAGGTCGACAGCAGCCACACCGAGACCAAGTTGAACGTGATGCGCACCCTCGGCGTGCCCTACACCGACGACGACATCAGTGCCGCCGTGGCCAGCCTCAAAGGCAAGACCGAGATGGACGCGCTGGTTTCGTACCTGCAAGTGCTCGGCACTGCCATCAAGAGCAAGAGGTGAACCATGGGATTTGAATTCGATGCGGGCACCATCCGCGGCCTCGGCACGCTGGTGGTCGCCATCGCCTTTATCGGCCTGTCGCTGTGGGTGTTCAACAACCGGCGCAATGCGGAATTCGAGCAGGCGCGCCTGTTGCCGTTCGCCGATGAACCTTCTCCATCCGACGCTCAAGAAGAGCCTGCAATAAGGAGCACTCGGCCATGACCCTGTTTTGGAGTACATGGATCTGCGTACTGACCCTCGGCAGCCTGATCGGCCTGACCTGGCTCTTGATCGGCACCCGCAAGGGCGAGACCAAGGGCAGCGTCGACCAGACCATGGGCCACGCCTTCGATGGTATCGAGGAATACGACAACCCGCTGCCCCAGTGGTGGTTCATGCTGTTCGCCGGCACCCTGGTGTTTGCGGTCGGCTACCTGATCCTCTACCCGGGCCTGGGCAACTGGAAAGGCGTGTTGCCGGGCTATGAAGACGGCTGGACGTCGTCCAAGGAGTGGGACAAGGAGATGGCCAAGGCTGACACCAGGTTCGGGCCGATCTTCGCCAAATTCTCGGCCATGCCGCTGGAAGAAGTCGCGAAGGACCCGCAAGCGCTGAAAATGGGCGGTCGCCTGTTCGCTTCCAACTGCTCGGTGTGCCACGGCTCGGATGCCAAGGGCGCGTTTGGTTTCCCAAACCTGGCGGACAACATCTGGCGCTGGGGCGGTTCGGCTGAAGCGATCAAGGCCACCATCCTGAACGGCCGCCACGCGGCGATGCCGGCCTGGGGTGACATGCTCGGCGACAACGGCGTGAAAAACGTCGCTGCCTACGTCCGCCACGACGTGGCCAATCTGCCATTGCCTGCCGACAGCACCGCTGACCTGGCCGCAGGCCAAGCGGCGTTCAACACCACCTGTGTCGCATGCCACGGTCCGCAAGGCCACGGCATGGAAGCCATGGGCGCGCCCGACCTGACCAAACCGGCCGGTTACATCTACGGCACCAGCCTTGCGCAGTTGCAGCAAACCATCCGCCACGGCCGCCAAGGCCAGATGCCAGCGCAGGAAGCGCTGCAAGGTAACGATAAAGTGCACTTGTTGGCCGCGTATGTTTACAGCCTGTCCCACAACGCTGATGGTGCAACGCCAGAAAGCCAGCCCCAATAACATCTGACTGCCTCCCCTGGTCAGGGGAGGCTCCGCTTACCTGTGACGAGGGAGCTTGCTCCCTCGTCACAGGTTCATGCTCACTTTTGAATGAGCCACATCATGAGCGACCAAGTGTCGCACCCTTCCAAAGCACACCTTTCCCCTCCTCACTTTCGGGTCTACGCTTGTTCCCACAGTGGACCATTCCCGGCCTACGCGACGGCAGCCGTTGCGCCCGCTAAATTTCCTGTCCACTCGATCAGCTTTCCATTTCGGATTTTATCCCTACACCAAACATGGAAAGGGCGCAGAATCTGGCGTGGAACGTATTGATACAGGTCAGCCATTGCGTTGCAATGGCCCCTCGCTTTCTAC
Organism: Pseudomonas sp. RA_5y_Pfl1_P24; assembly: GCF_963970945.1. Classification (NCBI taxonomy): domain Bacteria; kingdom Pseudomonadati; phylum Pseudomonadota; class Gammaproteobacteria; order Pseudomonadales; family Pseudomonadaceae; genus Pseudomonas; species Pseudomonas sp. RA_5y_Pfl1_P24. The sequence goes on along the minus strand of NZ_CAXAOJ010000002.1, from coordinate 175,279 downwards.
ATACTTGCGGCCGATTTTACCTATAAAAAAACCTAAACCGTGGAACCTTAGAATGAGCACAGCAATCAGTCCGACTGCTTATAACTATAAGGTAGTCCGCCAGTTCGCCATCATGACGGTGGTCTGGGGGATCCTTGGCATGGGGCTCGGGGTGTTCATCGCCTCGCAACTGGTTTGGCCGGAATTGAATTTCGGTTTGCCATGGACGACCTTTGGCCGCCTGCGCCCGCTGCACACCAACCTGGTGATCTTCGCCTTCGGCGGATGTGCATTGTTTGCCACCTCCTACTATGTCGTGCAGCGAACCTGCCAGACGCGACTGATCTCCGACAGCCTCGCGGCCTTCACCTTCTGGGGTTGGCAAGCGGTCATTGTCGGCGCCATCGTCACCCTGCCACTGGGGTACACCACCACCAAGGAATACGCCGAGCTGGAATGGCCCATCGCCATTTTGCTTGCCATTGTGTGGGTGACCTATGCCGTGGTGTTCTTTGGGACCATCGTCAAGCGCAAGACCAAGCACATTTATGTGGGCAACTGGTTCTACGGGGCGTTTATCCTGGTGACGGCGATGCTGCACATCGTCAACCACGCCTCGTTGCCGGTCAGCCTGTTCAAGTCCTACTCGGCCTACGCCGGGGCCACGGACGCGATGATCCAGTGGTGGTACGGCCACAACGCCGTAGGGTTTTTCCTCACCACCGGTTTCCTGGGGATGATGTACTACTTCGTGCCGAAACAGGCCGAACGTCCTATTTACTCCTATCGCCTGTCCATCGTGCACTTCTGGGCACTGATCACCCTGTACATCTGGGCCGGCCCGCACCACTTGCACTACACCGCGTTGCCGGACTGGGCGCAGTCCCTGGGCATGGCCATGTCGATCATTCTGCTGGCCCCGAGCTGGGGCGGCATGATCAACGGCATGATGACCCTGTCGGGTGCCTGGCATAAATTGCGCACTGACCCGATCCTGCGCTTCCTCGTGGTATCGCTGGCGTTCTACGGCATGTCGACCTTTGAAGGGCCGATGATGGCGATCAAGACCGTCAACTCGCTGTCCCACTACACCGACTGGACCATCGGCCACGTACACGCCGGCGCACTCGGCTGGGTAGCGATGATCTCCATCGGCGCGCTGTATCACATGATCCCCAAACTGTTCGGCCGTGCGCAGATGCACAGCGTCGGGCTGATCAACACGCACTTCTGGCTGGCGACCATCGGTACCGTGCTCTACATCGCCTCGATGTGGGTCAACGGCATCACCCAGGGCCTGATGTGGCGTGCAATCAACGATGACGGCACCCTCACCTACTCCTTCGTCGAAGCGCTGCAGGCCAGCCATCCGGGCTTTATCGTCCGCGCGTTGGGCGGTGCGTTCTTTGCCTCCGGCATGCTGTTCATGGCCTACAACGTCTGGCGCACTGTGCGTGCCTCCGACCCTGCCGAAGCCGAAGCCGCCGCCAAGATCGCCGTTGTGGGAGCCCACTGATGAAGCATGAAGTAGTCGAGAAGAATATCGGCCTGCTGGCCTTCTTCATGGTCATCGCCGTGAGTATCGGCGGCCTGACCCAGATCGTTCCGCTGTTTTTCCAGGACGTCACCAACAAGCCGGTGGAAGGCATGAAGCCGCGCACCGCGCTTGAACTGGAAGGCCGCGACGTCTACATCGCCAACGGTTGTGTCGGCTGCCACTCGCAGATGATCCGCCCGTTCCGCGCCGAAACCGAACGCTACGGCCACTACTCGGTCGCCGGCGAAAGCGTCTGGGACCACCCATTCCTGTGGGGTTCCAAACGTACCGGCCCGGATTTGGCCCGTGTCGGCGGTCGTTACTCTGATGACTGGCAACGTGCGCACTTGTACAACCCGCGCAACGTCGTGCCTGAGTCGAAAATGCCGGCGTACCCGTTCCTCGTGGAAAACAAGCTCGACGGCAAGGACACCGCGAAGAAGATGGAAGTCTTGCGCACCCTGGGCGTGCCCTACACCGACGAAGACATCGCCGGTGCAGCCGCAGCCGTGAAGGGCAAGACCGAAATGGACGCATTGGTGGCCTACCTGCAAGGCCTTGGCACCATCATCAAAAGCAAACGGTGATTCTTCATGGATATCGGGATGATTCGTGGGCTGGGCACCGTTGTGGTGATGGTTGCCTTTATCGGCCTGGCGTTGTGGGTGTTCAGCCCCAAGCGCAAGTCGGAGTTTGAAGACGCGACCTTGCTGCCCTTTGCGGATGATCCCGAAGCCATCAAGCACGTCGAGCAAGCTTCTAGGAGTAACAAAGAATGACTACGTTCTGGAGTCTGTACGTCACAGTCCTCAGTCTGGGTACCATCTTCGCCCTGACCTGGCTGCTGCTGTCGACCCGCAAGGGCCAGCGCGCCGAGCAAACCGACGAGACTGTCGGCCACTCGTTCGACGGCATCGAGGAGTACGACAACCCGCTGCCCAAGTGGTGGTTCATGCTGTTTGTCGGCACCATCATCTTCGCCCTCGGCTATCTGGTGCTGTACCCGGGTCTGGGCAATTGGAAGGGCCTACTGCCGGGCTACAACTACCTCGATAACGACAAGCAAACCGCTTTCGCCAACGGCCAGACCGGTTGGACCGGCGTGCACGAGTGGGAAAAGGAAATGGCCAGGTCGGACGCCAAGTTCGGGCCGATCTTCGCCAAATTCGCCTCGATGCCGATTGAGGAAGTCGCCAAGGATCCACAAGCCTTGAAGATGGGGGGCCGTCTGTTCGCCTCCAACTGCTCGGTGTGCCACGGTTCCGACGCCAAGGGTGCCTATGGCTTCCCCAACCTGACCGACGCCGATTGGCGCTGGGGTGGCGAGCCCGCCACCATCAAGGAAACCATCATGAAGGGTCGCCATGCCGTGATGCCGGCCTGGCTGGATATCCTCAAGGAGCAAGGCGTCAGCGACGTCGCCGCCTTCGTGGTGACCAACCTTGACGGTCGCAAACTGCCAGAAGGCGTCAAGGCTGACGTGGCCAACGGCGAAAAACTCTTCGCCGCCAACTGCGTGGCCTGCCACGGCCCTGCCGGTAAAGGCACCCCCGCCATGGGCGCGCCTGACCTGACTCACCCAGGCGCCTTCATCTACGGCTCGAGCTTCGCCCAACTGCAACAGACCCTCCGTTGGGGCCGTCAGGGCCAGATGCCTGCGCAGGAGCAACTGCAAGGGAATGACAAGGTGCACTTGCTGGCGGCGTACGTTTACAGCTTGTCCCATGGGGATAAGAAGGCTGAAGAGCAGTAAGACCTTTCAAATGCGCTGAAAACACCGAAGACCTAGTGTGGGAGCGGGCTTGCCCGCTCCCACATTGGATCTCCTTCGATTTGACGACCGAGCCAGCCAAAACCGACCCTACTTTCCAAGTCAATTGATCCAGATCACGTAGGTCGTCCCCTTTCAGCAGCAACGGGGGCGTATCATCAGGCCACTGCAACACCCTTTAATTTGACCCCGGTTGGCACGTACTGGCCGAGGCAAGTCTCCACCGCCGTGGGATGCAATGATGAGCGACCAGATACCGGTACAAGACGTTACCCCGCCTGCCAAAACCGTCGACCTCTACGCCTCGCGAGAGAAAATCTATACCCGTGCCTTCACCGGCCTGTTCCGCAATCTGCGCATGCTCGGTGGTGCCGGTCTGTTCCTGCTCTACTTCGGCACTGTGTGGCTGAACTGGGGTGGTCACCAGGCTGTGTGGTGGAACCTGCCGGAGCGTAAATTCTTTATTTTCGGCGCGACCTTCTGGCCCCAGGACTTCATCCTCCTGTCGGGCATTCTGATTGTTGCGGCGTTCGGCCTGTTTTTTATCACCGTGTACGCCGGACGCGTGTGGTGTGGGTATACCTGCCCGCAAAGTGTGTGGACATGGATCTTCATGTGGTGCGAAAAGGTCACCGAAGGCGACCGCAACCAACGCATCAAGCTCGATAAAGCGCCGATGGGCGCCAACAAATTCCTGCGCAAAGTCAGCAAGCACAGCCTGTGGCTGCTGATCGGCTTTGCGACCGGCATGACCTTTGTCGGCTACTTTTCGCCGATCCGCGAGCTGGTGTTCGAGTTCTTCACCGGCCAGGCCGATGGCTGGTCGTATTTCTGGGTGGGTTTCTTCACCCTCGCCACCTATGGCAACGCCGGCTGGCTGCGCGAACAGGTGTGCATCTACATGTGCCCGTACGCGCGTTTCCAGAGTGTGATGTTCGACAAAGACACGCTGATTGTCTCTTACGACCCACGTCGTGGCGAACTGCGCGGCCCGCGTAAAAAGGGCGTCGACTACAAGGCCCAGGGCCTGGGGGATTGCATCGATTGCACGATGTGCGTGCAGGTGTGCCCTACGGGTATCGACATCCGCGACGGCCTGCAGATCGAGTGCATCGGCTGCGCCGCGTGTATCGACGCCTGCGACAACATCATGGACAAGATGGACTACCCGCGTGGCCTGATCAGCTACACCACCGAGCACAATCTTTCCGGGCAGAAAACCCACAAGTTGCGCCCGCGCTTGATCGGCTATGCCTTGGTATTGCTGGCCATGATCAGCCTGCTGGCGGCGGCATTCTTCATGCGCTCTCTGGTGGGTTTCGACGTGAGCAAAGACCGCGTGCTGTTTCGCGAAAACGCCGAAGGGCGTATCGAAAACGTCTACAGCCTAAAGATCATGAACAAGGATCAGCGCGACCACACCTACGTGCTCGATGCGTCGGGCCTGCCGGACCTCAAGCTGCAGGGCCGCCGCGAGATCAAGGTGGCCGCCGGCGATATCGTCAGCATGCCGGTGGAGCTGTCGAGTGCGCCGGAACAATTACCATCGAGCACCAACGAGGTGACCTTCATGCTCAAGGATGCCGATGACGCCAGCGTCCAGATTGAAGCCAAGAGCCGATTCATCGGCCCACACGTCCGTTAATCAAGAGAGCCAACAATGCCCCTAGCGACTGCTGCAAGCCCCTGGTACAAGCATCTGTGGCCCTGGATCATCATTGCGATCCTGGCCTGCTCGGTGACCTTGACCCTGTCCATGGTGACCATCGCGGTGAACAACCCGGACAACCTGGTCAACGACAACTACTATGAGGCCGGCAAAGGCATCAACCGTTCCCTCGACCGTGAGCTGCTGGCCCAGACCCTGCAACTGCGCGCCAAGATGCACCTGGATGAGCTGACCGGTGAAGTCGAGGTGAACCTCACCGGCAACAGCAACCCGACCACCCTGGAATTGAACCTGATTTCCCCGACCCAGCCCGAGAAGGATCGCAAGATCAACCTGGCCCGCAGTGACAGTGAGCCCGGCCGCTACATAGGCCAGGTCACCGACAAGGTCGAAGGCCGTCGCTTCGTCGAATTGCTCGGCGTGGAAGGCGACCGCACCTGGCGCATGTTCGAGGAAGAACAGGTCAGCCACGACAAAGACTTGCTGCTGGGTGATGAACCGTTGCAGGGTGCCGAAGACCTGAAAAAGTAAAAACCTGCGCTTCGCGCATCGCGGGCAAGTCGCACCGCCGCTCCCAGCCACTATAGATTCCAGATCATGACCACCCCGTGCTACCACTGCGCCCTCCCCGTCCCCTCCGGCAGCCGTTTTACCGCCGTGATCCTCGGCGAACGCCGCGAACTCTGCTGCCCCGGCTGCCAGGCGGTGGCCGAAGCGATTGTCGCCGGTGGCCTGGAAAGCTACTACCAGCACCGCAGCGAAGCCTCGGCCAACCCTGAGGCGTTACCCGTGCAACTGGTGGACGAGCTGGCGCTGTACGACCGCGCCGACGTGCAAAAACCCTTTGTACGCCACGACGGCGAACTCGCCGAAGCCACGCTGCTGATGGAAGGTATCAGCTGCGCCGCCTGTGGCTGGCTGATCGAGAAACACCTGCGCCGCCTGCCCGCCGTGGCCGAGGCGCGCCTGAACGTGTCCAACCACCGCTTGCTGGTGCGCTGGGCTGACGGGCAGTTGCCGTTGAGCCAGTTACTCAGCGAGCTGCGCCATATCGGTTACGCCGCCCACCCGTATCAAGCGGACCGCGCTGCCGAGCAACTGGCCAGCGAAAACCGCCTGGCCCTGCGCCAATTGGGTGTGGCTGGGCTGCTGTGGTTCCAGGCGATGATGGCAACCATGGCCACCTGGCCGGAATTCAACATCGACCTGAGCCCGGAGCTGCATGTGATCCTGCGCTGGGTGGCGATGTTTCTTACAACACCCATCGTGTTCTACAGCTGTGCACCGTTTTTCAAGGGCGCCTTGCGCGACTTGCGTACGCGTCACCTGACCATGGATGTGTCGGTTTCATTGGCCATCGGCGGTGCATATCTGGCGGGCATCTGGACCGCGATCACCGGCGTAGGTGAGTTGTACTTCGATGCGGTGGGCATGTTTGCGCTGTTCTTGCTGGCCGGTCGCTACCTCGAGCGGCGTGCCCGCGAGCGGACGGCTGCCGCGACGGCGCAGTTGGTCAACCTGCTGCCCGCCTCGTGCCTGCGACTCAAGGCGGATGGTCAAAGCGAGCGCATCCTGCTTCCCGAGCTGGCGTTGGGTGACCGTGTACTGGTGCACCCCGGTGCAGTACTGCCGGCGGATGGCGTGATTCTCGACGGCCAATCGAGCATTGATGAGTCCCTGCTCACCGGTGAATACCTGCCGCAACCGCGCCAAACCGGGGATGCGGTCACGGCGGGCACCCTCAATGTGGAAGGCGCATTAACAGTCCAAGTGCGCGCCTTGGGCCATGACACGCGCCTGTCCGCCATCGTGCGCCTGCTGGAGCGCGCCCAGGCCGACAAACCGCGCCTGGCGCAGATCGCAGACCGCGCTGCGCAGTGGTTCCTGCTATGCTCGTTGATCGCCGCCGCCCTGATCGGCTTGCTGTGGTGGGAATTGGATTCTTCGCGGGCGTTCTGGATTGTATTGGCGATGTTGGTCGCGACCTGCCCATGTGCATTGTCCCTGGCCACACCCACCGCGCTCACTGCCGCCACTGGCACCTTGCACAAACTCGGGTTATTGCTGACTCGCGGACATGTGCTGGAAGGGCTGAACCAAATCGACACGGTGATTTTCGACAAGACCGGCACCCTCACCGAAGGCCGCTTGGCCTTGAGAGCCATCCGTCCCCTGGGCACATTGAGCACGGACCTGTGCCTGAGCCTCGCCGCCGCCCTGGAAAACCGTTCCGAACACCCGATTGCCCGCGCCTTTGGCCGCGCGCCGCTGGCCGCCGATGAGGTGCTCAGTTCGCCTGGGCTTGGTCTTGAAGGCCGCGTTGGCGAGCGCCAATTGCGCATTGGCCAACCGGGCTTTGTCTGCGAACTCAGTGGTTGCGCGATCCCCGCCTCACCGACAGATTCGGGTCAATGGCTGCTGCTTGGCGACCGCGAAGGCGCCCTCGCCTGGTTTGTGCTCGATGATCGCCTGCGCAGTGACGCCCCGGCCCTGCTGGCCGCCTGCAAGGCGCGCGGCTGGCGCACGCTGTTGCTATCCGGGGACAGTTCGCCGATGGTCGCCAGTGTCGCCGCCGAGTTGGGGATCGACGAAGCCCACGGTGGTCTGCGCCCTGATGACAAGTTGCAGGTGCTGCAACAACTGCACAAGGAAGGCCGCAAGGTGATGATGCTCGGCGATGGGGTCAACGATGTGCCTGTGCTCGCCGCCGCGGATATCAGCGTGGCCATGGGCACCGCCACCGATCTGGCCAAGACCAGCGCCGATGCGGTGTTGCTTTCCAACCGCCTGGACGCGCTGGTGCAAGCCTTTTCCCTGGCGCGGCGCACGCGTCGCGTGATCATTGAAAACCTGCTGTGGGCCGGGCTGTACAATGGCCTTATGCTGCCGTTTGCCGCCCTGGGTTGGATCACGCCCATCTGGGCGGCTATCGGTATGTCCCTCAGTTCGTTGACCGTGGTGCTCAATGCCCTGCGCCTGACTCGCCTGCCGAGCGCGCCAGTTGCCCGAGCCCCCTCAGTAACCCGCCCGCTGCCGGTGTGAGCCGTGCGGACATGGAGTGCAGATGCCAGCTTTATACGTGATGATTCCGGCGGCGCTGCTGTTAGTGGGCGTGGCCATCTACATCTTCTTCTGGGCCGTGGACAGCGGCCAATACGACGACCTCGATGGGCCGGCCCATAGCGTGCTGTTCGACGACCAGGACCCGAATCACCTGGCCGGTGTCGAAGAAGCCAACCACCCCGAACAATCGCCCAAAGACCCACCCCATGCTTGAACTGGCGCCGCTGTTGATCTCCGCATTGATCCTCGGCCTGCTGGGGGGCGGCCATTGCTTGGGCATGTGCGGCGGGCTGATGGGCGCATTGACCCTGGCGATCCCCAGGGAGCAGCGCAGGCGCAGGTTTCGCCTGCTGCTGGCGTACAACCTGGGGCGCATCCTCAGCTATGCCGCTGCCGGCGTGTTGATCGGCCTGGCCGGCTGGGCGGTGGCGAACAGCCCGGCCGCGATGTTCATGCGCGTACTCGCCGGGCTGTTATTGATCAGCATGGGCCTCTACCTGGCGGGCTGGTGGAGCGGCCTCACCCGCATCGAAAGCCTCGGGCGCGGCCTGTGGCGGCATATCCAGCCGGTTGCCAACCGTTTGCTGCCGGTGTCCAGCCTGCCGCGCGCGTTGCTGCTGGGTGCACTCTGGGGCTGGTTGCCGTGCGGATTGGTCTACAGCACGTTGCTGTGGGCGGCGAGCCAGGGGAATGCGCTGGACAGCGGGTTGCTGATGCTGGCGTTTGGACTGGGCACTTGGCCGGTACTGTTGGCCACCGGCCTGGCGGCTGAGCGGGTCACGGCGCTACTGCGCAAACGCAGCGTGCGGATGGCCGGTGGCTTGTTGGTCATGCTCTTCGGTATCTGGACGTTGCCCGGTCCGCATCAGCCCTGGCTAATGGGCCACTAAATCGCCATGTGGCATAGCGCCGCTCCCCGTTGATGCAAATCAAGATGCCACCTTCGACGCGCCCCTAGACTCACCCCACTAGCCAATCCGGGGGAGCGCCCGCATGCTCGACGCCATTCGTTGGGACACCAATCTGATTCACCGCTACGACTTGGCGGGACCGCGCTACACGTCCTACCCCACCGCCGTACAATTCGACAGCCAGGTCGGCACGTTCGACCTGCTCCACGCCCTGCGCGACAGTCGCAAGGCTGTGCGGCCATTGTCGCTGTATGTGCATGTGCCGTTTTGCGCGAACATCTGCTACTACTGCGCCTGCAACAAAGTCATCACCAAGGATCGTGGCCGCGCCCAGGCTTACCTGCAACGCCTGGTGCAGGAAATCCAGCTGGTGGCCTGCCACCTCGACCCGAAACAACCAGTGGAACAACTGCACTTTGGCGGCGGTACGCCGACGTTTCTCAGCCACGACGAACTGCGCCAGGTCATGGCATGCCTGCGCCAGCACTTCAATTTGCTGGATGATGATTCCGGCGACTACAGCATTGAGATCGACCCCCGCGAGGCGGATTGGGCCACCATGGGCCTGCTGCGCGAGCTGGGCTTCAACCGCGTCAGCGTCGGCCTGCAAGACCTCGACCCCGAGGTGCAACGCGCGGTCAACCGCCTGCAAAGCCTGGAAGAAACCCGTGCAGTCATCGACGCCGCGCGCACCCTGCAATTTCGCTCGATCAATATCGACCTGATCTACGGCCTGCCCAAGCAGACCCCGCTGAACTTCGCGCGCACCGTGGAGGAAGTGATCAGCCTGCAACCGGACCGCCTGTCGGTATTTAACTATGCGCATCTACCGGAACGCTTCATGCCGCAGCGGCGCATCAACACCGACGACTTGCCTTCTCCGGCAGAAAAGCTGCTGATGCTGCAAACCACCATCGAGCAATTGACCCAGGCCGGCTATCGCTACATCGGCATGGATCACTTCGCCCTGCCGGACGACGAGCTGGCCATCGCCCAGGAAGAAGGCACTCTGCAACGCAACTTCCAGGGCTATACCACCCACGGTCATTGCGACCTGATCGGGCTCGGGGTGTCGGCGATCAGCCAGATCGGCGACCTGTACTGCCAGAACAGCAGCGACCTCAACGCCTACCAGAACAGCTTGGCCGGCGCGCAACTGGCCACCAGCCGCGGTCTGGTCTGCACCTCGGACGATCGGTTGCGGCGGGAGGTTATCCAACAGTTGATCTGCAATTTCAGCCTGGCGTTCGAGAAGATCGAGCCGGCCTTCAACATTGATTTTCGCGGGTATTTTGACGACATCTGGCCGCAACTGGAGGCCATGGCCGAAGATGGCCTGATCGAACTCGACGCCCAGGGCATTCGTGTATTGCCGGCCGGGCGACTGCTGGTGCGTTCGGTGTGCATGGTGTTCGATGCCTACCTGGAGCACCAGAATCGGCAACGATTTTCACGGGTGATCTGATTACATCGACAAGGAGGCGGCCTTCATCGAGTCGTTGGCGCTCATACCTTTCATCGACTTGGCCAGGGAGGTCTGAGCCGACATCAGGCCCGCCTGCAAAGAACTGATTTCGCTTTGCAGAGCACTGGTCTTGGCTCGAGCCTCTTCGGGCGAAAGGTTATTGGCCGCCGCGACTGCCGCCAGTTCGGCCTGTTTTTCGGCGATCTGCTGTTTCAATTGGCGGATCATTTTCAGCACCTGTTTGACGTTGTCGTCCAGGCCACTGTCATCGATATCCGCATTGGAGCTTTTGGCCGCACCAGCGGCTTTGAAGGCATCGGCGGAAATAGTCACGGTCACACCTTCAACCACTTTGGGTGCAGTAGCCGTTTCAGCGCCTGGTACTTCTTCCTTGGCCTCAGCCAATGGCTTTGCATCCGGCACAGTCGGAACGCGGATGGCAGGGTTGTAGGCGGCTATAACAGACATGATCCAGGCTCCGACTAATAGGTATGCCTGCTGTATCGACCTTGATACAAAAACCTTTATACCGCTGCCGGTTTTTTGTACACGCTGGCTTCAGCGACCTCCAGTGCGTTACCCTTACGTCTTATGTGTGTTTTCCCACAAGGATTAAAAAATGTCCGAGCCAGTCAAACTGCGCGCTCACAGCCAGGCCCATTGCAAGGATTGCAGCCTGGCACCCCTCTGCCTGCCACTTTCGTTGAATTTGGAAGACATGGATGCGCTGGACGAGATCGTTAAACGCGGTCGCCCGCTGAAAAAAGGCGAGTTTCTGTTTCGCCAGGGCGACAAGTTCGATTCCGTTTATGCAGTGCGTTCGGGCGCGTTGAAGACATTCAGCCTGAGCGATGGCGGCGAAGAACAGATCACGGGTTTCCACTTGCCCAGTGAACTGGTGGGGCTGTCAGGCATGGACACCGAGATTCACCCGGTGTCGGCCCAGGCGCTGGAGACTACGTCAGTGTGCGAAATCCCCTTCGAGCGCCTGGACGAACTGGCCCTGCAATTGCCGCAACTGCGCCGTCAGCTGATGCGCGTGATGAGCCGCGAGATTCGCGACGACCAGCAAATGATGCTGCTGTTGTCGAAGAAAACCGCCGACGAGCGCATCGCCACCTTCTTGGTCAACTTGTCCGCGCGGTTCCGCGCCCGTGGTTTCTCGGCCAACCAGTTCCGCCTGAGCATGTCGCGCAATGAAATCGGCAACTACCTGGGCCTGGCGGTGGAAACCGTGTCCCGCGTGTTTACCCGTTTTCAGCAGAACGAGTTGATCGCTGCCGAAGGCAAGGAAGTGCATATCCTCGACCCGATCCAACTGTGTGCATTGGCCGGCGGCACGGTCGACGCCTGATCCAAACGCTGCGGCCGCGCCAACTGGCGAGGCCGCAGGTATACTTCGAGTCCGTTTCCAGCCCAGGACTCTTCGACGATGACCTTTGATTCGTTCGACATCAAATCCCTGATCCGCCCTGTCATCGACTTCCCCAAGCCTGGGGTGATCTTTCGTGACATCACCCCGCTGTTCCAATCGCCTCGCGCCCTGCGGCTGGTGGCCGACAGCTTTGCCCAGCGTTATGTCGAGGCTGACTTCACGCACATCGGCGCCATGGATGCGCGGGGGTTCCTGATCGGTTCGATCATCGCCTATCAACTGAACAAGCCGCTGATCCTCTTTCGCAAGCAGGGCAAGCTACCAGCCGACGTGCTGGCCGAGGGTTATCAGACCGAGTACGGCGAGGCCTTCCTGGAAGTGCACGCTGACAGCCTGTGTGAGGGTGACTCGGTATTGATCTTCGATGATTTGATTGCCACAGGCGGCACCCTGATCGCGGCGGCGAACCTGGTGCGGCGCATGGGTGCGCAGATTTTTGAAGCGGCGGCGATCATTGATTTGCCGGAGTTGGGTGGGTCGCAGCGGTTGGAAGATATGGGGATTCCGACGTTTTGTTTGACGCAGTTTGCGTTGACTGAGCGCTGACCGCTTGAGCTGATTACTTAGTTGTCCGGTCCGGCCTCTTCGCGAGCAAGCCCGCTTGCCCGCGAAGAGGCCAAGAAGAACACAAGATCACAACCCCATCTGCTTGCTGATGATTTCATTCATCACTTCCCGAGTCCCTCCCCCGATGGACAGGATGCGGTTGTCCCGATACAGGCGCTCCACCAGGTTCCCACGCATATACCCCTGGCCCCCGAGTATCTGCACGGCGTCAAACGTCACGCGGTCCGCCGTGTCAGTGGCGAGGTTCTTGGCCATGGAAATTTCCTTGATCACACTCTTTCCCGCGGCCATCTTTGCCGCCTGGCGGTAGGTGAATTCGCGGGAGACTTCCACGGCAGTGGCCATTTCCGCCAAGCGATGCTTGATCACCTGGAATTTGCCGATGGGTTTGCCGAAGGCTTCGCGTTGCGCGGCCCATTTGAGGCTTTCCTCAAGTGCCAGCTGTGCGGTCATGTTGGCCATAAGGGCCAACGCCAGGCGTTCGCTCTGGAAGTTGCCCATGATGCAGGCGAAACCCATGTTCTCGGCGCCGATCAGGTTGCCAGCAGACACCCGGCAATCGTCGAAGAATAATTCAGCCGTGTCCGACGCCCACCAGCCCATTTTCTTCAGAGGTTGGCCGACGGTAAAACCGGGGGTGTCTTTTTCGATCAGCAGCAGGCTGATACCGGAAAAACCCGGCTCGCCGGTGCGCACGGCCACGGTGTAGAAATCGGCGCGGATGCCGCTGGTGATAAAGGTTTTGCTGCCGCTGACGCGGTAGTGATCGCCGTCGCGAATGGCGCGGGTTTGCAGGCTGGCCACGTCGGAACCGCCGCCCGGCTCTGTGACAGCCAGGGCGATGATCTTCTCACCCGACAACACCAACGGCGCTACGCGCTGGCGTACTTCGGGTCGCGCCCACTTGACGACAGGCGGCAGGCCGATATCCAGCGAACCCAGCCCCGCCACCACGCCGCCGGAGCCGCAGCGCATCAACTCCTCGCTGGCGGCCACTTTGGCGAACAGATCACCTTCATGACTGCCACCCAGGGCTTCGGGGTAACCAATGCCCAGTATCCCCGCCGCGCCGGCCTTGAGGTACAGCTCTCGGGGAAAACTCTCGGCCTCTTCCCACTGCTCGACGCCGGGCAACATTTCGCGTTCGACAAAACGGCGCACGCTCTCGCGGACCAATTGATGGCTGGGATCGAAGTAGTCCTGATAGGCAGACATCGGCAAGCTCCACTGTGAGGTAGAGCGAACTTACCAAGCGCTTGCTTGGCTATCAAGTTGACTGCAGATTTCACCCAGAACACAAAACCAATGTGGAGCGGGCTTGCTCGCGAATGCGGTGGATCAGTCAATATCTTTGTTGACTGCTACCCTGCATTCGCGAGCAAGCCCGCTCCCACCTTTTGATCTGTGTCGCCCCTTAAAGGGCGATGGGTTTGCGACCGGCGAAGGAATGCGCCAGCGTCCCACCGTCCACCAATTCCAACTCGCCACCCAGCGGCACGCCATGGGCGATGCGCGAGGTGATCAGGCCTTTGTTGCTCAGGAGTTGGGCGATGTAATGCGCGGTCGCCTCACCTTCCACCGTCGGATTGGTGGCCAGGATCACTTCGGTAAAGGTGCCCTGCTCTTCAATACGCGCCACCAGTTGCGGAATGCCGATGGCTTCCGGGCCCAAGCCGTCCAGCGGCGACAGGTGGCCCTTGAGCACGAAGTAGCGCCCGCGATAGCCAGTCTGTTCCACCGCGTACACATCCATCGGCCCTTCCACCACGCACAGCAGCGTGTCGTCGCGGCGCGGGTCGGCGCATTGCGGGCAGAGCTCCTGTTCGGTGAGGGTGCGGCACTGGCGGCAGTGGCCCACACCGGTCATGGCCTGGCTCAGGGCCTGGGCCAACCGGGTGCCGCCGCTGCGATCACGCTCCAGCAGTTGCAGCGCCATGCGCTGGGCAGTTTTCTGGCCCACGCCCGGCAAAGTGCGCAAGGCGTCGATCAGTTGGCGAATCAGGGGGCTGAAGCTCATGGGCGAAGGGTCCGACAAAACAACGAGACGCGGTTTATACCCGCGCCTCGGATTAGCGTCAAATGCTCAATCCTGTGCGACGCGCACCACCAACTTGCCGAAGTTGCGTCCCTCCAGCAAACCGATGAAGGCTTGCGGCGCCTGCTCCAGGCCGTCGACCACATCTTCGCGGAACTTGATCTTGCCATCGCGCACCCACGGCGCCATGGCGCTGAGGAACTCGGGCTGGCGATCACCGTAGTCATCAAACACGATAAAGCCCTGAATGCGCACACGCTTGGTCAGCAAGGTGCGTTGCAGCGCCGGCAAGCGATCCGGCCCGCTGGGGGCTTCATGGGCGTTGTAGCCGGCGATCAACCCGCACAGCGGAATGCGCGCCTTGGGGTTGAGCAAGGGCACCACGGCGTCGAAGACTTTGCCGCCGACGTTCTCGAAATAGATGTCCACGCCCTTGTCGCACGCCTGCGCCAATTCGTTGGCAAAGTCCGCGCTCTTATGGTCGATGCAGGCATCAAAGCCCAATTCGTCTACCACGTAGCGGCACTTGTCCGCCCCCCCGGCGATCCCGATGACGCGCAAGCCCTTGAGCTTGGCCACCTGCCCCACTACCGAGCCGACCGCGCCGGATGCCGCTGCCACTACCAGGGTTTCCCCTTCCTTGGGCTGGCCGATGTCCATCAGCCCCATGTAGGCGGTCATACCCGGCATGCCCAGCACACCCAGGGCCATCGACGGGCTGGCCAGACCTTTTGGCACCGGAATCAGGTTGCGACCATCGGAAATGCTGTGGCTCTGCCAGCCGGTAGCACCGACCACCAGGTCGCCCACTTCGAATTTCGGATGACGCGACTGCTCGATACGGCTGACAGCGCCGCCGGTCATCACTTCGTCGATTTCCACTGGAGCTGCGTAGGACGGTGCGTCGCTCATGCGGCCGCGCATGTAGGGATCAAGTGACAGGTACAGCGTCTTAAGCAGGACCTGGCCGTCTGCCACCTCCGGCAGACTCACCCGCTCCAGGCGGAAGTTCTCCGGGGTGGGTGCACCCTGGGGGCGTGAGACCAGGACGATGCGCTGGTTCAGTATCGGTTCTTGAGGCATGAAGGTGCTCCTTTAACGGTAATCGAATTCATCGCTATCAAGTGCAGACACCGGCTGATACGCCGAGGTTCTATAGAGTTACCTTCCCGTAGGGCGAGTAAAAAAAATGCCAGGCACGAGACCTGGCATTTGAGTCTAGCTAAGGCTTGCCGATCAGAACGGCAGCTTCATGCCCGGTGGCAGTTGCATGCCAGCGGTCACGCCACCCATTTTTTCCTGACTGTTGGCTTCGATCTTGCGCACGGCGTCGTTGACGGCCGCGGCGAACAGCGCCTCGAGCATTTCCAGATCATCTTCGCTGGTACCTGGCAATACGCTTGGGTCGATGCTCACGCGCTTGATGTCGTGACGACCGGTCATTACCACACTGACCATATCGCCACCGGCCTTACCGGTGACTTCGGCGTTGGCCAGTTCTTCCTGCATCTTGGCCATCTTTTCCTGCATCTGCTGCGCCTGCTTCATCAGGCCGGCCATGCCACCTTTCATCATGGGAATCACCTCAAAAGTACGTGGATCAATGATTGGCCCGGTGTTATGACGCTTGGGGCACCGGGGCTTCGACGGGTTCAATAGTATCGTGACGGACGACCGCACCGAACTGTTGCATCATTTGCTGGATGAGCGGATCAGCGTGGATCGAGTCTTGCGCTTCACGCTGGCGGTTGATACGCCGGCGGCTCGCGGCCTGGGCCGGGGTTTCCTGCTCAGGCTTGATCAGCTCGATGGCGATGGTCAGCGTGCGCTCATGGTACTGGTTCAGCGCATCGTTCAGGCGGCGCTGCTGGGTCGCGTTGAACAGGGCGCTGTGGGCCGGGTCCAGGTGCAACAGCCAGTGGTCGCCTTCAATGGAAATCAGCGTGCAGTTGGCCGCGATGCTGCCGGTCATGCCGGAGATCGGCAGTTTCGGGAACAGCTCCAGCCATTGCAGCGCCAGGCCGGTGGCCGGGGCTGAAGCGGGTTCCGCCTCGGGCTCAGGGGCCGGCTCGGCGGTGTGTTCGCTGGCCAGGTCGTCCAGGTAGCTGTAGGCCGAATCCATGTCCGGCTCAATGTAGTCTTCGTCCAGCGGCGGTTCGTCGTCGAGGTCGATGCCTGGGGTGGCAGCTTCCACCTGGGCCACGGTTGGCTCGGGGGCAGGCGCAGAGGCCCACTCAGGGGCATCCGGCACCACGCTGTCCGGGGTCGGCTTGGGCATCGGCGTCAGCTCGGGCTGCTCGCTGCTGGTTTCCAGCACAGGCTCCACGGCAGGCACCTGCTCGACTTCAGCGTCGGCGTCTACCGGATTATTCCAGGGCAAATCGACGACCGGCTCAGGCTCGGCGATCGGTTCCGACTCGACCACTGGCGCAGCAACCACAGGCTCTGGCTCAGGTGCCGGCGCGACCGGCGCGGGTGCAGCCACCACTGGCGCAACCACTGCCGCGCCAGCCACTGGTTTGGCGGAATCAACTGTGGCCTGGCTGATCCCCACTGGCTTTAACGGCTGTCTCGGCGCATCGGCAGCGTCCGCGGGCCGGAAGGCCAGCATGCGCAGCAGCACCATTTCAAAGCCACCGCGCGGGTCCGGCGCCAAAGGCAGGTCCCGGCGACCGATCAGGCCCATCTGGTAATAGAACTGCACATCTTCGGCCGGCAACGCCTGGGCCAGGGCCAACACGCGGTCGCGGTCGCCATGACCGTTGTCGACCCCTTCCGGCAGGGCCTGGGCGATGGCAACGCGGTGCAGCACATTGAGGATTTCCGAGAGCACGCCGTTCCAGTCCGGGCCTTGCTCCGACAGGTGCCGCACGGCTTCGAGCAACGCCTTGGCGTCGCCTTCGATCAGCGCGTGCAGCACGTCGAATACCTGGCCGTGGTCGAGGGTGCCGAGCATGGCGCGCACGTCGGCGGCCATGACCTTGCCTTCACCAAAGGCGATGGCCTGATCGGTGAGGCTCATGGCGTCCCGCATCGAACCATCGGCGGCGCGGCCGAGCAGCCACAAGGCATCGTCTTCAAACGGTACGTTCTCGACGCCCAACACGTGGGTCAAATGCTCGACCACTCGCTCGGGGGTCATGTTTTTCAGGGAGAACTGCAGGCACCGCGACAAAATCGTTGCCGGTAGTTTCTGCGGGTCGGTGGTGGCCAGGATGAATTTAACGTAGGGCGGCGGCTCTTCCAGGGTTTTCAACAAGGCGTTGAAGGAATGGCTGGACAGCATGTGCACTTCGTCGATCAGGTAGACCTTGAAGCGGCCACGGCTCGGCGCGTACTGCACGTTATCCAGCAGCTCGCGGGTGTCTTCGACCTTGGTACGGCTCGCGGCGTCGATTTCGATCAGGTCGACGAAACGCCCTTCGTCGATTTCCTTGCACACCGAGCAGGTGCCGCAGGGCGTCGAAGTGATACCGGTTTCACAGTTCAGGCATTTGGCGATGATGCGCGCAATGGTGGTCTTGCCCACTCCCCGGGTACCGGTGAACAGGTAGGCGTGGTGCAGCCGTTGGCTGTCCAAGGCATTGATCAGAGCCTTGAGCACATGGGTCTGGCCGACCATTTCGCGGAACGAGCGCGGACGCCATTTACGTGCAAGAACCTGATAACTCATCGAAAACCGTCGCAACTGGGAAGCGGAAGCCGGTAATGCTAGCGGAGCAAGGGGGAAATTGCATCCGGCACGCTCGCCTAATCTGACTAAGCTCTCCTGATTGGCCCCAAAAAGGCCTGAACCCGGAGAGCATATGCGCGTAGTCCTGGGCGCCTTATGGATGATCACCACGGCGAGCCTGGCAGCGCCCGCACCGTTGCGTTTCTCGGTTTCCGACAGCTGGGCGATGCCCATGGTGCAATTGGAGCACGGACGGCCCACTCAGGGCATTTTGTATGACTTGATGTTGAGCCTGGCCACCCAGGTCGGTCACCCGGCCGAATTCCACGTATTGGCACGCGCGCGAATCTCCAGCGCCATGGAGCATGGCGAGATTGATGTGCGCTGTTATGTCACCCAGGCCTGGGTCGACAACCTGTCGGGTGATTACACGTGGAGTATCCCGTTGATGGTGCAGCGCAACCTGTTGGTCAGCACTCAGATCCCTGCGCAGCCGGTTCAGGTTGGCAAACTTGCGCCACAGGCCATCGGCACGGTGCTCAATTATCGCTACGCCACCCTTGAGCCTTTGTTTGCCAGCGGCCAGCTCAGCCGTGACGATGCCCGCAGCGAAGAGCAGGTGCTGCAAAAACTGGTGGCCGGGCGCTTCAAGTTCGCCGTGACCAATGAATGGATACTCGACCGGTTCAACCAGCGGATGCCGGTCGGCAAACGCCTGCACAAGGTCGCGGTGATCGATCAGCAGAACCTGGGCTGCACTGTGCGCAATGATCCGAATGTGCCGGTGCAAAAAATCCTGCGCACCTTGTTGCGCATGAGGATGTCGGACGAGATCGACGAAATCATCAAGCTGTATACCGCAGAGGCCACCGCCAACGCCCTTCCAGACTGATCGCTGCCACGCTGGCCAACACAATCATGCCGCCCAGCACCACTTGCAGGGCGATGTGCTCACCCAGCAACGTCGCCGCCATCACCATGGCGACGGGCGGGATCAGGTACATCGCCACCGAGGCGCGGCTGACTTCGACATGCTTCAACACGTAGCCCCACGCCAGGTACGCCAAAGCACTGGGGAAAATCCCGAGCACCAGCACCGCAAGGTTTTCCGGCAGCGGCGCCTGCACCATGGCAGCGGGCAGGCCTGGCAGGTTCACGCAGAGCATCAACGTGCCCACCCAGACCATGTAGCACGCCATCGTCAGCGGGCTATAGCGATGGGCATAGTGTTTCTGGATGACGAAGTACAGGCTCCACGACACCGCCGCCAGCAGGATCAGCACACCGCGCGGGTCGATATCGCCCATGCCGTGATCGCCCCAGATCACCACCAGCACGCCGAGCAAGCCAAGCAACACGCAGCTCCAGCGCCAGAGGCTGACCCGCTCCTTCAAGCAGAAAAACGCGATCAACACACTGAACAGTGGTGCCGATTGCGCCAGTACGCTGGACGCCGCCGCACTCACGAATTGCTGTCCATAATTGAGGCTGGTGTGATGCAGGAACACCCCGAAAAAGCTCAACACCAGCAGCCACGGCACATCCCGCAGGCGCGGCCGGCCGATGCCCATCACCAGCGCCACACCGGCCATGAACAGCGAAGCGATCAGAAACCGCAGCAGCGCGAGCTGCCCAGGGCTGTAGCTGTGCAGCCCCATGTGCACGCCAATCGGCGAATAGGCCCAACAGAGGATGACGCTGGCAATGACTAGCGTAAGCTTCAGGGGTGACGGGGTGTTCATCGACGGCATCCGAAAACTGAGAAGGAATGCCGTCAGTCTTGGCCCGGGCAAGGCGTAGGACAATTAAGCGTTTCTGACTTCTGAATTCACTGGAACTGAGTAATGGAACTGGCCCAACTGAAAATGGTGCGAGCCGTGGCGCAGACCGGCAGCGTGGCCCATGCTGCCCTGCAATTGCACTGTGTGCCGTCCAACATCACCACGCGTATCAAGCAGTTGGAAGGCGAGTTGGGCACGCCCCTGTTTATCCGCGCCGGGCGCGGGCTGGCGATCAGTGCTGCCGGTGAGATATTCCTGGAGTATTGCGAGCGCATTCTGGCATTGGTGGACGAATCCAAACGCGCGGTGAACGCCAACGCCATTCCCCGTGGCACCCTGCGCATCGGTGCGGTGGAGTCCAGCGCCAGCGGCCGTCTGCCGCCCCTGCTGGCGGAGTATCACCGGCGCTACCCGGATGTCAGCCTGGAGCTGGTCACCGGCGCCTGGGGCGAACTGCTAGATGACCTGCAACACCACCGCCTGGATGTGGCGCTGGTGGCAGCCGGCAACAAAAGCGCGAAGCTCGAGCACAGCGTGGTCTATAGCGAACGCCTCGTATTGATCGCCAGCGCCTCCAGCGCACCGATCCACAGCGCCGAGGACCTCGCCGGCCGCACCCTGCTGGTGTGGCCCCCCGGCTGCCCGTATCGGGCGGCGCTGGAGAGCTGGGTCAAGCCCCACGCCTTCAAGCCGGCCATCGCCAGCTATGCCAGTTGGGGCACGATCATCGGTTGCGTCAGCGCGGGCATTGGCGTGGCGCTCGCGCCCGAAGGCATCCTGGCCCGCTATGAGCAGGCCAATCAGTTGGCGTCGTACCGATTTGATGAACTGCAGGCCGTGGACAACCTGCTGTTCTGGCACAAGGACATCCAGCGGCACCTGGCGCGGGATGCGTTTGCCGGGCTGTTGCGGGAGACCTTTCGCTAACCCGTAGCAGGTCCTTTCAGTTATTATTTTGCGAAATTAATTCAAAATGTAAGGGACTACCATGAATTACTTCCGCCTGTTGTTGGCGGCGGCCGCTTTGAGCCTGCCTGCCTTCCCCGCCTTTGCCGCTTCCCCACCCGCGCCCGTTGAAGCCAGTGCGCCCGCCGAAACGGCCGAACATTTCCTCAAGTCCCTCAAACAGAAGACCGGCACGGTCACCTTGCCCAGTGGCATTGCAACCCTCAAGCTCAACGACGAGTTCTATTACCTCGACCCCGCCGACACCGAGCGCTTGCTGACGGATGGCTGGGGCAACCCGCCGGGTTTCAAGACCCTGGGCATGATTGTGCCGAAAGCGGTTAGCCCATTGTCGGAGCGTGGCTGGGGTGTGATCGTCAGCTACAAGGCCGACGGGCACATTTCCGACGAGGACGCCGCAAAAATCGACTACGCCGAACTGCTCAAACAGATGCAGGAAGAGGACGAGGCCGAAAACAAAGAACGCCAGCAACAAGGCTACGCCGGCTTGCACTTGCTGGGCTGGGCCGAGCCGCCGCACTACGACGACAGCACCCACAAGATGTATTGGGCCCGCGAACTGAAGGCCGACGACGTCGAGCAGACCACCCTCAACTACAGCATCCGTGTGCTTGGCCGTGAAGGCGTGCTGGAACTCAATGCCGTCGCCGCCATGGCCGACCTGCCCACCATCAAGCAGGAATTGCCCAAGGTCTTGGCCTTTACCAACTTCACCGACGGCAACCTGTATACCGACTTCAACCCAAGCACCGACAAGCTTGCCACTTACGGTCTCGCTGCGTTGGTCGCCGGCGGGATTGCAGCCAAAGCCGGGTTGTTCGCCAAAATCGGCATCTTCCTGCTGGCTGCAAAGAAATTCCTGGTGATTGGCGTGGTGGCGTTGTTCGCCGTGATCCGTAAGCTATTCAACCGCAACAAAGCCTGAACCCGGACATGAGAACGCCGCAACGTGCGTGGCACGTTGCGGCGTAATCGGAGGTTCTGAGTAGGGCTCTGTCTGCCTGGGGCGCGTGGCTAGGGTTTAGGCGCAGACAAACGGCTGTACTGATCCTGGCTGATCCAACCGGTAAACGAACGGGTCTGAGCATTGATGAACTCGACCTGCGCCCAGCCATCCTTGAAGGCCAGCACGCCGACCACGTCGTTTTTGACAATGTAGGGGCGCTTAGCCGCCTTGGCACTTGGGGTTTTCAGCAGGTACGCCTTGTCGGCGGACACCTTCGCCAGGCCGATCCATTTCTTGTTCGCGGTCTGGGTCAAGTCCAGGCCGGTGGCGATCTCTGGCATCAGCACGTTCAAGCAACCGGGGTGGGCGTATTTGAGGTGACGGAACGGGTACTGGCTGATGCACTGCACCAACTGGCCATCGCACTTGCCATTCTCGGCCAGCGGAAAACCCAGTTTGGGAATGATCAGATTGAATAAATACTGGATGCACTGCACATCGGCGGGCAAGTTGCGGGCTTTACCGGGAGTGCCTACCGAAGCACTGATAAGACGGGGTAACCCTTGCAGGCTTTTCATCACAGACATCCTTGTTAGCTAAAGAAGTGATAGCACTTCAATATCAATTGCTCGCCCTTGTCATATTCTGAAACAAGTGGCTGGCGGAAACTAACAAGGTGGTTTGGGGTTGTTCAGAAAGTGTTTTAAAGCTGTGAGGGAGCCCTCAAGGACAGATCGGGAAAATGCAGTTTCTCAACTAAATAGGCGGTATTCAGCCGCCGGCTGGACTACTGTCTTTCGCGCAAGATACCTGCCTCAAACTATTTTCAAGGATTGAAATGAAAATCACGCTAGTTGTTTTGTCTGCCTTGGCCCTGCTCTGCGGTTGCGCTTCGCCCCCAGCCACTATTGCCCCCGACCTGTCGCGCCCCTCCATTGCCGAAACCAAATCGGTGGTGTTCGACGGCAAGAAGTTCGTCCTGAAATTTCAGAAACCCGGCCTGTGGGAATACTTCCCGGCGCAGGAAAGCGTCGATGCCTGGAATGAGATGGTGGATTTTACCGTGGTCCCTCGCGAGATGAACCGTTTCGAACCCCTCGACCTCGCCAAGAATACCGTCCGGCTTCACCAGCAGGAAAACCCGAATATGCCGTCGATACTGGCGACGGACAATGCCACCGGCATCGTGTATTTGGTGATGTATTTCCCCGAGTCTCTGCGCAAGGATGGGCGCTTCTCTGAAGTCAGTTTCTTCAAATATTACCGGGACAGTGGCACCGGCCAGACCATCATCTTTCACTTTGCCAGGAACATTCCAACACCGAGCAATCCGCCAAAAACGGTGGAGGCGATGGGCCCGGAAATAGTCCCGTTGATCAAGGCATTCCCGGTGTACCGGCCGTAATGCCGCTGAGCAGGCAGGCCCCATCGTCGGCCTGACCTGCTCGCCGCCAGGGCCTGTGAGTTCAATCAGTAACCGTGCGACCCGCTGAATCCCTGATAATTGTGGTACTCGAGCCATTCGACCACATCGTAAGGGACGTAAAGCTGTTGCTTTGCGCGGGAAATTGCGATGTACACGGCACAGATCCGCTGGTCGAACGCGTAGGCATCCTTGAACTTCACGTTGGTCAGCAGCTCAGGGGTCAGCAGCACCCGATCGAATTCCATGCCACCTGCCTCTTCCGCCAGCATCAGCAGGCAACGCTTGCCGGGGACCCCGCCCAGGCGGTTCAAGCGTGTGATATCGGCGACATTGAAGCCTTTTTCCAGCTCACTCTCGACCCACAGGAACGACTCATCGAACTGGCTGGCATCACGCACCTGTTGCCAGTCAGCCATGTCGCTGAAATACACGTGCGGCCCGTTCTCGTTGTGCTCGTTGCTGTAGAACTGCGGCTTGAACAAGGCGATGGCGCTGACCATGAAGCGTTGGAGGTCCTGCTGCGCCGCGTTGTCGGGGAACCCGAACGGGCAGTTGGCCTGCTGCAACTGAATGGCCCACTTCATGGTGTCCCAAGGCGAGGCGGTCAACACCACGCAGCCTTCCGGCGGCACGAAGCCCTGGGGGTAATGTTCGATGCCGACGTCGGCATCCCGCGCGCCTTCGAAGGGGGTCTTGCATTTCTGCGAGTGCACGCTGATCAACGGGTTGACCAGCCGCTCGACGTTGCGGCCCGAGCGCACGGAATAACTGATGTCGGTGTGCCGGACTTCGCGCTTTCTTCTGACCATCACTCCGTTGGCCAATTGGTACTCATCGCCGAGGGTGATCAGCACTTGGCGGCCGCGTTCGATAATCTGCAACAACGAAGGCGGGATGTCCTGGCTTTCATCAATCAATACATGGGTGTACCGAGGCGGCACCACACAACCGTCGAGGCTCGCGCGCTTGATCAGCAACAGCGCCGCGAACGCGAGTGGGCTGGCCCATTGCGGGTTGGCCTCCAGGTAAGTCCACACACGGCTGGAATACTCCAGTAACACCTGGGCATCCACACCTGACAACGGTTGTTTGAAATGCGGCAAATGACTGGCCGACAGGCTGTGATGGCTGGAGTGGCAATAGCGTTCGAGCACCTTGAGACACACCTCGACGGTCGCTGGACCATCGTGCCCGCGCCACCCATGGATATCCAGGGTTTGCGCCACAGCCAGTTTGCCGGGCAACCTGGCCGGCGCTGCCGGCGCGGGCGGGCGTGGCCCGTGCAACAGGGCCTTGGCGAACGCGGCAAACGTCGAGCCGGCCTTGCTGTCGCGCCCCAACCCCATACGTTCGCGAAGTGTCGCCAGCTTTGCTTGCGTGCGCGCCAGTATGAGGGTCTTTTCAGGCCGCAGGCACTCCATCAACGCGCCGAGCAGGTGGCTCTTGCCGATGCCCGCGTAGCCTTGAACATGCAAGTCTTCATTCAAGTTGGCGCGAAAGGTGCGCACCAGCTTGTCCTGGGCCGGGCTGAGCCAGCGTTCGCGATGCCGGGGTGTAATCATCTGCTGGCTGAACGGATCATTGCTGCGCAGATGGCGGACCTTGTAGCCGATATCCCATTTACCCGTAGGCAACAGGTAATCCCGCGCCGCAACTTCTTCAGCTGAAAGCAGGCGCAGGTTCACGCTTTTGAGCGCGTTAAAACCAAAGTACAGCTTGCGCGGGTCGAACAGCCGTTGCGCCTCAGACCGCAACGTCGCAGCGCCCGCAGGCGGTGAATCGACTGCCCAGCCGAGCAACTTTTCCAGGATGCGCTCGGCACCCGCGCACGTCAGGTCTTTTTCCGCGGCCTGGGCCAGGTTCTGGATGACGAGCACGGCGGCCAGCTCCGGGTCCGTCAGGCCGACCAAGGCCTCGGCACCGTCCGTGCCGAGCAGTGCGGTGCAGGTTTCATCCGTGACAGGCAGGAAGACGGGGCTGGATAAATCAAAGTGTTCCGGTTGCATAGTTCCTCGCAGCCAGGGGCCGACGTACGTCGCGTGGATCAGGCATGGTCCTGGCTACCCAGTTCGAACCGATACTCGCCCAGGGAGCCTGACATGCCACCGCAATGGGCCGGCGAGTCAGCCCCAGAGGCCATCGCATTGATCTGCTGCTGGAGTTCGAAAACCGCCATCTCAAGCAACCTGCTCAAGTCTTCGGCGCTCTGCGCGGCCACATTCAATTGCAGCGTGCAGGCGCCCGGAAGTGGCAGCGGCGCGGGCTCGGCGATCGGCCCCGGGGCATCCGTCACTTCCTCGACCCGGATCATTTGCGCCTGGCTGAGGATTTGCGCGTGTTCGTCGTCCATGAGGTCCAATACCCTCGACAATTCCAGGGTCTGTTCAGGATGCGACTGAATACGGTCCTTGATCTCCAGGCGCCGCATCTGCCATTCCCGCAGTTTTTCGCGCGTGAGGTCGTCGACTTTTTCCACGTGTGCTGTCTCCGGATGCCAGGCATGGAGTATGCCGCCATGGACTGCACGATGGCAGATGGCGTGAAAGCATTTTTTTGAATTGAAAGTGATGGGATGTTGCTAGGAGGAGCGTTATGGAGGCAACCCCACCAGCCACACCCCGGCACACAATGTTCCCGCTGTGGCTGCTGCCTTCCGGCTCTGACCAGGTTCACGGGTAATCGTTGCGGGGGGACCGATGGAGTCACCATAACGACGCCTGCCTCTCGGCAAGCGGGGCCATTGTACCGATCTCATCGGAAGTTACAACCATTGCGCCGGATAAAAAATATGAAGGGGCTCAAGCACTTGTCTGCGCCCGTGGGAGCAATATAGAACGCTGTGGGAGCCGGGCTTGCTCGCGCTGCTGGCGACTCGGTCTGCCTGGGCTACCGAGCTGCCACACAAGGCGGATTACTGCGCCTGTACCACCTCCTCCGCACGGCAGCCCTCTTCCTGGATCACTAGGTGAATAAAGTGCAGCTTGGCGATCACCGCCGGTGGCAGCACGAAGGGATAGAAATCCGGCTGGCCCATGCTGCGCGATAGTTCGTTAAGCATGCCGGCCAGTTCGATCCAGGCATTGACGAACGACAGGAACGCTGCACCGCCAGGGTGCTCAGGGTCGTAGAGCGTGCTGAGCGGGAATGGCTGGTAATCCAGCTCCATCGTGCGGGCGCTCATGCCGAAGCCGAGGGCGGTGTCGACCGCGTCCATCATGTGCAGGTAATGGGCCCAGGTTTCGGCCCAGTCCTCCCAGGGATGCATGGTGGCGTAGGCACTGACGCAGGTTTTCTGCCAGTCGGCACGTGGGCCGTTCTGGTAGTGCTGGTCGAGCGCATCGGCATAACTGGCGCGTTCGTCGCCGAACAGGTTGCGAAACGCTTCAATCCAGTGGGTATTGGCGATCAGGCGATCCCAGTAATAGTGGCCGACTTCGTGACGAAAGTGCCCGAGCAAGGTGCGATAGGGTTCACGCATTTGCACGCGGAGTTTTTCACGGTGGGCGTCGTCGGCTTCCTTGATATCGAGGGTGATCAGTCCGTTCGCATGGCCTGTCATGGGTGCGTTGCCTTCCAGGTCGACACCGACGAAGTCGAAGGCCAGGCCGTTATCTTCATCGGCACTCTTGGGCACCACGCGCAAACCCAGGCTGATCAGTTGCGCGACCAAGCGGCGCTTGGCGGTTTCGACTTTGCGCCAGCGATCGTGGTTTTCCGCGATCGACAGGTCGGGGATGGTGCGGTTTAAGCTGCAGGCCACGCACAGCGATGCGGTGCTGTGGGCCGGGATCAGCCAGTTGCAGGCGGCCGGCGTGTCGAGGTTGGCGCAGCGGCGGAAGGCGCCGGCGGCGAGGTTGTCGTCCTGTAGCCAGGTGCCTTCGACGGGCCCGGGTTGCAGGGAGGACAGGCGACTTTGTGGCGCTTGATACCCCAACAACGCCTGGCAGGCCAGGCATTGGCTGTTGCGAAAAAACAGCGATTGGCCGCAGCGGCACTGCCACACCTTGCTATCGCGAGATGTGCCGGCTACGAACGGTGCAGCGATGCGCGAACTGAGTTGTTCGAAGTAGCGGAACATGGCGATCTTTTCCTGCCTTGAGTACCAACAATAACCGCGTAGCAGCTGTCGAGCTTAAGCGAGGCTGCATCGGCAACACTGCCCATCCAGCGCCGTCTGCACCGCATCGCCGCCAACGCAGCCTCGCTGGCGCTCGACAGCTGCTACGGGGCGCGCGTAGGAACTCTGAGCATCGCCAGTAAGAGATCGTTCAGTAAGAATCAGACCGTGATGTTATGCGTGGCCAGGAAGGCGACGAAAGCTTCTTCGTCCAATACCTTCAAGCCCAGCTCGCTGGCCTTGGCCAGCTTGGAGCCGGCGCCTGGCCCAGCCACCACGCAATGGGTTTTCGCCGAGACGGAACCCGCCACCTTGGCGCCGAGGCTTTCGAGCTTTTCCTTCGCCACGTCACGACTCATCAGCTCCAGGGAGCCGGTGAGCACCCAGGTGTGCCCGGCTTCGGGCAAACCTTCGACGACTTTCTTCTCGCTCAGCCAGTGCATGCCGAAGTCCTTGAGCTGCTGCTCGATGGCCAGGGCGCGGTTGGCGTTGCCTTCGCTGTCGAAAAAGTCGCGGACGGCCTTGGCCTGTTTCTCGGGCAGGGCCTGGCGCATGTCCAGCCAGTCCGCCTTGATCACGCCCTCGAGGGTGCCGAACTTGTCCGCCAGTTTCTGCGCAGCGCCCGGGCCGACGCTCGGCACGTGCAACTTGTCGAGCAAGCCGCCCAACGTGGTGCTGGCGGCGAATTCGGCACTCAGGTCGCCCTGATCCTGCAATTGCAGGCCGCATTCATCCGGCGACAGCAGCGCGCCGATCACGTCTTGGTTATGGCTGTCTTCAAAGAAGCTGTGGATCTCGTGCGCCACTTCCAGGCCCACGTCCGGCAAGTACGTCAGCACTTCCGGCAAGGCCTTCTGCACACGTTCCAGCGAGGCCAGGGAACGCGCCAGCACCTTGGCGGTCTCCTCGCCTACGTCGGGAATACCCAGGGCGTAGATAAAGCGCGCCAGGGTCGGGGTCTTGCTGTTTTCGATGGCGGTAATCAGCTTCTTGCTGGAAATATCGGCGAAGCCTTCCAGGTCGATAATCTGCTCGTAATTCAGTATGTAGAGATCAGCCGGCGAGCCGATGAGTTTTTCATCCACCAACTGTTCGATGGTCTTGTCGCCGAGGCCGTCGATATCCATGGCACGACGCGACACAAAATGGATGATCGCCTGCTTGAGCTGCGCGCCACAGGCCAGGCGGCCGACGCAACGGTACACCGCGCCTTCGCTCACGGTTTCCTTGCCTTTGCTGCGCTTGACCAGTTGCGTGCGCTCCACATGGGAGCCGCACACCGGGCAGCGCTCGGGGATCGGCACTGCACGTGCTGTTTCCGGGCGCCGCTCGAGCACCACCGACACGACTTGTGGGATTACGTCACCGGCACGGCGGATGATCACGGTATCGCCGATCATCACGCCCAGGCGCGCGACTTCGTCCATGTTGTGCAAGGTAGCGTTGGAGACGGTGACACCCGCGACCTTGACCGGCTTCAAGCGCGCCACCGGTGTAACGGCGCCGGTGCGGCCAACCTGAAATTCGACGTCGAGCAGTTCGGTCAGCTCTTCCAGGGCCGGGAATTTATGCGCGATGGCCCAGCGCGGTTCGCGGGCGCGGAAGCCCAGCTCACGCTGGGAGGCAATGCTGTTGACCTTGAACACCACACCGTCGATCTCATACGGCAGGCTGTTACGCCGCTCGCCGATATCGCGGTAGTACTCCAGGCAATCCTGAATGCCCTTGGCCAGCTTCAGCTCGTGACTGATGGGCATGCCCCACTGCTTCAGTTGCTGCAGGTTGCCAATGTGGGTGTCGCTGATATCGGTGGTCACGCCATAACAGCAAAATTCCAGCGGGCGGCTGGCAGTGATCTTTGAGTCCAGCTGGCGCAAGCTGCCGGCAGCCGCGTTGCGCGGGTTGGCGAAGGTCTTGCCGCCGACTTCCAGTTGCGAGGCGTTGAGCCGCTCGAAACCGGCCTTGGACATGAACACTTCGCCGCGCACCTCGAGGGTGGCCGGCCAGCCGCTGCCGTGCAGCTTCAATGGGATATTGCGCACGGTGCGCACGTTGACGCTGATGTCTTCACCGGTGGTGCCGTCGCCACGGGTAGCACCCCGTACCAACTCGCCATCCTGGTACAGCAGGCTGACCGCCAGGCCGTCCAGCTTGGGCTCGCAGCTGTACTCCACCGCCCCGCCACCGCCAAACAGATCGCCCGCGGGCAGGTCTAGACCTTCGGTCACCCGGCGATCGAACTCCAGCAAGGTGGTTTCATCAAACGCGTTGCCCAGGCTGAGCATCGGAATCTCGTGCTTCACCTGAGTGAACGCCGACAGCGCGGCACTGCCGACCCGCTGCGTCGGTGAATCGCGCGTAATCAGCTCCGGATGCTCGGCCTCCAGGGCCTTGAGCTCATGGAACAACCGGTCGTACTCGGCGTCCGGAATGCTTGGCTCGTCGAGGACGTGATAACGGTAGTTGTGCTGATCCAGTTCAGCGCGCAGTTCGAGGATGCGGGTATGGGCGGCGGTCATGGGTGTTCTCTCATAAAGCAAAAGAGCAGCCGAAGCTGCTCAATATGTTAGTGCACGGATTCTACAGGCAACGCTTAAGATCAGGCCTCAGCGTTTCTGTGTCAGGGCGCGACGTTCGAACTCGACGATGCGCTGACGGTAATGTTCGATGGTCTGGGCCGTGAGGACGCTGCGCTGGTCGTCCTTGAGCTCGCCATTCAGTTCCTGGGACAGCTTGCGGGCTGCGGCCACCATCACGTCAAATGCTTGTTTCGGGTGACGTGGGCCTGGCAGGCCAAGGAAAAAGCTCACCGCCGGGGTGCTGAACAGGTCGATATCGTCCAGGTCGAAAGTGCCCGGCTTGACCGCATTGGCCATGGAGAACAGCACTTCGCCGTTACCCGCCATGCTTTCGTGACGGTGGAAAATATCCATCTCGCCAAAACGCAGGCCACTTTCCAGGATGTTCTGCAGCAGGGCCGGACCTTTGAAACCGGCGGCGTCGCGGCAGATCACGCTGATCACCAGCACTTCTTCGGCGGCGGGCTGGTCGTTGACCGATTGGCGCGGCGCGCTGGAGGTCTTGCCCACATTTTCGTCCGGGAAATCATCGTCGCGGCTGCTGAAGCTCGGGCCTTCATCGACGTCGAGGTTCAAGTCGCCCTGATGCGGCTCGGCAGCGCTGGCACTGGCGCGCTTGCCACGCTTGGACGACGGCTCGCGGGCTTCACGCAGCGGCGCGCTCATCGACGGCAAGTCGTGCTCGTCCAACTGGGGTTCTTTATGGGTATCAAGCACACGAGGCGGCCCCAGCAGCTCGGCGGCACCGTCGTCGTCAGGCAAGTTGGACAGGTTGCGGTCCAGACGAAATTTGAGCTTGCCCTTGCCACCGCGCATGCGGCGCCAGCCATCAAAAAGAATACCGGCAATGACAATAATGCCGATGACGATCAGCCACTCGCGCAGACCGATTTCCATGTAATCCCGTGCCTCTAATAAAAAATGCTGAAAAATAAGGGGTTTAGCACTGCGCAAACCGCTTTAAAACGTGGCGCCAACTCTATGTTCTGACTGACGTTTTGCCCACGCATATGAAAATTTGACATTAAATTAGCACAGTTGGCGAAAGATGTATTGGATTGGCATCTTCGCTCTCCAATGGCCTTTTCGTACATTGGCGCCAACGGTGAGCTGCAAGCTTCAAGTTATAAGCTTCAAGCTCAAGCCAACTCACTTGCAGCTTGCAGCTTGCAGCTAAACGCTACGCCGCTAGGCGTCCACCATCGCCATCGCTTCTTCGACATCCACCGCTACCAAACGCGAGCAGCCAGGCTCATGCATCGTCACACCCATCAACTGATCCGCCATTTCCATGGCGATCTTATTGTGGGTGATATAGATGAACTGCACGGTCTGGGACATCTCCTTTACCAACCGTGCGTAGCGTCCAACGTTAGCGTCATCCAGCGGGGCGTCAACTTCATCGAGCATGCAGAACGGCGCCGGGTTCAACTTGAAGATGGCAAACACCAGGGCCAATGCGGTCAGGGCTTTCTCGCCGCCGGACAACAAATGGATGGTGCTGTTCTTCTTGCCCGGAGGCCGCGCCATGATCGTTACCCCTGTATCGAGTAGATCTTCGCCCGTCAGTTCCAAGTAAGCGCTGCCACCGCCGAAAACTTTTGGGAATAACGCCTGTAAACCGGCATTAATCTGATCAAAGGTATCTTTGAAGCGGTTACGGGTTTCCTTGTCGATCTTGCGGATCACATTTTCCAGGGTGTCCAAGGCTTCCACAAGGTCGGCGTTCTGGGCATCCAGATAACGTTTGCGCTCGGATTGCTGCTGGTATTCGTCGATGGCCGCCAAGTTGATCGCGCCCAGTCGCTGGATACGCGCAGCAATGCGTTCGAGTTCTTCTTCGGCCTCTTTCTCATTGGCCTGGGCGGTCAGTGTGTTGAGCACGCCGTGCAGGTCGTAGCCGTCTTCCAGCAACTGGTCTTGCAGGGTCTTGCGGCGCACGGTCAAGGCTTGCCATTCCATGCGCTGTTGTTCGAGCTGACCGCGGATAAGCTGGGACTGCTGCTCGGCCTGGGTCCGGCGTTTTTCGGCGTCGCGCAATTCGCGATCGGCGTCTTCCAGGGCGATCTGCGCGGTCTTGAGTTCTTCGTCGACGGTCATGCGCTTGTCGAGCAACTCTTCGAGCTTGAGGCGCAGTTCTTCCAGCGGCGCTTCGCCCTCCTCCAGATTGAGGCTCAACTGCTCGCGCTTTTCGGTGAGGCGTTCCGATTGCATCTCCAGGCGCTCAAGGGCCTGAGCCGTGGAGTTGTGCTGGGCGCGCAGCGAGCCGAGGCGCACTGCCAATTGGTGGGCATGGTCCTTGTGTTGGCGGGCTTCCTGGCGCACGCGGTCGAGGCGTTCGCGCAGGCTGTCGCGCTGCGCCAGCAGCAATTCGCGTTGCTCGGTGTCGAGGGCCATGCTGTCCAGGGCCTCCTGCAACTGCAGGCGCGCTTCGCCGATCTGCTCATGTTCGAGAGCGCGTTGTTCGCCCATTTCGGCGACTTCTTCATCAAGACGGGTGCGGCGCAGGGTCAGCTGTTCGGCCTTGGCTTTGCTCGCGGAGAGCTGGGCCTTGAGTTCACCTTGTTGGCGCGCTTCGTCCTGCAACAGGCGGCGCAGGTGTTCGCGGCCGGTCTCTTGCTGGCGCTGGGTGGCGCGCAGGGTTTGCAGTTCGGTTTCCAGGCTTTCAAGGGTGGCTTCGCGTTCTTCGCGTTCGGCGCTCAGGTTGACGATTTCCTGGCCCCGGGCCAGGACGCCGCTTTCGGCTTCACTGGCACGGCGTACCCGCAGGAAATGGCGACCGACCCAGTAGCCGTCGCGGCTGATCAGGCTCTCGCCGACGCCAAGCTGGCCGCGCTGGGCCAAGGCCTGCTCAAGTGATTCAACCGGTGTGACCTGGCCCAGCCACGGCGACAGATCAATTGCCGCTTCGACCTTGTCCAGCAAACTGCCCGGCACCCGTGTGCCATCGGCCGCAGGGCTGAGCAAGCGCAGATCACCCTGGGCAAAACCGGCCAGGTCGAAGCCGCCAAAATCATCCACCAGCACAGCCTGCAGGTCGGCGCCGAGCACGGTTTCCACCGCCAGCTCCCAACCCGCCTCGACCTTCAAGCCTTCCGCTAATCGCGGGCGTTCGGCCAGATGCTGCTCGCGCAACCATTCAGCCGTACCGGTGCCTGGGTCCAGGGCGGCTTGCTGCAAGGCCTCAAGGGATGCCAAGCGCCCATTGAGCCGCTGCAAATCACCCTGGGCTTGCTGCTGCGCCTGAGTCGCCTGTTGCAGTTGCTGACGCAATTGCTCCAGACGCTCCACTTGCTGTTCTTCGCTGGCTTCCAGTTCCTCCAGCGTCATTTCGCTTTCGGCCAGTTGCTCGCTCAGTTCCATGATTGCCGCGTCTTCCGGGTCGGCGGCGAGCAACACACGCTCTTCCTGCAGACGACGCTGGCGTTCGGCCAGGCGCTCCATGCTGGTTTCCAGTTGCTGGATGCGCGACTGCTGCACCTCAGCCTGGCGACGCGGCTCGGCGGATTGCAGGTTGAAGGTGTCCCACTGCTCCTGCCAGCCGTGCATGGTAGTTTCGGCCTCTTCCAGCGCCGCCGCCGCCTCTTCGGCGGCGGCGCTGGTGATCTCCTGCTCGGGGTTGAGCATGTCCAGCTCTTCGCCGAGGGTCAGCAGCAACGTGCGGTCGTGCCCCAAGTGAGATTCTGTTTCCAGGCGCGCGCGCTCGGCTTCCTTCAAATCATCCTGCAACTGGCGCAAGCGCTGCTGGCCGTGCTGGATGCTCTGCTCGACGCGGGCAATATCGCCGCCTACCGAATAGAAGCGGCCCTGCACCAGATTGAAGCGTTCGGACAGGTCGTGGTGCCCATCGCGCAAGCGTTCGATGCTGGCGTCGGCATTGCGCTGCTCGGCCACCAGGGCTTCAAAGCTGATTTCCTGGGTGCCGATAATCGCTTCGCGCTGGCCAACCTGGTCATTCAGCGCCTGCCAACGCAGGGCCGACAGTTGTGCCTTGAGCTGGCGCTCTTCGCCCTTGTATTCCTGGTACTTCTCGGCGGCCTGGGCCTGGCGGTGCAGGCGCTCCAACTGGCGCTCCAGCTCTTCGCGCAGGTCGGTCAGGCGGGCGAGGTTTTCGTGGGTGCGGCGGATACGGTTTTCGGTCTCGCGGCGGCGCTCCTTGTACTTGGAGATGCCGGCCGCTTCTTCGATAAAGTTACGCAGGTCTTCGGGCTTGGCTTCGATCAGCTTGGAGATCATGCCCTGCTCGATAATCGAATAGCTGCGCGGGCCCAGGCCTGTGCCGAGGAAGATATCGGTGATGTCCCGACGGCGACACTTGGTGCCGTTAAGGAAGTAACTGTTCTGGCTGTCGCGCGTCACTTTGCGGCGGATCGAGATTTCGGCGTAGGCCGCGTACTCACCGACCAGGGTGCCGTCGGAGTTGTCGAATACCAGTTCGATGCTGGCCTGGCTGACGGGCTTGCGGCTGGTGGAGCCGTTGAAGATGACGTCGGTCATCGATTCGCCGCGCAGGTTTTTTGCCGAGCTCTCGCCCATCACCCAGCGTACGGCGTCGATGATGTTCGACTTGCCGCAACCATTGGGCCCGACCACCGCTGCCATATTACTGGGGAAGTTCACCGTGGTTGGATCGACGAAGGATTTGAACCCCGCCAGTTTGATGCACTTGAGCCGCACGTTTAGACGTCCGCCAACGCGGCGATGACCAGCGAGGAACTGCGCTGGCAGTAGGCCGACAGCACCAGGCGAATCTGCACCAGGTCACGGGCCAGTACAGCGGCGAGCAGTTGTTCGAACAGCGCCAGGTACTCGCTCATGGACGCCTTGCGTTGATCCAGGGCCAGGTAATAGGCACGGTTCATCGCAGGCTGCAGGTTCTCGACGGTTTCCTGCAAATACGGGTTGTTGGCGAAGGGGTACGCGGCACGCATGACATTGAAGCTTTCTTCAACGAAGGCGCGGATGTCCTCGCGCTCATAGCTGACCTGCAGGCGCTGCTGTATTTGCAGAAACGGCGCCATGTCGACCTGGGTCTGCCAGCCTTCGGCAACCGCATTGCCGAGCAGGATGTACATCTCGCCCATCAGGGTACACAGGCTCTGCACCTTGTGTGCGGTGAGTTCGGTGACGTGGGCGCCACGGCGCGGCAGAATCGCGATCAAGTGGCGACGTTCGAGGATCAGCAAGGCTTCACGCACGGAACCACGGCTGACATTGAGTGCCAGCGTGACCTTTTGCTCCTGGATCCGCTCCCCAGGCTTGAGATCGCCGCGAATAATGCGTTCGGCGAGGTGGTGAGCGATTTGCTCGGCGAGACTGTCCGGCGCCTTGAACGTCATGTTTTCCCTTCAAAATCTTCTATCAATACAGGCGCGGCAGTGTAGCGCATTGGCCCGCTGATGGCGCTACGCCAACCTTGGCGAATTTGGCACGGAATAAGCAAAGGTTGCAGTGTATAAGCCCGCAAAAACAACGGTTCCAGAAGACTGGACCATAATTGAACGTGTTGCGATCGCACTTTCTTGACCCTTAGGTCAGAAAACAATTGACCGAAAAGTCAGACATGACTAGATTCGGCGCAAAGCGGTTAACAACAATAATGAGTCTGCGAGGCCTTCCGTGATCCAGTTTTTACTTAACCAGGAACTCCGTAGCGAGCACGCCCTGGACCCCAACCTGACTGTGCTCAACTATCTACGCGAGCATGTGGGCAAATCCGGTACCAAGGAAGGCTGCGCCAGCGGCGATTGCGGTGCCTGCACCGTGGTGGTCGGCGAGCTGCACAAGGACGATCAAGGCGCCGAGCAGATCCGTTATCGCAGCCTCAACTCCTGCCTGACCTTTGTCTCGTCCCTGCACGGCAAACAACTGATCAGCGTCGAAGACCTCAAGCACCAGGGCCAACTGCACAGCGTGCAACAGGCCATTGTCGAGTGCCACGGTTCACAATGCGGCTTTTGCACCCCCGGTTTTGTGATGTCGTTGTTTGCCCTGCAAAAGAACAGCGACGCCCCCGACAGCCAGAAAGCCCATGAAGCCCTGGCCGGCAACCTATGCCGCTGCACCGGTTATCGCCCGATTCTCGCTGCCGCCGAACAGGCTTGCTGCAACAAACCCCAGGATCACTTCGACAGCCGCCAGGCCGACACCATCGCCCGCCTCAAAGCCATTGCGCCGACGCAAACCGGTGAACTCAACAGCGGCGACAAACGCTGCCTGGTGCCCCTGACCGTTGCCGATCTGGCCGACCTCTACGATGCTTATCCCCAAGCGCGCTTGCTGGCCGGAGGCACCGACCTGGCGCTGGAAGTCACCCAGTTACACCGCACGCTGCCGGTGATGATCTACGTCGGCAACATTGAAGAAATGAAGCGCATCGAAGATCTCGACGACCACCTGGAAATCGGCGCGGCCACAGCCCTCTCCGATTGTTACGCCGCGTTGAACGCTGAATACCCGGACTTTGGCGAACTGCTGCATCGCTTCGCCTCTCTGCAAATCCGCAACCAGGGCACGCTGGGCGGCAATATCGGCAACGCGTCGCCCATTGGTGATTCGCCACCGCTGCTGATCGCCCTCGGCGCGCAGATCGTGCTGTGCAAGGGCGAAACCCGCCGCACCCTGGCGCTTGAAGACTACTTCATCGATTACCGCGTCACCGCGCGCCAGGACAGCGAGTTCATCGAGAAAATCATCGTGCCGAAGGGTCACGCGTTGTTCCGCGCCTACAAGGTTTCCAAGCGCCTGGACGATGACATTTCCGCCGTGTGCGCCGCGTTCAATTTGAAGATTGAAAACGGTGTGATCAGCGACGCCCGCGTTGCGTTCGGTGGCATGGCGGCCACGCCTAAACGCGCCAAGAGCTGTGAAGCCGCGTTGGTGGGCGCCACCTGGAATTCGACCACTGTCGAAAAAGCCTGCGCCGCCCTGGCCGAGGATTTCACCCCGCTGTCGGACTTCCGCGCCAGCAAGGAATATCGCCTGCTCAGCGCGCAGAACCTGCTGCGCAAATACTTCATAGAACTGCAAACGCCGCACATCGAGACTCGGGTGACCGCTTATGTCTAACCATCATGCTGTCGTTAAAAGCCAAGACGAACTCGCCGAGCTGTTCGCCCAGGATCTCACCTCTGGCGTGGGCCGCAGCGTCAAGCATGACAGCGCCGCCAAGCACGTCAGCGGTGAAGCGCATTACATCGATGACCGCCTTGAATTCCCCAATCAATTGCACCTGTATGCGCGCATGTCCGACCGTGCCCACGCGAAGATCATCAGCATCGACACCGCGCCCTGCTATGCCTTTGAAGGTGTGCGCATTGTTATCACCCATGAAGACGTGCCGGGCCTGAAAGACATCGGCCCGCTGATGCCCGGCGATCCGTTGCTGGCGATTGATACGGTGCAGTACGTCGGCCAGGTTGTACTCGCAGTGGCCGCCCGCGACCTGGACACCGCACGCAAAGCAGCGATGGCTGCGGTGATCGAATACGAAGACCTGGAACCGGTGCTGGATGTGGTCGAAGCGTTTCGCAAAAAGCACTTCGTGCTCGACAGCCACACCCACCAGCGCGGTGATTCAGTCGGCGCATTGGCCACGGCCAAAAACCGTATCCAGGGCACTCTTCATATCGGCGGCCAGGAACACTTCTACCTGGAAACCCAGATCTCCTCGGTGATGCCCACCGAAGACGGCGGCATGATTGTCTATTGCTCTACGCAAAACCCCACCGAAGTGCAGAAACTGGTCGCCGAAGTGCTCGACGTGTCGATGAACAAGATCGTGGTGGATATGCGCCGCATGGGCGGTGGTTTCGGCGGCAAGGAAACACAGGCCGCCAGCCCCGCGTGCTTGTGCGCGGTGGTCGCGCGCCTCACCGGCCAGCCGACCAAGATGCGCCTGCCGCGCGTGGAAGACATGCTGATGACCGGCAAGCGCCACCCCTTCTATATCGAATACGACGTCGGCTTCGACGACAGCGGTCGCCTGCACGGCATCAACCTGGAGCTTGCGGGTAACTGCGGCTGTTCGCCGGACCTGTCCAACTCGATCGTCGACCGTGCAATGTTCCACTCCGACAACGCGTATTACCTCGGCGATGCCACGGTGAATGGCCATCGCTGCAAGACCAACACCGCGTCCAACACTGCCTACCGTGGCTTTGGCGGCCCGCAAGGCATGGTCGCCATCGAGGAAGTGATGGACGCCATCGCCCGCCATCTGGCGCTTGATCCGCTGGCGGTGCGCAAAGCCAACTACTACGGTAAGACCGAGCGCAACGTCACCCACTACTACCAGACGGTCGAGCACAATATGCTCGAAGAGATGACCGCTGAGCTTGAAGCCAGCAGCCAATACGCCGAGCGCCGCGAAGCGATTCGCCTGTACAACGCCCACAGCCCGATCCTGAAAAAAGGCCTGGCGCTGACCCCGGTGAAGTTCGGCATTTCGTTTACAGCCAGCTTTCTCAACCAGGCGGGTGCACTGATCCACATCTATACCGACGGCAGCATCCACCTGAAC
This sequence comes from Pseudomonas sp. RA_5y_Pfl1_P24, assembly GCF_963970945.1. Taxonomy (NCBI): domain Bacteria; kingdom Pseudomonadati; phylum Pseudomonadota; class Gammaproteobacteria; order Pseudomonadales; family Pseudomonadaceae; genus Pseudomonas; species Pseudomonas sp. RA_5y_Pfl1_P24. The sequence continues at coordinate 136,838 of NZ_CAXAOJ010000002.1, read as the reverse complement.
CACGGCGGCACCGAGATGGGCCAGGGCTTGAACACCAAGGTCGCGCAGGTGGTGGCCGAGGTGTTTCAGGTGGAGATCGACCGCGTACAGATCACCGCCACCAACACCGACAAAGTGCCCAACACCTCGCCGACCGCCGCCTCCAGCGGTGCTGACCTGAACGGTAAGGCCGCGCAGAACGCCGCCGAAACCATCAAGCAGCGCCTGGTGGAATTTGCCGCTCGCAAGTACGACGTGAGCGAGGCCGATGTGGAGTTCCGCAACGGTCATGTGCGCGTGCGTGACCAAATCCTGACCTTTGAGGCGTTGATCCAGCAGGCTTATTTCGCCCAGGTTTCGCTGTCGAGCACCGGCTTCTACAAGACCCCGAAAATCTTCTACGACCGCAGCCAGTCGCGCGGTCGGCCGTTCTACTACTTCGCGTTCGGCGCGGCCTGTTGCGAAGTAATCGTCGACACCCTGACCGGCGAGTACAAGATGCTGCGCACCGACATCCTCCACGACGTCGGCGCCTCGCTGAACCCGGCCATCGACATCGGTCAGGTCGAAGGCGGTTTTATCCAGGGCATGGGCTGGCTGACCATGGAAGAGCTGGTGTGGAACAACAAGGGCAAGCTGATGACCAACGGCCCGGCCAGCTACAAGATCCCAGCCGTGGCGGACATGCCGCTGGAGCTGCGCGTCAAGCTGGTGGAAAACCGCAAGAACCCAGAAGACACGGTGTTCCATTCCAAGGCCGTGGGCGAGCCGCCGTTCATGCTCGGGATTGCTTCGTGGTGCGCGATCAAGGACGCGGTGGCGAGCCTGGGTGATTATCGCCATCAGCCGAAGATTGACGCACCGGCGACGCCGGAGCGGGTGTTGTGGGGGTGTGAGCAGATGCGGCAGTTGCAGGCGGCGAAAGCCATTGAGACTGAAACCGAGATGGCTTCGCTCTAGACCGAGGTGCTGCTATCGCGGGCAAGCCCGGCTCCCACATGTTGATCTGTGAACCCGATCAAATGTGGGAGCTGGCTTGCCTGCGATAGCGGTCTCACAGACACCACTGGAGGTGACTATGAACAACTGGATCAGCGCCCTCGCCGACCTGCAAAACCAGGGCGAACCCTGCGTCCTGGTGACCATCATCGAAGAGCTCGGCTCCACGCCGCGCAACGCCGGTTCAAAGATGGTAATCAGCACCGCGCAGACCTTCGACACCATCGGCGGCGGGCACCTGGAATACAAGGCCATGCAGATCGCCCGGGACATGCTCGTAAGTGGCCAGCAGAACACTCATCTGGAACGCTTCAGCCTCGGCGCCAGCCTGGGCCAGTGCTGTGGCGGCGTGACCGTGCTGCTGTTCGAACCCATGGGCCAAGTGCAGGCGCAGATCGCGGTGTTTGGCGCCGGCCATGTTGGCCGCGCGTTGGTGCCGTTGCTGGCGAGCCTGCCGTGCCGGGTGCGTTGGATCGATTCGCGCGACCAGGAGTTTCCGGAACATATCCCGCTAGGCGTGCGTAAAATCGTCAGCGAAGAGCCGGTCGACGAAATCGCCGACTTGCCGGTGGGCAGTTACTGCATCGTCATGACCCACAATCATGCGCTGGACCTGGAACTGACCGCCGCCCTGCTCAAACGCAATGACTTTGCCTATTTCGGCCTGATTGGCTCAAAGACCAAACGGGTCAAATTCGAACATCGCTTGCGTGATCGCGGCTTCGACGCCGCACAGCTGCAACGCATGCGCTGCCCCATGGGCCTCACCGAGGTAAAGGGCAAATTACCGGTGGAGATCGCCATCTCCATCGCCGGCGAAATCATCGCTACCTATAACGCGAATTTCGGCCAGCACACCGCCAGCGCCGAACCCATTGCCAAACTGCTGCCGGCTTCGCGTCGCAGCCAAGCCCTTTGAATTGAGACGACCATGCCTTTGACTCGCAAAGCCTACCGTGCCGCCATCCTGCACAGCATCGCCGATCCCGCTGAAGTGGGTATCGAAGCTTCCTACGAGTATTTCGAAGACGGCCTGCTGGTGATCGAAAACGGCCAGATCAGCGCGGTTGGTCATGCCGGCGATTTGCTGCCGACGTTGCCCGCCGACATCGACATCACCCACTACCAGGACGCGCTGATCACGCCCGGCCTGATCGATACACACATCCACCTGCCGCAAACCGGCATGGTCGGCGCGTATGGCGAGCAATTGCTGGATTGGCTGAACACGTACACCTTCCCGTGCGAAAGCCAGTTCGCCGACAAGGCTCACGCCGAAGAAGTCGCTGATATTTTTATCAAGGAGCTGCTGCGAAACGGCACCACCACCGCGCTGGTGTTTGGCAGCGTGCATCCGCAGTCAGTGAACGCATTTTTTGAGGCGGCAGAAAAGCTCGACCTGCGCATGATCGCCGGCAAGGTGATGATGGACCGCAACGCGCCGGACTACCTGACCGATACCGCAGAATCCGGCTACCAGGAGAGCAAGGCGCTGATCGAGCGCTGGCACGGCAAAGGCCGCCTGCACTATGCGGTCACGCCGCGCTTTGCGCCGACCAGCACGCCGGAACAATTGGCCTTGGCCGGGCAACTGCTGGGCGAATACCCCGACCTGTACATGCAGACGCACATCAGCGAGAACACGCAGGAAGTCGAGTGGGTAAAAGCGCTGTTCCCGGAGCGCAATGGCTACCTGGATGTGTACGACCACTACACATTGCTGGGCGAGCGCTCGGTGTTTGCCCATGGCGTGCACCTGTGCGATGACGAATGCGCGCGACTGGCAGAAACGGGCTCGGCCGTCGCGTTTTGCCCAACCTCGAACCTGTTCCTCGGCAGCGGCTTGTTCAACCTGCCGATGGCCGAGAAGCACAAGTTGAATGTGGGCCTGGGCACGGACGTGGGTGGCGGCACCAGTTTCTCGCTGCTGCAAACCTTGAACGAAGCCTACAAGGTCATGCAGTTGCAGGGCGCACGGTTGAGCCCGTTCAAATCGCTGTACCTGGCGACCCTGGGCGGCGCGCGGGCGCTGCGGTTGGAAGACAAGATCGGCACGTTGCAGCCGGGGACGGATGCGGACTTTTTAGTGCTGGACTACAACGCTACGCCGTTGCTGAGCTATCGCTTGAAGCAGGCGAATAACATTGCCGAGACGTTGTTTGTGTTGATGACACTGGGGGATGATCGGACGGTGTTGCAGACGTATGCAGCCGGGCAGTTGGTGCATCAGCGCTAACTTTAAAATCACCGCAAAACAAAAGTGGGAGCAAGCCCGCTCCCACCTTTTGAATCCCAGGTAAACCTGGGAAATTACAGTTTGATCGAAGAGCGCCCTGGCTTCTTGGTCTGCAACAAATGCGAAAACACCGCATGCAAATCATCCGACGCGCTTTCCTCATCGAGGTTGAGCTTGCTGTCGATATGGTCCATGTGGTGCATCATCAAATTCACCGCCAACGCCGCATCCCGCGCTTCGATCGCATCGATCAGCTGAGTGTGTTCATCGTAGGAACAGTGCGAGCGGTTGCCGCTTTCGTACTGGGCGATGATCAATGAGGTCTGCGACACCAGGCTGCGCTGGAAGCTGATCAGCGGCGCGTTCTTCGCCGCTTCGGCCAGCTTGAGGTGGAACTCGCCGGAGAGGCGGATACCCGCACCGCGGTCGCCACGAGAGAAGCTGTCGCGCTCGTCGTTGACCATCTGGCGCAGCTCGGCCAGTTGTTCGGCGGTGGCGTGTTGCACCGCCAACTCAGTGATCGCCCGCTCCACCAGACGTCGCGCGAGAAACACCTGGCGCGCTTCCTCGACGCTCGGGCTGGCCACCACAGCACCGCGATTGGGCCGCAGCAACACCACGCCTTCATGGGCCAGGCGCGACAGGGCGCGGCGAATGATGGTGCGGCTGACGCCGAAGATTTCGCCCAGTGCCTCTTCACTCAATTTAGTACCGGGTGCCAGGCGTTGTTCGAGGATCGCCTCGAAGATATGCGCGTAGACGATATCGTCCTGGGTTCCGCTGCGACCGACCTTGCCGGCTCGCGGTGTTTTCTTGAGAGGTTGCAACTGTTCGTTCATGGGCACTCGGGTTTGGAGAACGGCGGCGAATTAACGGTAATACGTCAACAGCGGGTCGCTGGCAAGTATCACCTAAAAACAGGGCACATTGTACACAACCGGATGCGCCAACACACTGTACGGCTGTTTGCGGCGTCGGCTGTATTGCAATGAGTCGTTACGTTTGAGTTTAGGCTTGAGTCCGTAACGCCAACGGTAAAAAAACAGGTAAAAGGAACACCTCTTCATGAACGACGCCACCCAAGCGCCTTTGCGCCCGCTGGCCGACACGTCTGCGTCGGCCGTCGTCGCCGGCTTCATCGCAATGATGACTGGCTACACCAGTTCCCTGGTGCTGATGTTCCAGGCCGGGCAGGCCGCCGGCTTGACCACGGCGCAGATTTCTTCATGGATCTGGGCGATTTCCATCGGTATGGCGGTGTGCAGCATCGGCCTATCCTTGCGTTATCGCACGCCCATCACCATTGCCTGGTCGACGCCGGGCGCGGCGCTGCTGATCACCAGCCTTGGCGGTGTCAGTTATGGCGAGGCCATCGGCGCCTACATCACCTGCGCCGTGCTGGTGACGATTTGCGGGCTGACCGGCAGCTTTGAAAAACTGGTCAGGCGTATTCCGGCGTCACTCGCGGCCGCCCTGCTGGCGGGGATTCTGTTCAAGATCGGCAGCGAGATCTTCGTTGCCGCGCAGCATCGTACCGGGCTGGTGCTGGGGATGTTCTTCACTTACTTGATCATCAAACGCCTGTCGCCGCGTTACGCGGTGCTGGCCGCGTTGGTGATCGGCACCGTATTGTCCGGGTTGATGGGGCTGTTGGACTTCAGCGCTTTTCACCTGCAAGTGGCGACGCCGGTGTGGACCACGCCGCACTTCTCGCTGGCGGCGACCATCAGCATCGGCATTCCACTGTTCGTCGTCGCGATGACCTCGCAGAACATGCCCGGCGTCGCGGTACTCAGGGCCGACGGTTACAACGTGCCTGCCTCGCCCCTGATCACCGCCACCGGCCTGGCCTCCCTGGTGATGGCGCCGTTCGGCTCCCACGGCATCAACCTGGCAGCGATCAGCGCGGCCATCTGCACCGGGCCGCATGCCCATGAGGACCGTAACAAGCGCTACACGGCAGCGGTGTGGTGTGGAGTGTTCTACGGGATCGCCGGGGTGTTCGGCGCGACCCTCGCGGCCTTGTTCGCCGCCTTGCCCAAGGAACTGGTGCTGTCGATTGCAGCCCTGGCGTTGTTTGGCTCGATCATCAATGGCTTGAGTATCGCCATGAATGAGCCGAAGGAACGGGAAGCGGCGCTGATCACTTTTATGGTCACCGCGTCTGGCTTGACGCTGTTTTCCATCGGTTCGGCGTTCTGGGGAATTGTGGCGGGGGTGTTGACGCTGCTGATTCTGAATTGGAGAAGGGATTAGCTTCAAGCTTCAAGCTTCAAGCCACATGAGCTTGCGGCTTGAAGCTTGGAACTTACCGCTTCAATTCTTGGAATTGATCGGCTTTTCCGGGTACCACACGTCCAGCAGTGGGCTGACTTCAGCGCTTTTCAGTTCGCTGCGGCCTTTGAGCCAGCTTTCAACAGCTACGCGCTGTTCTTCGTTGACCGAGCCACGCTTCTGCAGGCAAACCAGACCGAAGTCATCGCCGCCGACATAGCCCAGACCATTGGCTTCCATGGCTTCTTTGATGAATGCTTCGAGGAAAGCGTCGGTAGCTTCTTCACTCAGGTCTTCTTTGAAGTCCAGGTTCAGTTCGAAACCCAGCTCTTGAAATTCATCAACGCACAGTTTTTTGCGCAGACGCTGGGAACGGTTAGTCGCCATTGGAACAATCCTCATAAGTAATAACGGGCGGCACTTTAGCAGTTTAAGGCGACGATTGCCCGACTCTCTGGGACAGGCGGCACAATGCCGGCAAAAAAAACGCTGAATACCCGCTATCGTTCAGCTACAAGTGAGCCTACCTTGGGGCATAATGCCGACACTTTCATGACCATTGAGGGATTTTTCTTATCTACCCCTCGCCTTTTTCACCCTCCTCAGCAGTAGGGTTTTACTTCTTATGATCAAATCTTTGCGTTCAGTGTTTTTCGCCGGTCTTATTCTGCCACTGGCCTTTTCGGCCACCGCTGCCCCCGTCAACAATACTCTGCCGCCGAATGTTCAGCAGGCCCTTTCAAAAGCCAAACTGCAAAACAATGCGTTGTCCCTGGTAATGATCCCTCTGAACGGCCCGGGCACGCCTACCGTATTCAATGCCGATGTCTCGGTAAACCCAGCGTCCACCATGAAACTGGTCACCACTTACGCGGCCTTGGAAATGCTCGGTCCCAACCACCAGTGGAAAACCGAGTTCTACACCGACGGCACCCTCAGCGGTGGTGTGTTGCACGGCAACCTGTACCTCAAGGGCGGCGGCGACCCCAAGCTGAACATGGAAAAACTCTGGCTGCTGATGCGCGACCTGCGCGCCAACGGCGTGCAGCAAGTCACCGGTGACCTGGTGCTGGACCGTGGCTTCTTTATCCAACCGCAATTGCCCGAGTTCAATGACGACGGCAACGACGAGAACAAACCGTTCCTGGTCAAGCCAGACGCGCTGCTGGTCAACCTGAAGGCGCTACGTTTTGTGACTCGCAATGATTCCGGCCGGGTGCTGGTGTCGGTCGAGCCGCCGATTGCCAGTATCCGCATCGACAACCAGGTCAAGGCCTCCAACGCCAAGCAATGCACCGGCGATGTGCGCTACAACCCAGTCACCGCCGCCGATGGCAGCGTGACAGTAACGGTCAGCGGCCAATTGGCCGATGGCTGCAGTTCGCAGACCTATCTGTCGCTGCTGGACCACGCCACCTACGCCGCCGGCGCCGTGCGGGCGATCTGGAAGGAATTGGGCGGCACTATCCAGGGCCGGGATGTCCAGGCGCCTGTGCCCAAGGATGCCAAAGTGCTGGCCCGGGCGTTCTCGCCGGACCTGGCGGAAATCATCCGCGACATCAACAAATACAGTAACAACACCATGGCCCAGCAGTTGTTCCTGAGCCTGGGAGCACAGTTTCGCAACGATGCCGATGGCGACGATGCCAAGGCGGCGCAACGCGTCGTGCGCCAGTGGCTGGCGAAGAAAGGCATCACCGCGCCGCACTTGGTGATGGAGAACGGCTCCGGTCTTTCCCGTGCTGAACGCGTCAGCGCCCGCGAGATGGCGGCGATGCTGCAAGCGGCGTGGAAAAGCCCTTACGCGGCGGAGTACATCAGCTCGATGCCGATTGCGGGCACCGACGGCACCATGCGCAAACGCCTGAAGACCACTGCCATGCGCGGCGAAGCCCACATCAAGACCGGCACCTTGAACACCGTGCGCGCCATCGCCGGGTTCAGCCGCGACAACAACGGCAATACCTGGGCAGTGGTGGCGATTCTCAACGATCCGAAGCCATGGGGCGCGTCGTCGGTGCTGGACCAGGTGCTGCTGGACCTGTATCGCCAGCCTAAATTGGCGGCTGCACCGATACTCTAAAAGGCACTGTAATACCCCTGTGGGAGCGGGCTTGCTCGCGAATGCGTTGGGTCAGTCTAAACATTCGGCGCTGACACTCAGCATTCGCGAGCAAGCCCGCTCCCGCATTGGGCCCTGCGGCGGCCTTCAGGTACGCAAGGGCTCCACCACGACCCGGTCCCTGCCCGCCTGCTTGGCCACGTACACCGCTGAGTCGGCGCGCAGCAGCAAGCCATCGACACCTTCATCCACCCGCCAACTGGCCACGCCAAAGCTGGCGGTGACAGTGCCGACCGGCTCCATCGGCGCACTGCGCAGTGACTCCCATAACTCTATGGCCAGGCGATAGGCCTGCTCGCCATCGGTATGGGGGCACAGCACCATGAATTCCTCGCCTCCTAGGCGGCAGAACACATCGGTGCGGCGCAGGCGCTGGCTGATGCGTTTGCACAACGCCTGCAATACCCCATCGCCGACGGCATGCCCATGCCTGTCGTTGATGCGCTTGAAGTGATCGATATCCAGCATGATCACCGACAGTGCCCCCGAGGTGCGGTTAAGCCTCACCATCTCGGCCCTCAGGCGATCTTGAAAATAGCGGCGGTTGTGAATCCCGGTCAGGGAGTCGGTGATAGAAAGGGCGCGCAGTTCCTCTTCCACCCGCTTCAAGTCGGAAATATCCGACACATAGCCATGCCACAACGTGCCGCCTCCCGGTAACTCTTCCGGGGTGGCCTCCCCACGAATCCAACGCAGGCCGCGTTGCGGCAACTGCACCCGGTACTCTTCGCGCCAATGGCTCAGCTGCAACGCGGACAAACGGATCGATGCACGCACCCGTTCCACATCCAGCGGATGGATACGCTCAAGGACCTTTTTCGCGTCTTGCTGCAATACGCCGGGCTCGATTTCATAGATGTCGCGCATGCCATCACTGGCGTAGATGAATTTCCAGTTGTTCTGGGGCTCCAGGGTGAACTGGAAGATTCCGCCGGGGACATGGGCGCTGAGTTTCTTGAGCAGGCGGTCCCGCGCCGCCAATGCCTCGTAGGCACGCTTTTGTTCGGTAACGTCCAGGTAAATCGCCAGGTGGCCGATCCACAAACCATGGTCGTCCAGCAGCACGGTGGCCAGCATGTTCACGGTCAGCTGGCTGCCGTCTTCGCGGACCAAGGTCCATTCGCGTGCTTCGTGCAGGCTGTCCGGGCTTTCCACCAACATCGCCTGGCTCGCGGGAATACGCTTGCCCAAGGCCACACTCAAACTGGCGGAACGCGCCTCCAGTTCCACCGCCAGATGCAGGCTTTCCAGGGTGTGTGTGCCCACCACTTGCTCGGCCTCGAACCCCAGCATCTGCTCCGCACCGGCGTTGAAGGTGTTGATGACGCCGCGCAGGTCGGTGGCAATGATTGCGACCTGGGTGGCCGCATTGAGCACGCTGCGCAACTGGCCATGGGCCGCGCGTAACTCCTGCTCGCGCATACGCAGTTGCACGGTACGTTGCTCCACCAGTTTCAACGCGCGCTGGCGTTGGCTCACCAGTACATAGAGCAAGGCACTGAGCAACAGGCTGAGCAGGCTCCCCATGGTCAGGATCGCGGACAACGAAGAGTGATTGGCCTGTTCGAACACCTGGCTCGGACGCAGGTTCAGGGCGTAGATGTGGTCGCCCAGCGTCAGGCGGCGCGTGCCGACAAGGTCGCTGCTGGCCCCGAACGTGCCGGACTCGAAAAGCACGCGCTTGTGCAGGTCGGAGATGTCGACTACTTGCATCATCAGGTTATCCCGGTCAGGCTTGGGCAAACCGTCGGCCACCAGCTGGCGAATGCTGATCACCGCCATCACATAGCCGTAGGGCTCGTTCTGGGATTGTCCGGAGATGGACAAGTGGCTCACCGGCGCGACCAGTAACACGCCGGTGGCATAGGCCGGTTCTACGCCCACCAATTGCATGGGCTGGGACACCGCCAGCTTGCCGGTCTTTTGCGCACGCTCAAGGGCCGAACGCCGCAGGGGCTGGGCCAGCAGATCAAAGCCGAGCGGTGCACCCCGTAGACTTTGGGTCTGGCTATACACCACCGGCACGTATTCATCGCGCTCGGTCGCAGGGGCCAGCTCACCCGCCGAATTCAACTCACGGATAACAAAGGGCGCGCCTCCCCGGCCGGACACGTCTTGCTCAAACTGGCTGCGCTGCTCGCGATACACCCGGGGCGCCCAGGAGTATGCGAGGGTGCGCAACAACAAGGGCTGGGCAAAACCGTCGAATTCTTCGTGGGACACATCATCGGAATTGACAAAGAAACGCCGCAGGCTGTCCAGGCGCTGCTCCTGGTCTTCGAAGCGCTCCTGCAGGTGGGTATAGCGTTCATTGACCAGCAATTGAAAGCGCTGGCGCAGTTGCTGCTGATAGAGGTCGGAGGCGGCCCAGGCGACAATCGCCGTCAAAGCAAATCCCGCCAGTAACACCACCAATGCCACCACCCAAGCCGACGCCTGCTCACTGATAAAGCCTAGGATTTTCGGGCGAACAGCTTGCAACGGCATAAGCAACACTCACAGCGCCAGTGTGCGGGGTGTCACTTTGGCTGGACCTTAAGTTATAGCCATCGACCTTGAGTTTGACCAGCGTAAAAAAGCCGCAAGCCCGGAATAATCCAGGCTTGCGGCTTTTTAGTGGCGGCGATCAGCGAGCAGTGATTTTCCACGCCCGGTGAATCTTCGCATTACGTGCGAAATCCGGGTCGATGGTCTTGTCGCTGATCTCCTCGACCGCGTAGCGTTCGCTGAGGTTGTCCTCCAACGCAAATTTGCGGAAGTTGTTCGAGAAGTACAGCACGCCGCCCGGTGCCAGGCGTGCCATGGCCAGGTCGAGCAACTGCACGTGGTCACGCTGTACGTCGAAGATACCTTCCATGCGCTTGGAGTTGGAGAAGGTCGGCGGGTCGATGAAGATCATGTCGAACTCATCGCGGCTGGCTTCCAGCCACGCCATCACATCACCCTGCTCCAGGCGGTTCTTGTCGGAGAAACCGTTGAGCGAGAAGTTGCGACGCGCCCAGTCCAGGTAGGTCTTGGACAGGTCGACACTGGTGGTGCTGCGCGCGCCGCCCTTGGCCGCGTGCACACTGGCTGTAGCGGTGTAGCAATACAAATTGAGGAAGCGCTTGCCGGCGGCTTCTTTCTGGATGCGCATGCGCATCGGACGGTGGTCGAGAAACAGGCCGGTGTCCAGGTAATCGGTGAGGTTGACCAGCAACTTCACGCCGCCTTCGCTGACTTCGGTGAACTTGCCTTGGGCGCTCTGACGCTCGTACTGCTTGGTGCCGCTCTGACGCTCGCGGCGCTTGACCACCACGCGGCTCTTGTCGATGTTCAGGGCCTGGGGAATCGCGGCCAGGGCATCGAACATGCGTGCGGAGGCTTTTTCCGGGTCGATGGACTTCGGCGCGACATATTCCTGCACGTGGACCCAATCGTGATACAGGTCGATGGCCATGGAGTATTCCGGCATGTCGGCGTCGTACACCCGGTAGCAGTCCACGCCTTCGCGCTTGGCCCACTTGCCCAGCAGCTTGAGGTTCTTCTGCAGGCGGTTGGCGAACATCTGGCCGCCTTCGCTCAGGCGCGGCTGCTCAACCACTGGCGCCGGAGCGGGTTTGATCGGGTTGCCGTTCTTGTTGTACTGACGCTCTTGCGGCTCAGCCGGGGCTTGATCGTAAGCGGCTTGCTCACGTTCGGCCTGACGCTGTTCTGGGGTGCGACGCTCACCGGTGACGAACTGGTCCGGGTTGACCTTGATCAGCAACAATTTGCACGGCAGGGCGCCGTTCCAGAACGAGTACTGCTTGTGGCTACGGATACCCATGCGCTTGCCCAGGTCCGGTGCGCCAGTGAATACAGCCGCTTCCCAGCCCATGCACGCTTGGCGCAGACGCTCGCCAAGGTTCTGGTAGAGGTACAACAAGCTGGCTTCGTCACCCAAACGCTCGCCGTACGGCGGGTTGCAGATGACCAGGCCTTTCTGGTTCTGGTCCGGGCGCGGCTCAAAAGTGCCGACTTCGCCCTGGTACACCTTGATCCAGTGGCTGAGGCCGGCACGCTCGATGTTGTTGCGCGCGGGCTGGATCAGGCGCGGATCGGCTTCGTAGCCACGAATCCACAGCGGCGGCTTGTTCATGCCGATGGCCGCACGTTCGGTGGCCTCGGTGTGCAGTTTTTTCCACAGCGCCGGGACGTGACCCAGCCAGGTGGTGAAACCCCAGAGCTCGCGGTTCAGGTTGGGCGCCATATCGGCAGCGATCATCGCGCCCTCCACCAGGAAGGTACCCACGCCGCACATTGGGTCGCTCAGCGCGCCGCCTTCAGCAGCAATGCGCGGCCAGCCGGCACGGATCAGGATCGCGGCCGCCAGATTTTCTTTCAGTGGTGCCGCGCCCTGCTGCAGACGGTAGCCACGCTGGTGCAGGCTGTGGCCGGAAAGGTCGAGGGACAGGATCGCTTCGCCGCGGTCCAGCCGCAGGTGGATGCGCAGGTCCGGGTTGATCTTGTCGATGGACGGGCGTTCGCCGGTCGGGGTGCGCAGCTTGTCGACAATCGCATCCTTGACCTTCAGCGCGCCGAAGTGGGTGTTATCGATGCCCGAGCCGTGGCCACTGAATTCCACCGCCAGAGAGCCATCGGAGACCATGTGCTCGGCCCACTCGATATCCAGCACGCCGTGGTAGAGGTCTTCGGCGTCCTTCATCGGGAAGCGCTTAAGCACCAGCAGTACGCGGTTGGCCAAGCGTGACCAGAGACACAGACGGTAGGCGGTTTCCATGTCGGCCATGCCGCGCACGGCCGAGGTGTGCTCACGGGCTTCCTCAAGGCCAAGCCCGACGGCTTCCTCGATCAGCAGGCCTTCGAGGCCTTTGGGGCAGGTGAGGAAGAGTTCAAAACGGTCCGACATGGGGCATTCCAGGCTTTTCAGCAATAAATGAACGGGCGACGCATCGCCAGCTCGGTTTTCAATCAAGCACTTTTCTTGAAGAGTGCCCGCGTGGCACGAATGTGCCGTCCCACCTCGTCTGCCGGGCCCTTGGGCCCTGATTGACGAGGCAGAGAGAACTGTTTAACAACAAAACGGGTAACAAAAAGAAATATTCCGCCCTTTCGTCGAATAATAACCGACCGCAACGGACGGGCATTCTCACTAAAGGATTAAACCCATCCTCTTTGCAGGGCACATCATAGCTGGGTTTGCCGGATAAATGGGGCGAAAAGCCAGCCCAGCTTATGGCTATAGCATCGTTATCGTTACGTGCTTATGACAAAACGATCATTGAATCCATGTGACCTATTGGTTAGAACTCACCACAGGTTGGCGCCGTAACGACGCCGACAAATAGGCTCGCCACGCCGGCAGCGAGCCGACCGACGGCAGAAAAACTCTGCCTGGCCCCAGACGAGGCCAAAGGATATCAAGACAGTCAACAAGTGAGGGAAACACCCTATGAGAAGACTTAAGCGTGATCCGTTGGAAAGAGCATTTTTACGCGGATATCAATATGGCGTTCATGGCAAATCCCGTGAGCTTTGCCCATTTACTCTACCGTCGGTACGCCAAGCCTGGATCAACGGCTGGCGAGAAGGACGCGGCGACAACTGGGACGGTATGACTGGCACTGCGGGAATTCACAGACTCAACGAACTTCACGCCGTCGGCTAATCAAGGGCAATTAATTCCGACATCATCACCTTTGAATGTGTAACGATTTAACCACGCACGTCCTATCCGGGCGGCGGGCTTCGGCCCAGGGGGCTCCTTGATGGAGCCCTTTTTAATGGCTGGTGAATAAACCTTGTGGGCGCATCAGCGCAGTGCGGCGATTGCATCCACCGACTGGCGGATCAGCGCCGGGCCTTTATAGATGAAGCCGGAGTAGAGCTGCACCAGGCTGGCACCCGCGGCGATCTTCTCGGCTGCGTGCTTGCCCTCGGTGATGCCACCTGCCGCGATAATCGGCAAACGCCCCGCCAACTCGGCAGCCAACACCTTGACGATATGCGTGCTCTGCTCGCGCACCGGGGCACCCGACAGGCCACCGGCTTCATCGCCATGGGCCAGGCCTTCGACGCCTACGCGGCTGAGGGTGGTGTTGGTCGCGATCACCGCGTCCATCCCTGAGTCCACCAGGGCCTGGGCGACCAGCACGGTTTCTTCGTCGCTCATGTCTGGGGCAATCTTGATCGCTAACGGCACGCGCTTGCCATGGCGCCCAGCCAGGTCTTCCTGGCGCTGGCGCAAGGCTTCGAGCAGTTGCTTGAGGGAGTCGCCGAACTGCAGGCTACGCAGGCCCGGGGTGTTGGGCGAGCTGACGTTGACCGTGACGTAGCTGGCGTGGGCGTAGACCTTGTCCAGGCAGATCAGGTAGTCATCCACGGCACGTTCAACCGGGGTATCGAAGTTCTTGCCGATATTGATGCCTAGGATGCCCTTGTACTTCGCCGCTTGAACCCGCGACAACAGATGATCAACCCCCAGGTTGTTGAAGCCCATGCGGTTGATGATCGCCTCGGCTTCCGGCAGACGGAAGATACGCGGCTTGGGGTTACCCGGTTGTGGCCTTGGGGTCACCGTGCCGATTTCGACAAAACCGAAACCCAACTGAGCAAAACCATCAATGGCCGCACCGTTTTTATCCAGGCCAGCCGCCAGCCCGACCGGATTGGGGAAATCGAGCCCCATCACCGATACCGGCATTTTTGCCGGCGCCTTGCATACCAGGCCATTGAGCCCCAGGCGGCCACCGGCACCGATCAGGTCCAGGGACAGATCGTGGGAGGTTTCCGGGGAGAGTTTGAACAACAGCTGGCGGGCCAGGGTATACATGGGCGGGCTAGACTCGGATGGCGGCGAAAGGTGACGGCGATTATAGCTGGGGAGACAGGGAGCGCGCGAGGCGTGAACCTCAATCGTCAGTAGCGATGCGCGACCAACTGCTCGTAATACGCCCAGATTTTCTGCGCATACCGCATGCGCAACGCCTCACGCTCGGGCCCGGAGCCCGTCCCAACGTTGTAGGAACCTACCGCTGTCCAGTTGTAACCAAAGCGCTGGATGAACTCGGCGAGAATCGAAGCGCCCACCTCAACCGACAGACAGGGCTCGTTGATCAGACGCTCCTCGGTAATACCCTGCTTGAGCAGGCGAGGCAGATGGATGCTGTTGATCTGCATCAGGCCGATGTCACGAGTGCCATTACGGTTGGCAAGATTCATCGCTTGCGCCCGATTACCTGACTCCACGACGGCGATCGCTTGCAGCAACTCTGGTTCGATATCGTAGTGCCTGGCGGCCTCCTGCCAGCAATAGGCCACCGCTTGATGGCTGGTCATCACCATGCTCAACACCAAGCCTGTGCTCCAGAACCTAGCCACGGTTTATCGAACCATGGCTGACCTGGCCGCAGGCCGAGCACACATGTCTCATGCAGCCCGGCGCATGGCCCTCTGCAGTGACCGGGCATGTGAAGCGGTACCCTTGACCGTAGATCGTCTTGATAAACCCCTTGTCGACGCCAAGGTACTTGCGCAGTGAGTAAATGCAGCGCGTCAACGACTCCTCGGCCACCTCCCCCTGCGGCCAGGCCAGCTCCAGCAAGCGATCCTTGGTCATCAACGCGCCACCGGATGCCAGTAGCAGTCGCAACACCTGCCATTCCTTGGGCGGTAACTGAACATCCGAACCCTCGCCGGTCAGGCGACCGTCGTCATGCAGGGTCCAGCGCGAAAAAACCAGGGAAGTCGTCGTCCCTGCATCATCCATGACGGCCATCATTACCTCGGCATCCGGCTACTGACATTGAAGTCCTCACTTGCATCACTGACTCATGTACCTAGGTCACGACTGTAAAAACCTGCCTCCCGACTCACGTTAGGAAAAAGCCCAATCATCCAGCGGTTTTCGATACTGCTCTGTAAGACCTTTCGCTATCCGCCGCCTCCAGGCAGCCACGCCTGATACACCTCATGCAACTCAACCCCTAGCCGGTCCTCCAACTGCACCAGTTCACCCAAGGCGAGTAATTGCCCATTCACCCGAACTTCTACGCAGTGAGTTATCTGCTGCGTCAGTGGCAATATCTTTCCCGGCGCGAAGGCTGCCAGGCGCCTGCGGCTGATCAGCTGTTCCTGTAGAAGAATTTCCAGATGCATGGTTACCACCTTGGTTACGGTGAGACATCGCGCCCCGGCCGCACAAAAGCACGTTGAACACGCTCATATTGCACGGCTGTCAAGGGTGGTGGCCCTACGCCCTCGTCCGGCCCCTTCAACACGCCGCCCACCGCTCTGGCCTGGATCACAAACAGGCGCACTAGAGCCGGGCGACCAGCTCCGCGTCCTTCTGACTCCCTTTGAAACGCGCCCAGCCATAGGCGTCTGCCTTGGGGCAAACGCACCACACTGTTGACGCCCACTCGTCCCACCGCCGCGTTTTTTTCACGCCGTCCCGGCTCGGTCATCTGGCGACCCTCTTCGACCTCAAGGCGCATCTCGATCTGGTTGGCCTCGGCAAAACGCGGCAAGACACTGACTTGGGTGCCGTAACACACTGGTTTCCAGTCGGTTTTGTCGTTTTCGACAGGTGGCAGATAGAACGTGTGGTTGTCCTGAAAAACCGCCGGCACGTTCTCCTGGGTGAGAATCGCCGGCAGTGTTGTCACCTTCGCGCGCCGACGACGCTCCAACGCGCTGATCTGCGCCAGCAGGTGGCTATCATCCAACGGCGCTAAAACGCGCGATGTCGAAGCCTTGCTTTGCGTATCCCAGCCCAAGCCCAGCTTCTTCAGTTCGTCGCGCTCCACATCCACCCACCACAGCGAGACCTCGATCGCGCGCTTGGGTATGTCGAGTTCCGCTACCAGTTTCTGGATGAAACTCACCTGCGCTGGCTTACCCTTGATAAGCAGGCTGTTGCTATCCGGGTAGGCGATCACGCCAAGGCTCTTGTCGGACAGCAACCCCTTGTGCTCGCTGGCCAGCAGGGTTTTGATCATCGAAGCCATCCCCGGAACGGTGACCGGGCTGTCGCTTGTGCCGTACTGATGGTCCGCCACATCGGTGTTGAGTACCTGGACAATGCCAAAGGCCTGCGCCCCCACCCGTAACTCAGCTTTTTGCCGGTCCATCAACTGGGCCAGGCGCAGCACCTGATCGACATAATTCGGTGGGCCGGAAACATAGAACGTTCGCCCTGCACTTTCACGCAATGGATAGCGCGACTCATCGAGGCCCGACCGGCGCATGAGGCTACGCAGCCTGTCGACGGAAATATGCCGCAAGGTCACCGCAGAGCTTTTAGCCTCGCCCGCGTCATAGACATACAGCGCTTGCCCGTCGCTGTACCAGATCAATCCTTGTTGCAGCGCAAGTGTCTCCAGGGCCTGTTGCGGTGCATCGAAATCCAGCGCTGTACTGAGACGTTTGCGTGCCACCTCACGGCTGACAACAATGGGCAAGCCCAATGGCTCCGACAGTGCAGTGAACACGGTATACAGGCTTTGATCCTGTGCCTGGTAAAGCCCGGCCCAGGCAACAGCACTTTCGGACACCAGCACGGCGAGCAGCGCAGCAAAAAACAGCCGACGGCAAAGCCAGGGGCGGGGCATCGTTGCAAGGAAGTCGGCGTACACCGTGGGGTTTCCTGGGCGGTCTGACATTAAGAATGCGGCCATACTGAAAGGCCGCCAGGTTTCAATCTTGATGGAAAGTTGACGGCTGCCTGGGCCCCACTCCCCGTGGCATGTGCATTGCTATGCACTCTGCATCAGAGCACGCGCCAACGACGGAGCGAGCTTACGGACAAAGGCGTCGTTACCTGCACTGGCTTACATCGCCATCTGAGGGAACGACGCTTTTTTTTGAGAGAAAAGGTAGGTATTGATGAACGATTCGGTTGGCAACAGCCCGATGAACGACCCGCTGGCTTGGGTCAACGGCAGTGATGCCCCGGAAAAGAGCAGCCTCGACCTGGGCTTCATGGCCTTGAGCGACTGCGCATCAATGATAGTGGCGGCCACCCAGGGCTTCGCTCAACCCTATGGCCTGACCCTGAACCTCAAGCGCCAATCGTCCTGGGCCAACCTGCGCGACAAACTGGTCAGCGGCGAACTGGACGCCGCCCACAGCCTGTACGGGCTGATTTATGCCGTGCACCTGGGCATTGGCGGCGTAGCGCCCACCGACATGGCGGTACTGATGGGGCTTAACCAGAACGGGCAAAGCATCAACCTGTCCCACGGATTGCAGCAACAAGGGGTGATCACTCCTGAGGCACTGGAGCGCCATGCGCACCAAAGCCGAACAAAACTGACCTTTGCCCAGACGTTTCCCACAGGCACCCACGCTATGTGGTTGTATTACTGGCTGGCGAGCCAAGGCATTCATCCCTTGCAGGATGTGGACAGCGTGGTGGTCCCGCCACCGCAAATGGTTGCGCACCTGCAAGCCGGACGCATCGATGGTTTTTGCGTCGGCGAACCCTGGTGCGCCAGCGCGGTCAAGCAAAACCAAGGGTTTACCCTGGCAACAACCCAGGCAATCTGGCCGGATCATCCAGAAAAGGTGCTCGGCTGTACCCAGGTGTTTGTCGACCAGTACCCCAACACCGCGCGCGTACTGGTAATGGCGATCCTGGAGGCCAGTCGATTTATCGAAGAAAGCACCGAAAACCGCCGTTCCACCGCGCAATTGCTCAGTGGCCGCGAGTACCTCGACGCGCCGCTCGACTGCATCGAACCACGCCTGCTCGGCGCCTATGACGATGGCCTGGGCAACCAGTGGCAGGATCCCCACGCCTTGCGCTTTTTTGCTGATGGCGAGGTGAACCTGCCCTACCTCTCTGACGGCATGTGGTTCATGACCCAGTTTCGGCGCTGGGGCCTTCTGCGTGAAGACCCGGACTATCTCGGCGTTGCGCGCCAAGTGCAGCAGCTGCCGCTGTTTCGCCAGGCGGCTGACGCGCTGGGTATCAAGGTGAAAGACCAGGACATGCGCAGCAGCCAACTGATCGACGGCAAAATCTGGGACGGTTCCGACCCCGCCGGCTATGCCCGCAGCTTCCGCCTGCATGCCCTGGCCAACACCACCCACTGCCAAGCCTTGCGCTGACAGGAGGATCTCCATGCTGCGAATCCTGTTGATCAACGACACCCCGCGCAAAGTCGGCCGCCTGAGGACGGCGCTGATCGAGGCCGGCTTTGAAGTCATTGACGAGTCCGGCCTGACCATCGACCTGCCCGCACGCGTCGAAACAGTGCGCCCGGACGTGATCCTGATCGATACCGAGTCACCGGGCCGTGATGTGATGGAGCAAGTGGTATTGGTCAGCCGCGACCAACCCCGGCCGATAGTGATGTTCACCGACGAACACGACCCGAGCGTGATGCGCCAGGCAATCAAATCCGGTGTCAGCGCTTATATCGTCGAAGGCATCCAGGCCGAGCGCCTGCAGCCGATCCTCGATGTGGCCATGGCGCGCTTCGAGAGCGACCAGGCCCTGCGCGCTCAGCTTCACGCTCGGGACCAGCAACTGGCGGAACGCAAGCGCATCGAGCTGGCCAAGGGCATGCTGATGAAAATGAAGGACTGCAATGAGGAAGAGGCCTACACCCTCATGCGCCGGCAGGCCATGAGCCGCCAGCAGAAACTGATCCAGGTGGCGGAGCAGATTATCGCCATGAGTGAGTTGCTCGGCTGATTTGGCGCAGCTCTTGCTAAGTAAACATCACAGGTAGCCAACGGCGGTTGCCCCTCCACGACAAAGACGTCGCTCACCCGGTTTGCCCTCGCGAACCCGGTGGCGGCGTTTTTTTGTTTTAGCCCCCGCTAAAGGGGAAGGTGGGGCGGCCTTAACCGGCTGTTCCATCACCAGGCCTTCTTACAAGACTCCCAACCGTTGAGGTGCGTGATGAAATCAAGCTTCTGGAAATCCGGGCACACCCCGACCCTGTTTGCCGCGTTCCTGTATTTCGACCTGAGCTTCATGGTCTGGTACCTGCTGGGCCCACTGGCGATACAAATTGCCGCCGACTTGCACTTGACCACTCAACAACGCGGCCTGATGGTCGCAACGCCCATCCTCGCCGGTGCGATTTTGCGCTTTCTGATGGGGATGCTGGCTGACAAGCTGTCGCCGAAGACCGCGGGGCTGATTGGCCAGGTGATTGTGATCTGCGCCCTGTTCGGCGCCTGGAAGCTGGGAATCCACAGCTATGAGCAAGCCTTGCTGCTGGGCGTGTTTCTGGGCATGGCCGGCGCATCGTTTGCCGTCGCGCTGCCACTGGCCTCCCAATGGTACCCGGCAGAACACCAGGGCAAGGCCATGGGCATCGCTGGCGCGGGCAACTCCGGCACTGTATTCGCCGCATTGCTGGCGCCTGTGTTGGCGGCCGCTTTTGGCTGGAACAACGTCTTCGGCTTTGCCGTGATTCCACTGGTGATGACCCTGATCGTCTTTGCCTGGCTGGCGCGCAACGCCCCTGAACGGCCGAAAGCCAAGTCCATGGCTGACTACTTCAAGGCCCTGGGCGACCGTGACAGCTGGTGGTTCATGTTTTTCTACAGCGTGACCTTCGGCGGGTTTATCGGCCTGGCCAGCGCCCTGCCCGGCTACTTCAACGACCAATACGGCCTGAGCCCAGTGACCGCCGGTTACTACACCGCCGCCTGCGTGTTCGGCGGCAGCCTGATGCGCCCCCTGGGTGGCGCCTTGGCGGACCGTTTCGGCGGGATTCGTACCCTATTGGGCATGTACAGCGTGGCGGCGATTTGTATCGCGGCGGTGGGTTTCAACCTACCGAGTTCCTACGCGGCACTGGCACTTTTCGTCTGCACTATGCTCGGCCTAGGTGCCGGGAATGGCGCGGTGTTCCAACTGGTACCACAGCGTTTCCGTCGCGAGATCGGCGTGATGACCGGCCTGATCGGCATGGCCGGCGGTATCGGCGGTTTTGCTTTGGCGGCGGGCATGGGCGCGATCAAACAAAGTACCGGCAGCTATCAACTGGCCCTGTGGCTGTTCGCCAGCCTGGCCGTGTTGGCCTGGTTCGGCCTGCATGGCGTGAAGCGTCGCTGGAGGACCACCTGGGGCTCGGCTGCCGTGACGGCTGCGCGGGTCTGATGAGCCTGCAACTGAGCGTCGCCCAAGCCAGCGCCATCGGCCCACGGGCGGAAAACCAGGACGCACTGCGGGTGGTGACTCCCATGGCCGAACTGGCGGCGAGCAAAGGTTACCTGTGCGCCATCGCCGACGGCGTAAGCCAGTGCGCCGACGGTGGCTTGGCCGCGCGCTCGACCCTGCAGGCGCTGGCGTTGGATTACTACGCCACGCCGCAAACCTGGGGCGTGGCCCAGGCCCTGGAACGTTTGCTGCTGGCACAGAATCGCTGGCTGCAGGCGAATGGCGGTGGTCAGCCCTTGCTGACCACTCTCAGCGCCCTGGTGTTTCGCGGCCAGCGCTTTACCCTGGCGCACGTCGGCGATTGCCGGGCCTATCGTTGGCTGGATGGCGAATTGCAGCGCATCAGCGAGGATCACGTGTGGGAACAACCGGGCATGCAACATGTGCTCAAGCGCGCGCTCGGCCTGGATCAACACCTGGTGTTGGACTTTCTCGACGGCCAATTGCGCGAAGGTGAGTGTTTCCTGCTGCTCAGTGATGGCGTGTGGGCAACCCTGGGTGATCAGAGCATCCGCGCGATTTTGCGCGAGCAAACGGACCTGGATCTGGCAGTCAATACGCTGGTGAGCGCCGCACACCTGGCCGGTAGCCAGGACAATGCCAGCGCCCTGCTGGTGCGCATCGACAGCCTCGGCGCAGCCACGCTCGGCGATGCCTTGGTACAGTTGCAGCAATGGCCCCTGCCACCACCGCTGAAAGACGGGCAACACTTCGAAGGCTGGCAGGTGGAAACCGTACTGGCGCAAAGCCGCCAGTCGTTGTTATACCGGGTAAGGGACGCCCAGCAGCAACCCTGGCTGCTGAAAACACTGCCGTTGAGCCATGACGATGATCGCGACGCCGGCCAGGCGTTGCTGTCGGAGGAATGGTTTTTAAGGCGGGTTGCAGGGCGGGCGTTTCCTGAAGTCCACGTCGCCAGCGAGCGCCAGCATCTGTACTACGTGATGCGTGAATATTCCGGAGAAACCCTGGCTGAACGGTTCCAGCGCCAAGGTCCATTGCCCCTGGCGCAATGGCAATCGATGGCCGAACGCTTGCTGCGTGCGGTGGGCATGCTGCATCGGCGGCAGATTCTGCACCGTGATATCAAGCCGGAAAACCTCCTGCTGGGGGACGACGGCGAACTGCGGGTGCTGGATTTCGGCCTGGCGTACTGCCCAGGCCTGTCGGAAGACCATGCCCATGTGCTGCCGGGCACGCCAAGCTTCATCGCACCGGAGGCATTCAATGGCGACCGTCCTACAGCCCAACAGGATTTATACAGCGTCGGCGTCACCCTGTATTACTTGCTGACTGGGCATTACCCCTACGGTGAAATCGAAGCTTTCCAACGGCCAAGGTTCACCCACCCTGTCAGCGCCAGCCGCTATCGCCCCGATCTGCCGGATTGGTTGCCCCTCAGCCTGGAACGGGCCGTGGCTGCGAATCCGTCACACCGCTATGAAACCGCCGAAGAGTGGTTGCGGGTGCTGGACCAGGCTGACCGGCAGGAACTGAGCATCCGCCCCAGGCCGTTGCTGGAGCGTGAACCCTTGAAGGTCTGGCGCGCGCTGGGGTTGATCTCAATGCTGATCAACCTGGTGCTGTTGTACTCACTCTTTCACAGCTGACGTCATCCCTGGACGAGGAAAAACCTATGAACGCAAAAGTCTGGCTGGTAGGCGCAGGTCCCGGTGACCCGGAACTGTTGACCCTCAAGGCCGTTCGGGCCATGCGCGAAGCCGATGTGGTACTGGTCGATGATCTGGTAAACCCGGCGGTGCTGGAACACTGTGCCGAAGCGCGGGTGATTATCGTGGGGAAACGCGGTGGCTGCCGCTCGACTCCGCAGGCTTTTATCCACCGCCTGATGCTGCGTTATGCGCGCCAGGGCAAATGCGTAGTGCGGCTCAAGGGTGGCGACCCGTGCATTTTCGGGCGCGGCGGTGAAGAAGCGGTGTGGTTGCGTGAGCGAGGCATCGAGGTGGAATTGGTCAACGGGATTACCGCGGGCCTGGCCGGCGCCACGAATTGCGCGGTTCCGTTGACGTTGCGCGGGGTAAGCCGTGGCGTGACCCTGGTCACGGCACATACTCAGGACGACAGCAGCCTGAATTGGCGTGCCCTGGCAGAGGGCGGGACAACCTTGGTGGTGTATATGGGCGTGGCGAAACTGGAGGAGATTCGCCAGCAATTACTGGATGGCGGGATGATGCCGGATATGCCGGTGGCGATGATCGAAAATGCATCGTTGCCGCAACAAAGGGAGTGCCGCAGCGATCTGTCCCATATGCATGAGGACGCCCGTGCGTTTGCCCTGAAGAGCCCGGCAATCCTGGTGATCGGCCGCGTTGCCGCCACCGAACAGGCTGTTTGCCTGGCAGATGCAGCCAGCGCCTGAGGCAAATCACAGGCGAAAAAAAGCCCGGCCTAAGCCGGGCTTTTTTCTACAACTCAGTAATTACTGAGCGGTAGCTTCAACCGACGCTTCTACGCGACGGTTAACAGCGCGACCAGCTTCAGTTGCGTTGTCAGCAACTGGGCGGGATTCGCCGTAACCTACTGCGGTTACACGGCTTGGAGCAACGCCGTCTTTAACCAGGACTTGCTTAACAGCGTCAGCACGACGCTGGGACAGCTTCTGGTTGTAAGCGTCTGGACCTACGGAGTCAGTGTGACCAGCAACTTCTACGTTGGTAGCTGGGTACTGAGCCATGAAGTCGGCCAGGTTTTTAACGTCGCTGTAGCTGTTAGGCTTAACAACGGCCTTGTCGAAGTCGAACTTAACGTCCAGCTCAACACGAACAACCTGAGCAACTGGAGCTTCTGGCTCTGGAGTTGGCTCTGGAGCTGGTGCTGGGGTAGGAGCTGGAGCTGCTGCGCCAGCGTTACCGCCGAAGTTCACGCCCAGGCCGACCAGTGCGGAGTAGTCCCACTTGCCGTTGTCCAGACCGTAGTCAGCTTCAACACCGGCACGAGCGTACAGGTTGTTGGTGAAGTAGTACTTCACGCCAGTACCAACGGTAGCGAAAGTGGTCTGGTCGCGACCGCTGTGGCCGTCAGCCAGAACGTTGGTACGGCTCTGGTGGCCGAAACCGCCTTCTACGTACGGACGCAGGCTGTCTACGCCAGCTTGACCGAAGTGATACTGGGCAACCAGGCTGCCGGTGTCGCCTTTGATCTTCTGGCTACCAGTACCGTCGTTCGAACGGGTGTGGTTGGTCTTGTCGTACGACAGGTTCAAGGACAGGTCGTCGGTCAGGAAGTAACCGATGCGAGCGCCAGGATTGAAGCCGTCTTCGATGTGCTTGACGCTATCGTTGTACTGCTTCTTGTAGAACAGCTCGCCTTCAACTGCGCCTTGGCCTTGTGCCAGAACGCCGAAAGAAGTAGCGGCAATAAGAGAACCAATGGCCAAGCCCAAGGTGTTTTTCAGTTTCATCCGTTAAATCCCCATCTGGTGATTGTAAAGCAGTCCCACAAACCGGGGGACAACTCGGCGACAAGTCTAACAGAACTTGCCTACACGTAAGAGATATTTGCCACGCACTAAGTTTCAGTCTCGCCCGCAAATTTCTCACGTAATTTATCAAGAGCACGTTTGTAACGCATTTTTGTAGCACTCAAACCCATGTGCATGATGTCAGCGATTTCCTGAAATTCCAGCTCTGCGACAAATCGTAGCACCAGAATTTCGCGGTCAATCGGGTTCACATACACCAACCAGCGATCAAGTCCGCCCTTCTCCTCGGGTGCCGGCGCCTTCTCTTCAGACGCCTCCTCAAGGGGGTCAAGACTCAAGGCGTCCATCAAGCGACGCTTTCGCCGTTCCTTCCGATACTGCGTGATGCACTCGTTGTAGGTGATGCTATACAGCCACGTTTTGAACTTCGATTTGCCCTCGAAGTTCTTTAAGCCGTACAGCACCTTGAGCATCACTTCCTGACAGACATCATCCGCATCTCTATCGTTCCCTAAATACCTTGAACAAACGTTGAACAGAGTGCGTTGATATCTGCGCATCAATTCTTCATACGCACGAGTTACGTGAAACAGCTCCGTGTGCGCGCGCGCGACCAGCTCCTCATCAGAGAGCTCACGGGGGTCATAGCGCGTGGACAGCGTTTGGGCTTTATTCAAAACAAGTCGTGCCGACAGTCAGGTCAATGTCCGCCACTGCCCGGTCAGCCGGGTTCGCGGCGGCGTACATTAGCAGGGTTTTCCGGATTAGCGGCTACTGACCTGCTGCTCGAGGAGAATCCGATTGGACAACGACACCAGGTCGCCGTCATCGGTGAGTACTGTCGTCTTGACTGTGCCGATCTCTTCGATTTGCCCTTCGACCTCGCCCACACGCACCTGTTGCCCTACCTGATACAGCTCACGCACATAGATTCCCGCAAGAATCTGACTGGCAATTTCCCGGCTTCCCAAGCCCATGGCCAGCGCAACGGCCAGACCAACGGTAATCAAAACAATCACAATCACGTGGTTGAGCAGGTCAGTCTTGACCTCCAACTGGCTGATCGCGACCGAAATACTGATGATGATTACCAGTCCCTGAGCGATTCGCCCAAGACCGGCGGCATAGTCCAACCCCACACCTTCAGCGGCGCCACGCACCAGCCCATTGGCCAATTGCGCCAGCAAAACGCCTACCAGCAATACCAGCGCGCCGCCGAAAACTTTCGGCAAATACAGCGCCAGCATGTCGAGCGTAGCTGATACTCGCTCAAGCCCAAGGGATTGAGCCGCAGAAACCAGGAAAATCAACAAAACAAACCAATAAACGATTTTGCCGATCAATGTGGAGATCGGCACCTGCAGCCCCGCGCGGCCCAGCAGCTTAGTCAGGCCAGTGCCTGCCATCAAGCGGTCGAGGCCCAGTTTTGCAAGCAATTTGGACAGCAGAGTGTCGAGCAACTTGGCCACGACAAAGCCCAGCAGTACCAGTACCAGTGCGCCAAACAGGTTGGGAATGAAGTTCGCCACCTTAGTCCACAATGCGGTCATCGCGGTGACCAGGCTCTGGGTCCAGAGATCAAGTTCCATATTCAATCAGCCTTATCAGCAGTGCGAGCAAGAGGTTTACGACGGGAAACCGGCGATACGTGGGCCGAACCGTTGTTCAGGGCCATCATCAATGCCGGAACCCAGCGACCGAGCAGACCGAACAGGTCACCCGCACCCACCTGACGGTTGGCGGTTTTCAACACGCGGCCCAGGCAAGCATCGTCGTCGCGGTTGGACGGCGAGGCATTGAGCATGTCACGCAAAGACTGTTCGAACGGATCGTGCATAAAGACCTCTCGCAAGTGTTTTAAAAGACGAGGGTAAAATTCTCGGGGTCACATACGACCTTTCCTACGTTCAGCTCATATTCAGCTCAAACCCAGCGCAACCGTCGAAAAAGCCACCACTGGCCGAGCGCAACCGAGGCCATCAACAGGCACGCAATCATGAATCCATAGGGGCTGGCGGAGAACGGAATACCCCCCACATTTATACCCAGCAGACCGGTGAGAAAACTCATCGGCAGGAAGATCCCGGTAATGATCCCGAAGCGGTACATGGTGCGGTTCATACGCACGCTCAAGCGCCGATCTTCGGCCTCAAGCACAAGCCCCACGCGCTCTCGGGTCAATTCGAGCTCTTCCAAGTAACGGGTCAGGCTGTTGTTCAATTCGTTCCAGTAGTCGGCATCGTCATCGCAGAACCAGGGTAATTTGATGCGTGTGAGCTGGGCAAAAATATCCCGCTGCGGCGCGAGGAATCGCTTCAGCCCGGCCGCTCGCCGGCGGATCTGCAGAACGCTGCCATGTTCCGGGGTATACCGTTCGTCGGTATCGAGTTTTTCTTCCTCGGCGTCGACGACTTCCGACAGGTCGGCGACCAAATCCTGTACTTTATGGGTCAAGTACTGCGCCATATAAAGGATGAGTTCCGACGCGGTTCTAGGCCCCTTACCGTCCGCCAATTGCACCAGCAACTCATCAGTGGCGCGCAACGGGCGCAATCGCAGGGAAATCACACGACTGGCCGCCGCGAAAATACGCACCGAAACCATATCTTCCGGTTCTGCGCCCGGGTTGAGGTTGACCCCACGCAGGAACAACAGCAATTCCGAGTCCGGCAGCGGCAACAGGCGCGGCCGGGTGTTTTCCTCCAGCAACAGGTCACAGGCGAATTCACTCAACCCACTGGATTTACGTAGCCAGGTCTGGGTTTGCGGGTGGCTGCGATCCCAATGCAGCCAGAGGCTTTCCTGGGGCTGCAGTTGCAAATCATCGAGTTCAGTCCGGGCAATCGAACGCGCACCGCCTTTACCGTCCAGCACCAGGGCATGCACCAGCCCCCATTGCGCGTTTTCTTCCTCGAACATCCTCACTCCTGTCTTATTCAGGCATTTTCAGCGGACTGGGTGAAACGATCACGCCGTTGTTATCGGCGTATACGTATTCACCCGGGCGAAACGTCACGCCTGCAAACGTGACCACTACGTTCAGGTCACCGATACCGCGTTTGTCGGTCTTCATCGGATGGCTGGCCAGAGCCTGAACACCCAGGTCGGTCTGGGCGATCACATCGACGTCACGGATGCAGCCGTAGATCACCAGGCCTTCCCAGCCGTTTTTCGCGGCTTTCTCGGCAATCATGTCGCCCAGCAGCGCGCGGCGCAGCGAACCACCCCCGTCGACCACCAGCACCTTGCCAGCGCCAGGCTGGTCGGCTTGTTCCTTGACCAGGGAGTTATCTTCGAAGCATTTGACGGTGACAATCTCGCCGCCAAACGAATCTCGTCCGCCGAAATTGCTGAACATCGGCTCAAGCACTTGCACCAGATCCGGGTAGGCGTCGCACAGGTCGGGAGTCACGTAATGGTTCATTGAAAAATTCCTTTCTGTCAAAGAGGTGTCTTTCGAAAGAAGCGCCAGGCAAAGCAGGTGCGAAACATCCCATCCGCTTCGCCGCAACGCAATAGCCACTGCGCGACTGAATATGACCAGAAGCGTTTGACGCGTCATATCTTAGCCGCAACCACACACGAGTGAAACGCCCTTGGCAGAGCGCTCCTTCAAGCCTCGGCCAATACCTCGGCTTGCGCGCCAGACAAGGGTGTGAGCGGATCTTTCAGCCACTGCGCCACCAATGGCCACACTTCGACCTGCGCGGCTTTGCTGACGAGCATTTCCACATGCCCGAAATCCCCGCTAAACCCCCGCTGGCGGCCCAGGCACAAGTATTGGCGGTGCTCGGAGCCGACTTGCTCAAACAACTTGCGGCAGGCCCAGTCGGGGTCTTGATGATCCCCGGCAGCACTGACAGCCAGCAGCGGCACATCGACGCTTGCCAAGCCTTTCCACCAGTCGTGTTTACCTTCACCAAACCGCCCGAACAGGC
Source organism: Pseudomonas sp. RA_5y_Pfl1_P24 (assembly GCF_963970945.1). Classification (NCBI taxonomy): domain Bacteria; kingdom Pseudomonadati; phylum Pseudomonadota; class Gammaproteobacteria; order Pseudomonadales; family Pseudomonadaceae; genus Pseudomonas; species Pseudomonas sp. RA_5y_Pfl1_P24. The sequence goes on along the minus strand of NZ_CAXAOJ010000002.1, from coordinate 108,683 downwards.
CATTCCAGCGCATAGCTTCGATCAACACGCCCGCAGGTTCGTCCTCAGGGCCGCGCTTGAAGCGCGAGCCCGACAGCTCGCCGAAGCGCTTCAAGAGCAAGCGGCCCGTCCATTCCACCGGGGGGAGTTTCAACGGCCAGTGGGTGCGACTGACCTGACAGCCAAACAGTGCCACTGAAGCCACTGCCGGCGCGCCAAGGTGCTGCCCGCCCAAGGCCGCCGCCAAGCTTGTCCCCCCCAGGGAGTGGCCGATCCAGTGTGGAACCTGTCGGCTTTGCTCGCGCACAAAGGCGCCAATGGCCGGTAAGTCATAGCGTGCGTAGTCCGCGACGCGGTTGCGAGCGTAGTGATGATTGCGCTTGGACAAGCCGTGGCCACGCATTTCCGGGATCCACACATCAAAGCCCTGGCGCGCCAGATAAGCGCCCAGGCCGATCCCCTTGGGCGAATACCAGAAGCGCCGATTGGAAAAACTGCCATGCAACAAAATAACCGGAATACCGCGGTTTTCCGAGGCATCGGCCAAGCCCAAACGGGTAACCGCCAACTCCACGGTGCCGTCGGGGCTGTTGCCAGGTTTGAGGCGGTACACATCTTCACTCAGGTCGCCACGACGTTCAGCGCTGATCAGGGCGACGGGAAACAGGTTGCTGCTGCTTTGCATAATGCTCTTGCACAAAAAAGGGCGGCGTCCGGAAGGATTTCCGCCCTGCACAGATAAGAATGCCGGTCACCCTCAGCGGGTGACCGGCACTTTTGACGTGACGACCTTAGGCCGACGCTTGGCCTTCCGCCAGGAAGAACCAGGTTTCCAGCACGGAATCAGGGTTCAGCGAGACACTTTCGATGCCCTGCTCCATCAGCCATTTGGCCAGGTCCGGGTGATCGGAAGGGCCTTGGCCGCAGATACCGATGTACTTGCCAGCCTTGTTACAAGCCTGGATAGCATTGGCCAACAGCTTCTTGACGGCAGGGTTACGCTCGTCGAACAGGTGAGCGATGATCCCGGAGTCGCGATCCAGGCCCAGGGTCAGCTGGGTCAGGTCGTTGGAGCCGATGGAGAAACCGTCGAAGAATTCCAGGAACTCTTCAGCCAGGATGGCGTTGGACGGCAGTTCGCACATCATGATGATGCGCAGGCCGTTTTCGCCACGGGACAGGCCGTTTTCCGCCAGCAGGTCAACCACTTGGCTCGCTTCGCCCAGGGTGCGCACAAACGGCACCATGATCTCGACGTTGGTCAGGCCCATCTCGTTGCGCACGCGCTTGAGGGCGCGGCATTCGAGCTCGAAGCAGTCACGGAACGCTTCGCTGATGTAACGCGAGGCGCCACGGAAACCCAACATCGGGTTTTCTTCTTCCGGCTCGTAGAGTTTTCCGCCGATCAGGTTGGCGTACTCGTTGGACTTGAAGTCCGACAGGCGCACGATGACCTTTTTCGGGTAGAACGCCGCAGCCAGGGTGCTGATGCCTTCCACCAGCTTCTCGACGTAGAAGCCCACCGGATCGTTATAGCCAGCGATGCGCTTGTCGACGCTTTCTTTAATATCCAGCGGCAGGCCGTCGTAGTTCAACAGGGCCTTGGGGTGCACGCCGATCATGCGGTTGATGATGAACTCCAGGCGGGCCAGGCCAACGCCGGCGTTCGGCAACTGCGCGAAATCAAAGGCACGGTCCGGGTTGCCGACGTTCATCATGATCTTGAACGGCAGGTCGGGCATGGCGTCGATGGAGTTCTGCTTTATATCGAAGCCCAGTTCGCCTTCAAAGATAAAGCCGGTGTCACCTTCGGCGCAGGAAACCGTCACGCCCTGGCCGTCCTTGAGCAGTTGGGTGGCGTTACCGCAACCCACTACCGCAGGAATGCCCAGCTCACGAGCGATGATCGCCGCGTGGCAGGTACGCCCGCCCCGGTTGGTGACGATGGCGCTGGCGCGTTTCATCACCGGTTCCCAGTCCGGGTCGGTCATGTCGGAAACCAGTACGTCACCTGGCTGGACTTTGTCCATTTCGGACACGTCCTTGATGATCCGCACCTTGCCGGCGCCGATGCGTTGGCCGATGGCACGGCCTTCCACCAGTACAGTACCGGTTTCTTTCAGCAGGTAGCGTTCCATGACATTGGCCGAAGTGCGGCTCTTCACGGTTTCCGGACGGGCCTGCACGATGTAAAGCTTGCCGTCGTCACCGTCTTTGGCCCACTCGATGTCCATCGGGCACTTGTAGTGCTTTTCGATGATCATCGCTTGTTTAGCCAGTTCGCTGACTTCAGCGTCGGTCAGGCAGAAACGCGCGCGCTCGGCCTTGTCGACATCAACGGTTTTAACCGAGCGACCGGCCTTGGCCTCGTCGCCGTAGATCATCTTGATGGCCTTGCTGCCCAGGTTGCGGCGCAAGATGGCCGGACGGCCGGCTTCAAGGGTGTGCTTGTGTACGTAGAATTCGTCTGGGTTGACCGCGCCCTGTACAACGGTTTCGCCCAGGCCGTAGGCGCCGGTGATGAACACCACGTCACGGAAGCCCGATTCGGTATCGAGGGTGAACATCACGCCGGCGGTGCCGGTTTCCGAACGGACCATACGCTGTACACCGGCGGACAAGGCCACCAGCTTGTGGTCGAAACCTTGGTGCACACGGTAGGAAATCGCGCGATCGTTGAACAGCGAGGCGAACACTTCCTTGGCCGCGCGGATCACGTTTTCCACGCCGCGGATGTTCAGGAAGGTCTCTTGCTGGCCGGCGAAGGAGGCGTCTGGCAGGTCTTCGGCGGTGGCCGACGAGCGCACGGCGACGGCCATGTCCGGGTTGCCAGCCGACAGGGCAGCGAAGGCGACGCGTATTTCTTCGTTGAGCTTCTCAGGGAACTCGGCGTCCATGATCCACTGGCGGATCTGGGCGCCGGTCTTGGCCAGGGCGTTGACGTCATCGACGTCCAGAGCGTCCAGCGCGGCGTGGATCTGAGCGTTGAGGCCGCTCAGTTCGAGGAAATCCCGGTAAGCCTGGGCCGTGGTGGCGAAACCACCAGGCACCGACACACCAGCGCCTGCAAGATTACTGATCATCTCGCCGAGGGATGCGTTCTTGCCCCCCACGTGCTCTACATCATGGACGCCGAGCTTATCGAGGGAAACTACGTACTCTACCAAGGTGATCTCTCCACTAACTGTGTTGGAAAAGCTCAGGACGCCGGCAGCTCAGTAGGAGCATTCGCCAGCGCTTGTGGCCTGGACCTGGAAAATAAGTGAGAATGCGGCCCACTGCGGGACGGCAAAATCGCGCCTATCATATCCAAGATTCGCCATCAGCTTAAGGCCCAGGGCTCAAATGAAACGATCTGCTTTCTTTATCTCCGACGGCACCGGCATCACAGCCGAAACATTGGGTCAAAGCCTGCTCGCGCAGTTCGAAAACAATACCTTCGCCAAATTCACCCGGCCTTATATCGACAGCGTGGATAAAGCGCGGGCCATGGTACAACAAATCAATCTGGCGGCTGAAAAAGACGGCTTTCGGCCGATCATTTTTGACACCATCGTCAATCAAGACATCCGTGAGATACTCGCAACCTCCAATGGTTTCATGATCGACATCTTCTCGACGTTCCTGGCGCCACTGGAGCAGGAGTTGAGTGAACACTCCTCCTATTCAGTAGGAAAGTCCCATTCCATTGGTCATAACTCCAACTATATGGAGCGTATCGAGGCCGTCAACTTCGCCCTCGACAACGATGACGGCGCCCGCACTCACTATTACGATAAAGCCGACCTGATCCTGGTGGGCGTTTCGCGCTGCGGCAAGACCCCAACCTGTCTGTACATGGCTATGCAATTCGGCATTCGTGCGGCCAACTACCCGCTGACCGAAGATGACATGGAGCACCTGACGCTGCCGGCCGCCCTGCGGGCGCATTCGCATAAGCTGTTTGGCCTGACAATCGATCCGGACCGCCTCACTGCGATCCGCAATGAGCGCAAGCCTAATAGCCGCTACTCCAGCTATGCCCAGTGCGAGTTCGAGGTGCGCGAGGTAGAAAATCTGTTCCGTCGCGAGAATATTGCGCATATCAATTCCACGCATTTTTCGGTGGAAGAGATTTCAGCGAAGATTTTGGTGGAGAAAGGGGTGGAGCGTAGATTCAAGTGAAGCAGTTACAAGCTACAAGCTATAAGAAAGAACCAATCGGCTCTTCTAGTCTTGCAGCTTGTGGCTTGGAGCTTATAGCTTATAGCTTATAGCTGAAACCTTCCTCCCCCCTGCCCCAGCGCGGTGGCCAACGCATCAAACCCCGCCCGCAACAACTGATCATTCCCCGACGTATTACAGATACTCGCCCGAATAAATTGCGGCACCGCCGTCTGCCCCACGGCAAACGCCTCGGCCGTAGCAATCAAGTAGTTGTTCTGCCTGAGCTCCGCCTCGATTTCCGACGCACGCCACGGCTCCGGCACTTCAATCCAGAAATGCGGGCTGTTGAGGTGGGTGCGGTATTCCAGGCCCGCCAGAAGATCGCGTACCAGCGCCTTACGGCGGCTGATCTCATTGATCTGCTGGCGCAACAGGTATTGCGCCGTGCCGTTCTCGATCCACTGGGTGGCCAGCTCAAGGGTGACAGGCGTGGCCATCCAGCAGGTCGAACGCAGCGCCGCCGAAATACGGCTGACCAACGCCGGCGGCGCATGCACATAGCCCACACGTAGCCCGGCCGACACCGCCTTGCTCAGGCTACTGATCAAAATCGTACGCTCGGGGGCGAAATGGCTGAGGGGCGGTGGTCGGTCTTCGACCAGCACACCGTGGGCTTCATCCTCAAGAATCAGCAGGTTGTGTTCGCGACACACCCTGACCAAGGCTTCGCGACGCGCCACCGAGAGCACCGCGGTGGTCGGGTTCTGGATCGTCGGCGTGCAATACAGCGCTGAGACCCGGTGATTACGACAGACTTCATCCAGCGCGCTCGGCAGCACACCTTCTTCATCCATTTCCAGGCCGATCAACCGGATACCCAGCATGCGCGCGGCGGTGATCAAACCGGGGTAAGTCAGCTGTTCGGTGACCACCGTATCGCCGGCCCGCAACAGCGCCATCATCGAGCACAGCAAGCCATGCTGGCCGCCGTTGACGCAGATGACTTGCTCGGGGATCGGATGAAAATCACGCTGCACCAGCCACTGCGCACCGGCTTCGCGGTAGCGCGGCAGGCCGGCGTCCGGGGTGTAGGCACTGATATCCTGGAGAAACTTGGCGTTGGTCGACAGGGTTTGGAAGCTCTGGGCCAGAAACAGCGTTTCCTGCCCTGGGATGTGCATGTTGCGGCTCATGTCGAAAAACTGGCGCGGCTCTTCGCTGAAGTTGCGAAAACCTTCATCGCGCTGGCGCTCCATCCCACGCTTGCGCACGAACGTGCCGTCACCGACCCGCGCGACAACCAACCCCAGACGTTCCAGCTCGCCGTAAGCGCGGCTGATAGTGCCGATGGTGACGCCAAGATTGTCGGAAAGCACCCGATGGGGCGGCAGTTTTCGTCCCGGCTCAATCAAGCCTTCGAGGATGCCCCGTTCCATGACATCGGACAGGCGCTTGTACTTCACGCCCTGCCCGCTGGACAACCCCTCACGCATAATTGACACCATGTCAATATTTGTTTTGACAGCCATCTTTCGCCCTAATAGTGTGCTTTTACGGGTTCAATCGCCGAATTTTACAACTCATTACACGCTCAATATAGAGTTCAATTCCGGCTCAGGGAAGCAATAAACGATGCCAATGTCCGCCGTTCTCGAAAACACTGCCAAGACAAAACCCCAAAAACAGTGGTTGGCCGGCTTGGTCACCAGCGTGATGTTCCTGATCGTGTGCCTGAGCTGGGGCACAACCTGGCTGGGGATCAAGATTGCCGTGGAGAGCGTTCCGCCACTGACCTCCGCCGGTTTGCGCTTCCTCATCGCCTTCCCGCTGTTCCTGTGTTTTGCCATGGTGCGTCGCGAGCCGATCCTGTTTCCACGTGAGAGCCGCTGGTTCTTCGTGTTCGTGACCTTGTCCTACTTCAGCGTGCCCTACTACCTGCTCAACTACGGCGAGATGCATGTCTCGTCCGGCCTCACCGCTTTGTTATTCAGCTGCATGCCGGTATTCATCCTGATTTTCTCCGCGCTGTTCCTGCGCGAACGTATCTACTTTTCCCAGGTGGTCGGCATCGGTATCGGCTTCGGCAGCCTCTACATGATCATCAAGAGCCAGGGCCTGCACCTGGACCACGCGGAGTTCTTTGGCGTCCTGGCGATCCTGACCGCGGCAATCATGCATGCCTTGTGCTACGTGATTACCAAGCAAAAAGGCAGCGCCATCAGCGTTATCACCTACAACACTCTGCCCATCGGCATTGCCGGGATGATGCTGTTCGTCGCCGGGCTGTGGTTTGAAACACCGACATTCGAAGACATCACCCTGCGCTCCTGGAGTGCCCTGTTCTACCTGGGGCTGGTGGCTTCAGTGGGTGGGTTCATCGTGTACTTCATGCTGCTCAAGCGCTTGAGCCCGATCATCCTGTCGTTCGTGTTCATCATCTTTCCGGTGTTCGCGGTGATCATCGGCGCCTGGTACGAAGGCTTGGCGATTTCCCGCGACCTGATGCTGTATTCGGCCATTCTGCTGGCCGGCTTTGCGATCACCAAATTGCCCATCGAGAAACTCATGGCCAAGAAAAATTGACCCTCCTTTCCCATCAACATGAGCAACGCGAGAGAAACATGGACGTCCTCCGCCCAAAAGCCCTGGAACAGATTTACGCCCACGCCAGCCGCAGCTACCCCGAGGAATGCTGTGGTTTTGTCTTCGCCGACGGCAGCGTGTACCTGGGCAACAATATCCAGAATGAGCTGCACCGCAAGAACCCCGAGATGTACCCGCGCAGCGCGGCCAATGGCTACACGTTTTCGGTGGCCGACACCCTGCTGATGAACAAGGCGTTTCGCAGCGACAACCCGGTGGTGGTGATCTACCACTCCCATCCGGATGTGGGTGCCTATTTCAGCGACGAAGACCAGGACAAGGCGCTGTTCATGGGCGAGCCGATCTACCCCGTCAGCTACCTGGTGGTAGACGTTCGCCAGGGCCAGGCCCTGGGCTCCAAGCTGTTTGCCTGGGATGGCAAGCATTTCGCCCTTAAACCTTTCAACGACCTGCACACGGAGTTGTCCATGAACGCTGTCTCTTTCCCTGACATTCTGGTTCGCGTGGCCAAGCTGCCGGAATCGACCCTCGAGGGCACCGGATCGACATTGCGCGAAGTCATTGAAAACCTCTGCGGCAGCCACCCGCAATTGCGTCCGCACCTGTTTCACGAGAAGAACAACCAGCTCAAGGAACACTTCCTGTTTACCGCTGAGGAGGAGCTGATTGGTGCCGATGAACGGCTGCCTGAAAAAGCCAGAATCGAAGTACTGCTCGCCACGTCGGGCGGCATCGACGTCGACGCTTTGAGCAACGAGGAAGTACAGCGCTATGTGCGCCACATCACCCTACCGGGTGTCGGTCGCGAAGGTCAGTTGAACCTCAAGAAAGCCAAGGTGCTGATTATCGGCACCGGTGGCCTGGGTTCGCCGATCAGCCTGTACCTGGCAGCCGCCGGCATCGGCACCCTGGGGCTGGTGGACTTCGATGTGGTGGAAAGCAGCAACCTGCAACGCCAGATCGTCCACGGCAACAGCACATTGGGTATGCCAAAGGTCGAATCCGCCAAGCAGCGCCTGCAAGACCTCAACAGTCATATCCAGATCAATGCCCACGACACCGCCCTGAATGCCGACAACGCCCTGGAACTGGTGGGCGCCTACGACCTGGTGATCGACGGCACCGACAATTTCGACACCCGCTATTTGGTCAACGACGCCTGCGTGCAACTCGGCAAGCCCTTGGTGTACGGCGCCATCTACCGCTTCGACGGGCAGATCAGCGTGCTCAACTACAAAGGCGGCCCGTGCTACCGCTGCCTGTTCCCCAGCGCGCCGCCGGCCGAACTGGCCCCCAATTGCAGCGCCGGGGGCGTGATCGGCGTACTGCCCGGCGTGGTTGGGATGATCCAGGCGACCGAGGCCATCAAGCTATTGATCGGCATTGGCGAGCCTTTGTCCGGCCGCTTGATGCGTTTTGATGCGCTGGCGATGAAGTTCAGCGAGATCCGCTTCAAGCGCCGCGCTGATTGCCCGTGCTGCTCGGAACTGCGCCACAGCCAGGCCCACACTCCAACGGTCTGCGCCGACGCAGTGCCGAACAAGCCTTCACTGGCCGAAGAACGCTATATCAAGCCCCGCGTGCTCAAGCAACTGCTCGACCACCCGCGCAGCGCCGACGTACTGGTGGACGTGCGTGACGCCAGCGAACTGGAAGTGTGCAAATTGCCGGGCGTGGTGCATATCCCCCTCGCCGAACTGGACGGGCACCTCGACAGCCTCAGTCGGGACAACACCCACTATTTGATCTGCTACGCCGGAACCCGGGCCGAACAAGCCGCCAGTACCTTGCTGGCAGCCGGCTTCGCTAACACCAAAGTCCTGCAAGGCGGCATGAAACACTGGGTTCGCGACGTCGAACCCGACATGCCTTTGTACTGAGCCGGGGGCTGACTGATGTTGCATAACTCCATTCTCGACGTGATCGGCCATACGCCAATCGTGCGCCTGGCGCAGTTTTCCGAAGACCTCGGCGTCGAGGTCTACGCCAAGCTGGAATCCCTAAACCCGGGCGGCAGCCACAAGGCGCGCATCGCGTTGGGCATGATCCTCGACGCCGAGCGCCGGGGTGTGCTGATCCGCGACTCCGGGCAAACCATCATCGAGCCCAGCGGCGGCAATACCGGCATTGGCCTGGTAATGGCCGGCAATGTGCTGGGCTACAAAGTCGTGCTGGTGATCCCCGACAACTACAGCCCCGAAAAACAGAAGTTGCTGCGTTTGTACGGAGCCAAGGTGGTGCTGTCGGACAGTCGCCTGGGTAACAACTCCCACGGCGAAAAGTGCATGGAGCTGCAGCTGGAAAACCCCAGCTATGTGATGCTCAACCAGCAGCGCAACGGCGCTAACCCACAGACTCATCGCGACACCACTGCACCAGAAATCCTCCGCGCCTTTGGCGAGCAACGCGCAGACTATTTTGTCAGCGGCATCGGCACCGGTGGGCATATCACCGGCATCGGCGAAACCCTGAAAGCTGCCTGGCCAGCCCTTCGCGTCATGGGCGTGGAACCGGAAGAATGTGACCTGCTGAAAAACCAGCACGCGCCGCACCACATCCAGGGCCTGTCGATTGGCCTGATACCAAGCATCCTCAACCTGGGCGTGATCGACGGCATGCTCAAGGTCTCGCGTCAGGAATGCATCGACATGATGAAACGCATCATGCGCACCGACGCCATCAGCCTGGGCCTGTCTTCCGCCGCCAGCATGGTGGCCATCGCCAAGCTTGCCCCCGAACTGCCGCCCGAAACGGTGGTGTTGACCATGGTCTACGACAATGCCGACAGCTACCTGCCGAGTTTCGAATAATCGGTTTTCCAACCATCCAGAACGCGGGGGTGCCTCTATGGGCGGCTTTATCGACATGCAACAGTTGCACGATGAGTTGATCACTCACCTCATCAAGACCCTCACACCCGTGCAAATGAAACAGCTGGAACCGCACCTGGCACCGTTGATCCAGAATGCCGCCCAGGCAGTGGCCGAGGACCTGATCGCCTACGCCTACCGCGATCCGGCATCACGTGGGCGTGGCGAGCTGATCCTGGAGTCCTACGCTTCGTTCAAGGCGGTGCTGTATTACCGGCTGGCACACTTGGTGTGGAACTTTCCCGACCAGACCAACGGGATGTTTTCCCGCATCGCGCTCAAGCTCAGTAACCAGGGCAAAGTGCTCTCCGGCGCCGAGATTCACCCGGCAGCGCGGATCGGCCGACGCTTCGTGCTGGACCACGGCTACGGCACGGTGATCGGCGAAACCTGCGAGATTGGCAACGACTGCTACATCCTCTGCGGCGTCACCCTGGGCGCCCGTGGCATCGCCAACAACCCCGACGGCAAGCGCCACCCGCGCCTGGGCAATAACGTCGAAGTCGGCTCCGGCGCCCGCGTGCTGGGCTATGTACTGATCGGTGACAACGTATTTATCAGCCCATCCTGCGTGATCACGCAGGACGTTCCCGCTGGCACCAAAGTGAAGGTGGTGAACCAGATCCAACTGCAAAAGAACGATGAGTCGGACCACAGCAACTACCTCGGCGCCTTCGCCCTGGATGAGCGGTTACATGTGGTTGGCGAGATCAATGCCAGCCACAAGGTGACGGTGCTGGACGCCGACTTTCACCCCTTGCAGGGCCTAATGCTGGAGCCCACGGTAAAAGAGCGTCACCACCTGCAGTTCCGGTTGCACCGGGTGGAGTCGGGCAACCCATTGCCGCGCTTGCCACTGAACCTGAAGGTCTGCGGCCCCGAATTTGAAATAACCCTGCTCTCACCTCCTGGCTTGAGTGCAATGGTGCGTTCCCTGCTGCAAGCCAGCCCACTGATCGTACGAGGTTGAACATGTCTGTGCACACCATGGAAACCCTGGCGCTGTTCGACAGCGCGCCCTACCAGAATGCTTTCAGCGCACGGGTGATTGCCGTCAGCGAACACGGCATTGCCCTCGAGCACACGCTGTTCTATCCCACGGGTGGCGGGCAGCCAGGCGACACCGGCCACCTCACACTGGCGGACGGTACGCGGGTCGAAGTGACGGGCACGGTGCGCGACCCGGTGCTGCGCTCGATCATCTGGCATCAGGTGGAATACTGCCCCGAGCAACTGGTCGCCGGGGTGCAGGTGGACGCCGGACTCGATTGGGATCGCCGTTACCAGCACATGAAAATGCACACCTGCCTGCACCTGTTGTGCTCGATCATCGACGCACCGGTAACGGGATGCAGCATCAGCGCGGACAAGGGGCGCCTGGATTTCGACCTGCCGGAAATGACCCTCGATAAAGACACCATCACCCGCGACCTCAATGCGCTGATTGAACAGGCTCACGCGGTGAAAACCCTGTCGATGCCGGCCTCGGAGTACGCCACCTTGCTGCAGATCACCCGCACCCAGGCGGTGGCTCCGCCGGTGATTCAGGGCTCGGTCCGGGTGATTGAAATTGCCGGTATCGATATCCAGCCGTGTGGGGGCACGCATGTGACCAACACCGAAGAAATCGGCCGGGTGTTTTGCGAGAAGATCGAGAAGAAGAGCAAGCACAACCGCCGAGTTATTTTACGGTTCGAATGACCTCTGGCCCTGACTTGATAGCACTGACAATAAAGATCACTGATAGGGTTTCCACCGATGAATACGTAGTGCCAATCAGATCACGAACAGGTCCACGAACCGATTCACGGGCATCGCCTCAAGCCGCGCCTGGTCCTTGCACAACGCAACAATCTCGCCACAGCGCTGTGCAGTAAACCGCGTAGCCAGGTTGGCCTTGAACTTGTCTTCCAGCAAGGGAATGCCATCCACTCGGCGCCGGCGATGCCCAATCGGGTACTCAACCGCCACCTGCTCAGTGCTGCTGCCATCCGTGAAGAACACCTGAACGGCGTTGGCGATGGAGCGCTTGTCGGCCTCCAGGTATTCACGGCTGTAGCGCGGGTCTTCGACAATGACCATTTTTTGCCGCAACTGATCGATAATTGGATGCGCGGCGTGGAATTCATCTTCGTACTGCTCGGCCACCAGATTGCCGAAGGCCAGCGGCACCGCAGTCATGTATTGCAGGCAATGGTCACGGTCCGCTGCATTCGCCAGTTGGCCGACCTTGGAGATAATGCGAATCGCCGACTCATGGGTGGTAATAACGATACGCTCGATTTCATGCAGGCGATCTTTCACCAATGGATGCAAGGTCACCGCCGCCTCACAGGCCGTTTGCGCGTGGAACTCTGCCGGGAAGCTGATCTTGAACAGCACGTTCTCCATCACATAAGTGCCGTAGGGCTGGGACAGGCTGAACGCGCGGTTGTCCTCCGGCTTGAGCATCAGGTCCTTGTTGGTGTGGCTGAACAGCACGTCGTAGAACCCCCACTGCGGCGCGCTCAATACGCTGGGAATACCCATCTCGCCACGCAACGCGATATGCGCCAGCCGCACACCCCGACTCGACGCATCCCCTGCCGCCCAGGATTTGCGCGACCCGGCGTTCGGCGCATGCCGATAAGTGCGCAACGCCTGCCCATCGACAAACGCATGGGACAACGCCGCAAGCAACTGCTCCCGGTTGGCGCCCATCAGCTTGGCGGTGACGGCCGTGGAGGCGACTTTTACCAACAGCACATGGTCTAGGCCGACGCGGTTGAACGAGTTTTCCAGGGCAATCACGCCCTGGATTTCGTGGGCCATGATCATCGCTTCCAGCACGGTGCGAACTGTCAGCGGTGCGTCGCCATTGGCCACGCGTTTTTGCGACAGGTGATCGGCGACGGCGAGGATGCCGCCGAGGTTATCCGAAGGGTGACCCCATTCGGCGGCGAGCCAGGTGTCGTTGTAGTCGAGCCAACGCACGATGCAACCGATGTCCCACGCCGCCTTGACCGGGTCCAGCCGGAACGACGTCCCCGGCACCCGCGCGCCAAACGGCACCACCGTGCCCTCGACGATCGGCCCCAGGTGCTTGGTGCACTCGGGGAAGCGCAAGGCCAGCAGGCCGCAACCTAATGTGTCCATCAAGCAGTGGCGGGCTGTGTCCAATGCGTCCTGCGAGTCGATCCGGTAGTTGAGGACATAGTCGGCGATGTCCTGCAGGACCTGGTCGTAGTCGGGGCGGTTGTTCTGGTCGACGTTGGCGCTCATGGCAGTGCTCCAAAAAATGGTTGGGGGGTAGTCCTCGGGGTCACGGTTGATCGGGTTGCGGCCGGTCTGGTTGCCTGCCTATATGCGTAATGCACCACTTACCCTGTGGGGTCTGTGTTGGGGGTTAGAACGCGTCTCCAGGCACGCGTACAAAGCCTTCCATCAGCACCCGTGCGCTACGGCTCATGATGGCTTTCTTAACAATCCATTCGCCGTTCACTTGAGTGGCTTCGGCCCCGACACGCAAGGTGCCGGACGGATGCCCAAACCGCACGGCGTTACGCTCGATACCACCGGCTGCGAGGTTGACCAAGGTCCCGGAAATGGCCGCCGCGGTGCCAATCGCCACCGCCGCCGTGCCCATCATCGCGTGGTGCAGCTTGCCCATGGACAGCGCACGCACCAGCAAGTCCACATCGTCGGCCTTGATCGTCTTTGCGCTGGAGGCCACGTAATCCGCAGGCTTGGCCACAAACGCCAGCTTCGGCGTGTGCTGGCGCTGCGCGGCTTCGTCCAGGTGTTTGATCAGGCCCATGCGCAACGCGCCGTAGGCCCGCACGGTTTCGAACATGGCCAACGCTTTCGGATCGCTGTTGATTGCGCCTTGCAGTTCGGTACCGGTGTAGCCGAGGTCTTCAGCGTTGATGAAAATCGTCGGGATGCCGGCATTGATCAGCGTCGCCTTGAAGGTGCCGACACCGGGTACTTCCAGGTCATCCACCAGGTTGCCAGTGGGGAACATCGAGCCACCACCGCCCTCCTCGTCCGCCGCCGGGTCCATGAACTCCAACTGCACCTCGGCTGCCGGGAAGGTCACGCCGTCCAGTTCGAAGTCGCCGGTTTCCTGCACAGCGCCGTCGGTGATCGGCACGTGGGCGATGATGGTCTTGCCGATATTCGCCTGCCACACGCGCACCACGGCCACGCCGTTACGGGGCACGCGGGCGGAGTCAACCAAACCGGCGCTGATGGCGAAGGCGCCGACTGCCGCCGACAGGTTGCCGCAGTTGCCGCTCCAGTCGACGAAGGGTTTGTCGATGGAGACCTGGCCGAACAGGTAGTCCACGTCATGCTCAGCGCGGGTGCTTTTGGCCAGGATCACGGTTTTGCTGGTGCTGGACGTGGCACCGCCCATACCGTCGATCTGCTTGTCATAGGGATCGGGGCTACCGATCACCCGCAGCAACAGGGCATCCCGCGCAGCGCCCGGTACCTGCGCCGCTTCGGGCAGGTCCTGGAGGCTGAAAAATACACCCTTGCTGGTGCCGCCACGCATGTAGGTGGCGGGGATCTTGATTTGCGCTACGTGTGCCATGGTTACCCCTCAGGCGGTCGCCGCCGATTCCAGGAAGTCCTGGGCAAAACGCTGCAACACGCCGCCCGCCTCGTAGATCGACACTTCTTCGGCGGTGTCCAGGCGGCAGGTCACCGGCACTTCGACACGTTCGCCATTCTTGCGGTTGATCACCAATGTCAGCGTGGCACGCGGGGTGCGCGCACCGACCACGTCGTAGGTCTCGCTGCCGTCGATCTTCAGCGTATGGCGATCCGTGCCCGGCAGGAACTCCAGCGGCAACACGCCCATGCCCACCAGGTTGGTGCGGTGGATACGCTCGAAGCCCTCGGCGGCAATCGCTTCCACACCGGCCAGTCGCACGCCCTTGGCCGCCCAGTCGCGGGACGAGCCCTGGCCGTAGTCGGCGCCGGCGATGATGATCAGCGGCTGCTTGCGCTCCATGTAGGTTTCGATGGCTTCCCACATCCGCGTGACCTGGCCTTCCGGCTCGATGCGCGCCAGAGATCCCTGCTTGACCTTGCCGTTCTCAACAACCATTTCGTTGAACAGTTTCGGGTTGGCAAAAGTCGCGCGCTGCGCAGTCAAGTGGTCGCCACGATGCGTCGCGTAAGAGTTGAAGTCGACTTCCGGCAAGCCCATTTTCGCCAGGTATTCGCCGGCGGCGCTGTCGAGCATGATTGCGTTGGACGGCGACAGGTGGTCAGTGGTGATGTTGTCCGGCAGCACCGCCAGCGGGCGCATGCCCTTGAGCGGGCGCGCGCCGGCCAGCGCGCCTTCCCAATACGGCGGACGGCGGATATAGGTGCTCTGCGGGCGCCAGTCATACAGCGGCGCGACTTTCGGGCCGGTGTCTTCGTGGATCGCGAACATCGGAATGTAGACCTTGCGGAACTGCTCCGGCTTGACCGAGGCCTTGACCACCGCGTCGATCTCTTCGTCGCTCGGCCAGATGTCCTGCAGGCGGATGTCCTTGCCGTTGGCGTCGAGGCCGAGCACGTCCTTCTCGATATCGAAACGGATAGTGCCGGCAATCGCGTAAGCCACTACCAGCGGCGGCGAGGCCAGGAACGCTTGCTTGGCGTACGGGTGAATACGCCCGTCGAAGTTGCGGTTGCCCGAGAGCACGGCGGTCGCGTACAAGTCGCGGTCGATGATTTCCTGCTGGATCACCGGGTCGAGTGCGCCGGACATACCGTTGCAGGTGGTGCAGGCGAAGGCCACGACACCAAAACCAAGCTGCTCCAATTCAGTGGTCAAGCCGGCTTCGTCGAGGTACATCGCCACGGTTTTCGAACCGGGAGCCAGGGACGATTTGACCCACGGTTTGCGCACCAGCCCCAGTTTGTTGGCGTTGCGCGCCAAGAGGCCTGCGGCAATGACGTTGCGCGGGTTGCTGGTGTTGGTGCAACTGGTGATGGCGGCGATGATTACCGCGCCGTCCGGCATTTGCCCCGGCACTTCTTCCCACTGGCCAGAGATACCTTTGGCCGCCAGGTCACGGGTAGCGACACGAGCGTGCGGGTTGCTCGGGCCGGCCATGTTGCGCACAACGCTGGACAGGTCGAAGGTGAGGCCACGCTCGTATTGCGCGCCTTTGAGGTCATCGGCCCACAGGCCAGTGTGGCGGGCGTATTGCTCAACCAAGGTGACTTGTTCGTCTTCGCGGCCAGTAAGCTTGAGGTAAGCGATGGTCTGTTGATCGATGTAGAACATCGCCGCGGTGGCGCCGTATTCCGGTGCCATGTTGGAGATGGTCGCACGGTCGCCGAGGGTGAGGTTTGAGGCGCCCTCGCCGAAAAACTCCAGCCACGCGCCGACCACTTTTTGCTTACGCAGGAACTCGGTCAGCGCCAGCACCATATCGGTGGCGGTGATGCCGGGTTGCAGCTTGCCCGTCAGCTCCACGCCGACACTTTCCGGCAGGCGCATCCACGAGGCGCGACCGAGCATCACGCTTTCGGCTTCCAGACCACCGACGCCGATGGCGATCACACCCAGTGCGTCTACGTGCGGGGTGTGGCTGTCGGTGCCAACGCAGGTGTCGGGGAATGCAACACCGTCACGCACCTGAATCACCGGGGACATTTTCTCCAGGTTGATCTGGTGCATGATGCCGTTGCCTGGCGGGATCACGTCGACGTTCTTGAAGGCCTTCTTGGTCCACTCGATAAAGTGGAAACGGTCTTCGTTGCGACGGTCTTCGATGGCGCGGTTTTTCTCGAACGCGTCCGGGTCAAAACCACCGGCTTCGACGGCCAGGGAATGGTCGACGATCAGTTGGGTCGGCACCACCGGATTGACCTGCGCCGGGTCACCGCCTTGCAGGGCGATGGCATCGCGCAAGCCGGCGAGGTCGACCAAGGCGGTCTGGCCGAGAATGTCGTGGCACACCACGCGCGCCGGGAACCACGGGAAGTCGAGGTCGCGCTTGCGTTCGATCAGTTGGCTCAGGGACGCGTTGAGGGTGGCCGGGTCGCAACGACGCACCAGGTTTTCTGCGAGGACGCGGGAGGTGTAGGGCAAGGTGGCGTAGGCGCCGGGGGTGATTGCCTCGACAGCCGCGCGGGCGTCGAAGAAATCGAGGCGGCTGCCGGGGAGTGCTTTGCGGAATTCAGTGTTCATCGTCAAGGCTCGGTCACGGTAGATACAAAAGGAAAAGACGACGCGGATTTGATGTGAAATGCGATCCAATGTGGGAGCGAGCAAGCCCGCTCCCACATTGGATTCGGTGACCACTTCAAGACGCCGGTCTCTTCATTCAGCGACGTTCGATTGGCACGAACTTGCGCTGCTCAACGCCGGTGTATTCGGCGCTTGGACGGATGATGCGGTTGTTGGCGCGCTGCTCGAAGACATGCGCGGCCCAGCCAGTCAGGCGCGAGCACACGAAGATCGGGGTGAACAACTTGGTCGGGATGCCCATGAAGTGATACGCCGAGGCATGGTAGAAATCGGCGTTGGGAAACAGCTTCTTCTGTTCCCACATGGTTTTGTCGATGGCTTCGGAGACCGGGAACAACACCTTGTCACCCACCTCGTCAGCGAGTTTTTTCGACCAGCCCTTGATCACTCCATTGCGCGGGTCGTTGTCTTTGTAGATCGCGTGGCCAAAGCCCATGATCTTATCCTTGCGCGCCAGCATGCCGAGCGTGCCTTCGACGGCTTCTTCAGCCGACGAGAATCGCTCGATCATCTCCATCGCCGCTTCGTTGGCGCCGCCATGCAGCGGACCGCGCAGGGAACCGATGGCGGCGGTAACGCAGGAATAGAGATCGGACAGGGTCGACGCACACACGCGGGCGGTGAAGGTCGAAGCGTTGAATTCGTGCTCGGCGTAGAGAATCAGCGACACGTTCATGACTTTC
The DNA here is from genome assembly GCF_963970945.1 of Pseudomonas sp. RA_5y_Pfl1_P24. Taxonomy (NCBI): domain Bacteria; kingdom Pseudomonadati; phylum Pseudomonadota; class Gammaproteobacteria; order Pseudomonadales; family Pseudomonadaceae; genus Pseudomonas; species Pseudomonas sp. RA_5y_Pfl1_P24. The sequence continues at coordinate 91,161 of NZ_CAXAOJ010000002.1, read as the reverse complement.
TCGTGCAACTCGCTCGGTTTTTCGCCGTGCAACAGATGCAGGAAATGGCCGCCGATGGTCGGCTCGTCGGTCACGCAGTCGATACGCTTGCCGTCGTGGCTGAAGCGATACCAGTAGCACATGATCGCCGGGAAGGCCGCCAACAGACGATCGGTGACGTCGCGCTGCACGCTGAAGTCTTTCTCCGGCTCGATATTGCCAAGGAACGAGCAACCGGTGCGCATCACGTCCATCGGGTGGGCGTCGGCAGGAATGCGTTCCAGCACTTCCTTGAGCGCTTGGGGCAGGTCGCGCAGCTTGCCCAGCTTTTTGCGGTAGTCCGCCAGCTCGGCCTGGGTCGGCAGTTCGCCGTACAGCAGCAGGTAGGCGACTTCTTCAAACTGCGCATCGGCGGCCAGTTCACGCACGTCGTAGCCGCGATAGGTCAGGCCGGCGCCCGCTTGGCCGACGGTGGACAGTGCGGTCTGCCCGGCCACCTGGCCACGCAGGCCGGCGCCACTGAGTACTTTTGCTTCAGCCATGTTCTTTCTCCAATCTTGAATTTATTAGGGAGGCCGTTCGTTACTTCTTGGCTGCGAACAGCGCGTCGAGCTTCTGCTCGAAGGTGTGGTAGTCGATGCGATCGTAAAGCTCCATGCGGGTTTGCATGGTGTCGATCACATTCTGTTGGGTGCCGTCGCGACGGATCGCGGTGTAGACGTTTTCGGCGGCCTTGTTCATGGCGCGGAACGCCGAGAGCGGGTACAGCACGATGGAAACATCAGCAGATTTCAACTGTTCGGTGGTGTACAGCGGTGTGGCGCCAAACTCGGTGATGTTGGCCAGGATCGGCGCTTTCACGCGGGAGGCGAACAGCTTGTACATCTCCAATTCGGTAATGGCCTCCGGAAACACCATGTCGGCGCCAGCTTCGATGCAGGCGGCGGCGCGTTCCAGGGCGGATTCCAAACCCTCGACGGCCAGGGCATCGGTGCGCGCCATGATCACAAAGCTGTCATCGGTGCGCGCATCCACGGCGGCCTTGATGCGGTCGACCATTTCCTGCTGCGACACAATTTCTTTGTTCGGGCGATGGCCGCAGCGCTTGGCGCCGACCTGGTCTTCGATATGGATGGCAGCCGCGCCAAACTTGATCATCGACTTGACGGTACGCGCCACGTTGAACGCCGAGGAGCCGAAACCGGTGTCCACGTCCACCAGCAGCGGCAGGTCACACACATCCGTAATGCGGCGTACGTCGGTGAGTACGTCATCCAGGCCGGTGATGCCCAGGTCCGGCACGCCGAGGGAGCCGGCAGCCACCCCGCCACCCGACAGGTAGATCGCCTTGAAACCGGCGCGCTTGGCCAGCAGCGCGTGGTTGGCGTTGATCGCGCCGACCACCTGCAAGGGGTGCTCACTGGCGACGGCGTCACGGAAACGCTGGCCGGGGGTGCTTTTATTGTTAGAACTCATGACTCACCTCTATCAGTAGCACCGCCTGGGAAATGACGGGCAACGTTGCGTTTGGAAGCGCCGATGTGCCGGCGCATCAACAGTTCGGCCAGTTCACCGTCGCGATCGGCAATCGCGTCAAGAATGCGGTGGTGCTCGGCAAAGGCCTGGCGTGGACGATTGGGAGTGGCGGAAAACTGGATGCGGTACATGCGCACCAGTTGGTACAGCTCGCCGCAGAGCATTTGGGTCAGGGTGCGGTTGCCGGCGCCTTGAATGATCCGGTAATGAAAGTCGAAGTCGCCTTCCTGCTGGTAATAACCGAGGCCGGCCTGGAACGCTTCATCGCGTTCGTGGGTGTGCAACACCTGGCGCAGTTCTTCGATTTCCGCATCGGTCATGCGCTCGGCGGCCAGGCGACAGGCCATGCCTTCGAGAGATTCGCGGATTTCATAGAGTTCGATCAGCTCGGCATGGCTCAACGACACCACCCTCGCGCCGACGTGAGGCACACGCACCAGCAGGCGCTGGCCTTCCAAGCGATGGATCGCCTCACGCAGCGGGCCACGGCTGATGCCGTAGGTGCGTGCCAGTTCTGGCTCGGAGATCTTGCTGCCCGGGGCGATCTCACCCTTGACGATGGCGGCCTGGATACGCCGGAAGACGTTCTCGGACATGGTCTGGGAATCGTCTTGCGCCATCACTGGGGATTCCAGCTGATCCAGCATATTGTCGACACCTTTAAAAGCAATGCCACAAAAACTAGCCAATCAGACCAAGATAGTCAAAGAATAAATCAACATTGTCGACAATCGTCTAATAACCGCTGCTAAACTCGTGCAGGGCATGGCCGCCTGCCAGCGCTGGCGCCAAAAAAGCATCATGCTAGAATGCTCGCGGTATTTGCCTGACATCGCTAGATGAAACGGCGCACGAGGGAGCTTGCGCAGTAATGCCAGTCGCCTTGAATCAAACATCGCACTGCACCGCCTCAGGATTTATGAGACTCAAGCCCTTACCCCTGTTCTGCCTATTGTTCATGCCAGGCCTTGGCGCCGCTGCCGAGAAGACCGTGTATGGCCTCAACGAATACGCCCAATTGGCCGGCATCAATCTGGAAGTCGCCGCCAAACTGGACACCGGTGCCAAGACCGCGTCCCTCAGCGCCCGCGACATCAAGCGCTTCAAGCGCAATGGCGAATCCTGGGTTCGCTTCTACCTGGCCATCGACACCGCCCATTCCCACCCCATCGAACGCCCCCTGGCCCGCGTCAGCAAGATCAAGCGCCGTGCCGGTGACTACGACCCCGATGAGGACAAAAACTACACCGCCCGTCCGGTGATTACCCTGGACATCTGCATGGGCACTGCTTTACGCAGCATCGAAGTGAACTTGACTGACCGCAGCGCATTCCAATACCCGCTGCTGATTGGCTCCGAAGCGCTGAAACGCTTTGATGCGCTGGTCGACCCCAGTCTTAAATACGCAGCGGGCAAGCCCGCTTGCGCCGCCGACGCTCATACCGCCGAGTAAAACGAATGCGCTCTCTGACCCTGCACCTGAAAATCCTGATCGCCATCCTGGTGGTGTTGGGTATCTCAGTCACCACCTATCAGATCTTCGTGCTGGGGATCCCCGTTACCGAAGACGCCACCGACGACTTGTGGAACATCGACGCCAAGGTCGAGTTCGTCGCCAACCCGAAAGATCCCGTGAAAATCCAGATGTTCGTACCGCCCTTGAGCCGCGACTTCGTCAGCCTCAACGAGAGTTTCATCTCGAATAATTACGGCGTGAGCGTCAACCGCACCGACGGCAACCGCAAGGTCACCTGGTCGGCACGCCGCGCCAAGGGCAACCAGACCCTGTATTACCGCCTGGTCCTGACCAAGCGCTACAGCGGCGAAAAGGTCAAGGTCAAGGGCCCCACCTTCCGCGACAGCATCGCGGTGGAAGGCCCGGAGAAGATCGCCGCCGAAGCCCTGCTTGCGCCGATCCGCCAGCACTCGGCCGACGTCGAGACCTTTATTACTGAAGCCATCAAGCGCACCAACAACCTCAACGACGACAATGTGAAACTGCTGCTCGCGGGCGATCCGTCGACGCCGCACAAAGCCAAGATCGTCGAATTGCTGCTGTCCATTGCCCACGTGCCGGTGGAAAAAGTCCACACCATCCGCCTGGTCGCCGACCAGCCGCAAAGCCCGGAACTGTGGCTGCGCAGCTTCAACGGCAATGAATGGTTGTACTTCAACCCGGAAACCGGCGAACAAGGCCTGCCCGCCGACCGCTTGCAGTGGTGGACCGGCGATGAAAACCTGATCACCGTCGATGGCGGCAAGAAGGCCATGGTGACCTTCAGCCTGAACAACAGCGAAATGAACGCGATTCGCCTGGCCAAGCTGACCGACGAGAACACCGACGCCAACTTCCTCGAATACTCGCTGTACGGCCTGCCGCTGCAAACCCAGCAGACCTTCATGATCATGGTGATGATCCCGATCGGCGTGTTGGTGATTTTAATCCTGCGCAACCTGATCGGCCTGCAGACCCTGGGAACGTTCACCCCGGTGCTGATCGCCCTGGCGTTCCGCGAGACGCAGCTGGGCTTCGGGATTGTGCTGTTTACGATTATCACGGCGCTGGGTTTGTCGCTCAGATCGTACCTGGAGCACTTGAAGCTGCAGATGCTGCCGAGGTTGTCGGTGGTGTTGACCTTTGTGGTGGTGCTGATCGCGGCCATCAGCCTGTTCAGCCATAAACTGGGGCTGGAGCGTGGGCTGTCGGTGGCGCTGTTCCCGATGGTGATTTTGACCATGACCATCGAACGTTTGTCCATCACCTGGGAAGAACGCGGCGCCAACCATGCGCTGAAAGTGGCGATTGGTACGCTGTTCGCCGCATCCCTCGCGCACTTGATCATGAGCGTGCCGGAGCTGATCTACTTTGTGTTCACCTTCCCGGCCATCCTGCTGATTTTGGTGGGCTTCATGCTGGCCATGGGTCGGTATCGCGGCTACCGCTTGACCGAGCTGGTGCGATTCAAGGCCTTCTTGAAGGCAGATCAGTAATGTTCGGATTCTGGAAGACCTGGAAGGCGCTGGAAGCGCGGGGGATCATGGGCATCAACCGGCGTAACGCCGACTACGTGCTCAAGTACAACAAGCGCAGCCTGTACCCGATTGTGGATGACAAGATCATCACCAAGGAACGCGCGCTGGCGGCCGGCATCCATGTGCCGGAAATGTACGGGGTGATCTCCACCGAGAAGGAAATCGACAAGCTCAACGAGATCATCGGCGGGCGCAGCGACTTCGTGATCAAGCCGGCCCAGGGCGCCGGCGGCGACGGCATCCTGGTGGTGGCGGACCGCTTTGAAGGGCGCTATCGCACGGTGTCCGGCAAGATCATCAGCCATGAGGAGATCGAACATCAGATTTCCAGCATCCTCACCGGCCTGTACTCATTGGGCGGCCACCGTGATCGCGCGCTGATCGAATACCGCGTGGTGCCTGACCAGATCTTCAAGAGCATCAGCTATGAAGGTGTGCCGGACATTCGCATCATCGTATTGATGGGTTACCCGGTGATGGCCATGCTGCGCTTGCCGACCCGCCAGTCGGGCGGCAAGGCCAACCTGCACCAGGGCGCGATTGGCGTCGGCGTCGATCTCGCCACCGGCTTGACCCTGCGCGGCACCTGGCTGAACACCATCATCACCAAACACCCCGATACCACCAACGCGGTGGATGGCGTGCAACTGCCCAACTGGGACGGTTTCATGAAGCTCGCAGCCGGCTGCTATGAGCTGTGCGGGCTGGGTTACATCGGCGTGGACATGGTGTTGGACCAGGAGAAAGGCCCGCTGATCCTGGAACTGAATGCGCGGCCTGGGTTGAATATTCAGATTGCCAACGACTGCGGTTTAACCTTGCGTACGCATGCGGTGGAAGCGCGACTGGAAGAACTGAAAGCAGCCGGCGTGACGGAAACCCCGGAAGAGCGGGTGAAGTTCGTGCAGGAAATGTTTGGGCATATTGGGGCTTTCGCCAGCTAAAAGCTGCAAGCTATAAGCTTCAAGACACAGCCCTCGTGTTTGTTACACTTGCAGCTTGAAGCTCAAAACTTGCAACTGCCTTTAAGGCCCCTCATGTCGACCTGTTCCGTACACCCGCTGCCCTACCGGGCCAACCCCGCGGAGTATTTCGCGGTCATTCGCCACGCGCCTGGTGCCGTGCTGCTGGACAGCGGCCGGCCAGCGGCTGAACGCGGGCGGTATGACCTTCTCAGCGCTTGGCCGCAAGCGACGCTGACGGTATCGCCTGACGAAAGCGGTGGCGATTTCCTGCAACGGTTGCGGGAAAATCTCACGCAGCTGGGTGAGGCGGATTTGCCTGTCGGGTATGAGCTGCCATTTGCCGGAGGCCTGATCGGCTACCTGAGCTATGACTTTGGTCGGCACCTTGAGCAGATGCCACACCTTGCAACAGACGACCTGCACCTGCCGGATGCGCGCTTTGGGCTGTATGCCTGGGCGCTGATCAGCGATCACCACACGCAGACCAGCCAGTTGGTGTTTCATCCGGCACTGGCCGACAGCGAGCAGCAACGGTTGATTGCGCTATTCAGCACTCGCGCTATCGACGCGCCCGCATCCTTCAAACTTCAAGGCCCCATGGCCCCGGACCTCACCGCCGAGGCTTACCGCCAGGCCATCGCGCGCATCCAGGATTACATTCAGGCCGGCGACTGTTACCAGGTCAACTTTGCTCAACGCTTCCGTGCACCGTGCATTGGCGATCCATGGGTCGCCTACTGCGCATTGCGTAAAGCCTGCCCGACACCGTTCTCCGGGTTCCAAAGCCTGCCGGACGACGGCGCGGTACTGAGCCTGTCGCCAGAGCGCTTCGTGCACATCAGCAAGCGTCGCGTCGAAACCCGCCCCATCAAAGGCACCCGCCCCCGTGGCCTGACGCCCGAAGAAGACGCTGCCAACGCTGCCGAACTGCTGGCCAGCCCCAAGGACCGCGCCGAAAACCTGATGATCGTCGACCTGCTGCGCAACGACCTCGGCCGTACCTGCCGCACCGGCTCGGTGAGCGTGCCGGAGCTGTTCAGCCTGGAAAGCTACCCTAACGTCCACCATCTGGTGAGCAGCGTTATCGGCGAGTTGGCCGACGACAAAGACGCTCTCGACCTGATCGCGGGCAGCTTTCCCGGAGGCTCCATCACCGGCGCACCGAAGATCCGTGCGATGCAGATCATCGACGAGCTGGAGCCTACTCGACGCGGGCTGTACTGCGGTTCTTTGGTGTATCTGGATGTTAGGGGGGAAATGGACAGCTCCATCGCCATCCGTAGCTTGCTGGTCAAGGAGGGGCAGGTCTGCTGCTGGGGCGGCGGCGGGATTGTGGCGGACTCGCAATGGGAGGCGGAGTATCAGGAGTCGCTGACGAAGGTGCGGGTGTTGTTACACACTTTGGAAGGCTTGTAGCGTCAGCGCCCCCGAGTTCAAGGTGGGAGCTGGCTTGCCTGCGAAGAGGCCACCAGCCGCGCCGAAGGACTTACAGACTCAACGGGCGATTCGACGCCTTGATGAACTCGTTCTTCAGGTCCTCAAACGTATGCACCGCCGGGAACTGCGGGAACTCGCGGATCACATTCTCCGGTGCATGGAACAGAATCCCACGGTCGGCTTCGCCCAGCATGGTGGTGTCGTTGTAGGAATCGCCGGCGGCGATCACGCGGTAGTACAGGCTCTTGAAGGCCAATACCGACTGGCGCTTGGGGTCTTTCTGACGCAATTGATAACTCACCACGCGGTCAGTTTCGTCGGTGATCAGACGGTGGCAGAGCAGGGTCGGGAAACCCAGTTGGCGCATCAGCGGCTGGGAGAATTCGTAGAAAGTGTCTGACAGGATCACCACCTGAAAGCGCTCACGCAGCCAGTTGACGAACTCGATAGCGCCGTCCAGCGGCTTGAGGGTGGCGATCACTTCCTGGATGTCGGCGAGCTTGAGCCCGTGTTCATCGAGGATGCGCAGGCGTTGCTTCATCAGCATGTCGTAGTCGGGAATGTCCCGGGTGGTGGCCCGCAGGGATTCAATACCGGTTTTTTCGGCGAAGGCGATCCAGATTTCCGGAACCAGTACCCCTTCCAGGTCAAGGCAGGCAATTTCCACAAGACACTCCCATTTAGATGTTGTTGATTGAGCGGGCAAAAGGACTGCCGAACTCTAGCGACTCACGCTCGCCGCCGCAACGCAGGGCGGATTTTGATACCATCACTCCCCTATAGAGCGCTCAGCGCCACTGACCTGTAGGAAACCGTCCTGATGAACCAAGCCTTCGACGTCGTTGAACTCGCCGCGACTTACGCCAACAAGTCTGCGCAGGACATTCTCAAGCTGGCGTTCAGCCAGTTCGGTGATGACCTGTGGATTTCCTTCAGCGGCGCCGAGGACGTGGTGCTGGTAGACATGGCCTGGAAGCTGAACAAGAACGTCAAAGTGTTCAGCCTCGACACCGGCCGCCTGCACCCGCAGACCTACCGGTTTATCGAGCAGGTGCGCGACTTCTACAAGATCGACATCGAGTTGATCTCACCAGACCAGCGCAAGCTGGAGCCCTTCGTCAAAGAGAAGGGCCTGTTCAGCTTTTACAAGGACGGCCATGGCGAATGCTGCGGCGTGCGCAAGATCGAGCCGCTGCGCCGCAAACTTTCCGGCGTAAATGCCTGGGCCACCGGCCAGCGCCGCGACCAGAGCCCGGGTACACGGAGCCAGGTGGCTGCACTGGAAATCGACACGGCGTTCTCTACGCCTGAGCGCACTTTGTACAAGTTCAACCCGCTGGCGCAGATGACCAGTGAGGAAGTCTGGGGTTACATCCGCATGCTGGAGCTGCCGTATAACAGCTTGCATGAGCGTGGTTTCATCAGCATTGGTTGCGAACCTTGCACGCGTCCGGTGTTGCCGAACCAGCATGAACGCGAGGGGCGTTGGTGGTGGGAAGAGGCTACACAGAAGGAATGTGGGTTGCATGCGGGGAACATCATCAGTAAGGCCTAAGTCCTTAGCGCCCACATTTGTTTTGTGTTGACCTCTAGAATGTACACATAGATGTAACCATCGGTGCCATTTATGTGTGCAATCCTCCTCGATGCGCACCATAACGTAACACCTCTACTCGCCTTCTGTTTTCCGTCGTGATCTATCCCTCTCCCATAGAAAAATAAATAGCTGTTCAAACGGTCAATTTATATCGCTTTTAATTCAGCGAGTTATTTATAAAATCTACAAAAAGGAAATTATCCGTCGTTTTCATAGATCGAAAACTGGCACGTATGTGGCTTAAGGTGAAATACGCTTTGTATACAATAAATACAAAATCTACATACACTTTGCCATCTGCGGCCCGGCTGCTGATGTGCCGGAGCCTGCCGGAATGCGTACTAGCCTCTCGAATGACATCGCACTGGATCTGCCCTCCTCCCTGAACCCCGAGGCGACACGTCCGGGCCCGCTGGTACTCAGCCCGCGCCTACATAACAAGGACCTGGCGCCCACCAAGGTCGAAGGCCGGCGTTGGGGGCGCTACAGCATCTTTGCGTTATGGACCAACGACGTACACAACATCGCCAACTACTCGTTCGCCATTGGCTTGTATGCATTGGGCCTGGGCGGCTGGCAGATCTTGTTGTCCCTCGGCATCGGTGCGGCGCTGGTGTACTTCTTCATGAACTTGTCGGGCTATATGGGGCAGAAGACCGGCGTACCGTTTCCGGTGATCAGCCGCATCAGTTTCGGCATTCATGGCGCACAGATTCCGGCGTTGATCCGCGCGGTGATTGCGATTGCCTGGTTCGGTATCCAGACCTACCTTGCCTCGGTGGTTTTCCGCGTGTTGCTGACAGCCATTCATCCAGGCTTCGCCGACTACGACCACAACTCCATCCTCGGTCTGTCCTCCCTCGGCTGGGCCTGTTTTGTGGCGATCTGGCTGTTGCAACTGGTGATCCTGGCCTACGGCATGGAAATGGTGCGCCGCTATGAAGGCTTCGCCGGGCCGGTGATTCTGCTGACGGTAGCCTCGTTGGCCGGTTGGATGTACTTCCAGGTCGGCGGCAATATAGCCTGGTCGATCCGTGAACCGCTGAGTGGTGGCGAGATGTGGCGCAATATCTTTGCCGGCGGCGCGCTGTGGCTGTCAATCTACGGCACGTTGATTCTCAACTTCTGCGACTTCGCCCGCTCTTCGCCGTGCCGCAAGACCATTCAGGTCGGCAACTTCTGGGGCTTGCCGGTGAATATTCTGGTGTTCGCTGCGATCACGGTGCTGCTGTGCGGCGGGCAGTTCCAGCTCAATGGCCGGGTGATCGAAAGCCCGACCGAGATCATCGCAGCCATCCCTAATACCGTGTTTCTGGTTCTGGGCTGCCTGGCGTTCCTGATCGTCACCGTGGCGGTGAACATCATGGCCAACTTTGTCGCGCCCGCCTTTGTGCTGAGCAACCTGGCGCCCAAGTACCTGAACTTCCGTCGCGCCGGGTTGATCAGCGCCACCGTGGCCGTATTGATCCTGCCGTGGAACCTCTACAACAGCCCGCTGGTGATCGTGTATTTCCTGTCTGGCCTGGGCGCACTGCTGGGGCCGTTGTACGGGGTGATCATGGTCGATTACTGGTTGATCCGTAAAACCCAGGTGGACGTACCACAGTTGTATAGCGAAGACCCCCGTGGTGTTTATTACTACAGCCGCGGAGTCAATTTACGTGCAGTGGCGGCATTTGTTCCTGCGGCAGTGATCGCCATTCTCCTGGCCCTGCTGCCCGGTTTCGCCAGCGTCTCACCGTTTTCCTGGATGTTTGGCGCCGGTATTGCAGCGCTGCTGTATGGGCTGATCGCCAAGCGCCAGCCGTTCTACGCCGATGTCAGCGGCGAAAGCATTGCAGTCGATAACGTCAGTCACTAATCAAGGACATTCCATGCGTATCCTCGTGGTCAACGTCAACACCACCGAATCCATCACTGAAACCATCGCCCAGCAGGCACGGGCTGTGGCCGCGCCGGGCACCGAGATTGTCGGGCTCACGCCCTACTTCGGCGCGGAGTCGGTAGAGGGCAATTTTGAAAGCTACCTGGCGGCCCTCGCGGTGATGGACCGGGTGATGGCCTACGACCAGCCGTTCGACGCGGTGATCCAGGCCGGCTACGGCGAACACGGTCGCGAAGGTTTGCAAGAATTGCTCAACGTGCCGGTGGTGGACATCACCGAAGCCGCCGCCAGCACCGCGATGTTCCTGGGCCATGCGTACTCAGTGGTGACCACCCTGGACCGCACTGTGCCGCTGATCGAAGAGCGCCTGAAACTCGCCGGCCTGTACCAGCGTTGCGCCTCGGTGCGGGCCAGTGGCATGGCGGTGCTGGAGCTGGAAGAAGACCCGTTGGCGGCGATGGAGGCTATCGTGTGTCAGGCCGAACTGGCCATCCGCGAGGACAAAGCTGAGGTGATCTGCCTGGGGTGTGGTGGCATGGCCGGGCTGGATGAGCAGATTCGCCAGCGCACCGGGGTGCCGGTGGTGGATGGCGTGACGGCGGCGGTGACCATTGCTGAGTCCTTGGTACGGTTGCGGTTGTCGACGTCGAAGATCAGGACGTATGCGACGCCGCGGCCGAAGAAAATCATTGGCTGGCCGGGCATGTTCGGCCGGTAGACCGAGGTGTGGCCATCGCAGGCAAGCCAGCTCCCACATTGGAATGCGATCATCTGTGGGAGCCGGGCTTGCCCGCGATGGCCGCGCCTCGGTCCACAGTTTGATCAGATGGCACTGAATCGCTGGCTCAGTTGCTGCTCGGCAAACTGCTCGATGATGAAATCCACAAACGCCCGGGTCTTGCCGGGCAGCAGTTTGTGTTCGGCGTAGTAAATGGAGATGTTGCCATCGTCGACATACCAGTCGGGCAATACCCGCACCACGGCGCTACTGTCGAGGAACGGCACAGCCATCGGCATGCTCACCAAGGCAATGCCCAGGCCTTGGCCGCTGGCGCAGCAGGCGGCTTCGGAGTCACTCATGGTCATACTTGGCTTGAGCATCAACGGGCGTTGCTCTCTTTCAATACTGGTCAACTGCCAGGAACGGATGCGACCGGTTTGTGGTGAGCGGATCAGGATGCCCGTGCAACGCGCCAAGTCTTCAGGCGTGTCTACCGGCGGGCGTTGCGCCAGGTAATCCGGTGAGGCCACCAACACGCGGTGCGCGGGCGTGAGCTTACGGGCCACGACGCCCTGGGGCAGCTCAAAACCACCGCCGATGGCTGCGTCAAAGCCTTGGCCGATCAGGTCGACCTGGCGGTTATCGAAATGCCAGTCCGGGCTGATGTCCGGAAAGCGCCGCATGAACGCTCCCAGCAGTGGCACCACATACCGATTGCCGAACACCGGGCCCATGCTGACCTTGAGCGTCCCCACCGGCCGCCCTTCGGCACTGGCCAGGTTGGCCACGGCGTTCTGAATGGTGGTGAGGCTGCCGCTCACTTCTTCGAGAAAGAGCTTGCCGGCTTCGGTCAACGTCAGGCGCCGGGTGCTGCGTTGGAACAAGCGCACACCGAGACGCGCCTCCAGCTTGGCAACGCTTTTTCCTACCGCTGCCGGGGTCAGGCTAAGGTGCCGCGCCGCCTCGGCAAAGCTGCCCCCTTCGGCGCTGCGCACAAAGCATTCGATACTGCCAAAGCTTTCCATGCCACTTACTCTAAACTTTTGGTTTACACAGACTATAGCAATCACGGTCTACCGACGGGGGCGGGTGAGGTCGATACTCGGTTCCAACAACAAGGCATTCCGCCTTGAACAGTTAGGAGATCGACATGACCACACAAGACCTCAGCGGTAAAGTCGCCTTGATTCAAGGCGGTTCCCGCGGCATCGGCGCCGCCATCGTCAAGCGCCTCGCAGCACAGGGCGCAGCGGTTGCCTTTACCTACGTCAGCTCAGCCACCAAGGCCGAAGCGTTGCAGAACAGCGTGATCAGCGAAGGCGGCAAAGCCCTGGCGATTCATGCCGACAGCGCCGATGCCGGCGCGATCCGCAACGCAGTCAACGCTACAGTCGAAGCTTTTGGGCGCCTGGATATCCTGGTGAACAACGCCGGCGTGCTGGCCATTGCGCCGCTGGAAGATTTCAAGCTGGAAGATTTTGACCAGACCCTGGCCATCAACGTACGCAGTGTGTTTATCGCGACCCAGGAAGCAGCCAAGCACATGGGTGAAGGTGGCCGGGTGATCAACATTGGCAGCACCAATGCCGAGCGCATGCCGTTTGGTGGTGGTGGCCCCTATGCAATGAGCAAGGCGGCGCTGGTCGGCTTGACCAAAGGTTTGGCGCGGGATCTGGGGCCTCGCGGGATTACCATCAATAACGTGCAGCCTGGGCCGGTAGATACTGATATGAACCCGGCGAACAGTGATTTTGCCGAGAGTCTGATTGGGTTGATGGCGGTGGGTCGGTATGGGCATGTCGAGGAGATTGCCAGCTTTGTGGCCTACCTTGCAGGGCCGGAGGCTGGGTACATCACCGGTGCAAGTTTGACTATCGATGGTGGCTTCAGCGCATAACAAATGTGGGAGCAGGCAAGCCAGCTCCCACATTTTTTTGACCGCGTTTTGGTCAGGAGAGCGGCGGCAGGCCGTAGGCGGCCAGGTCGAAATCCGCGAGTTTGCGGATGATCTGGTCGGCGTGGTGGTATTTGCTGTCGGCCATGGCTTCATCCGGCACGGCGATGGCGGTCATGTGGGCAGCCTTCGCGGCGGTCACGCCGAAGGGCGAATCTTCGAATACCAGGCAATCCTGGGGCGCAACGCCCAGGCGGCGGGCGGCGGTGAGGAAAATGTCTGGCGCAGGTTTGGCGGCGCCGACTTCCGGGTCGTCAGCGGTGACGATGGTGTCGAACAGGGCAAACCATTCGCGGTGCAACGTGGTCTTGTGACCAAACGAATTGCGCGACGAACTGGTGCCCACAGCAATCGGAATATTGTGCGCTTTCAGGTGCCGCACCAATGCTTCGGCGCCGGGCATGCCCAACGCCTTGGGGAAGCGCTCGCTCATCAGCGGTTCACGGATCTTGAGAAACTCGGCCGGTGTGATCGGCAAATCCAGCGCCTTGACCACGTAGTCGGCCAAATCCTGAGCGCCACGCCCGATGATGTGCTGCTTAATGCTCCAGTCATAGGTACGGTCGTAGCGTTCGGCGATGATCTGCGTGACTTCGGTGTAGATGCCTTCGGTGTCCAGCAACAACCCGTCCATGTCGAAAATCACGGCCTTGATCGGACCGACTGCGGTATGCGGTGCATTCATCACTACAGAACCCTGGAGGAAGGACTAAAAGGATTCAGCACAATAACGGCCACGCTTGTCAGCTAGCAACCCTTTAGACTATCCACCTCCCCTTTCGAAGTGTCCGCGATGCTCTACCGCCTAGCCGCCGACAGCCTGGTGCTGTTCCACCTGACTTTCATCCTGTTTGTACTGTTTGGCGGCCTGCTCGCGCTTAAGTGGCGTAGTGTGATGTGGTTGCACTTGCCTGCTGCTGTATGGGGCGTGGCCGTCGAGGTGTTTCACCTGCCTTGCCCATTAACCCGTTGGGAAAACCTGTTTCGTCATCTCGCCGGGCAGGACGGTTATGGCAGTGGGTTCATCGAGCATTACATCCTCATACTCATCTACCCCGCCGGGCTGACCCCACAGATCCAATTGGGCTTAGGCGCGCTGGTGCTGATGATTAATATCGCGGTGTATGCGCGGTTGATCCGGCGTTACGTACAGGCTTGAGACAGCTTCGCTGGTGAAGAATCAGACTCCCTCATTCCCTTCATAGACGCCGCCATGTCCGAAGCCTTCGAAGTCCCCAGCCCCCACGAAAAACACGTCGAACACACCACCGAACATGCCCACGGCCGCGGGGACAATTTCGCCAGTCGTATCGCCGTGATGACCGCCCTCATGGCCACCCTCGGCGCCATGCTCAGCTACCAGGCCGGCTCCACGGAAAGCGAAGCGGCGATGGACAAAAACAACGCCGCCATTTTCAAGACCGAAGCCGCCAACCAGTGGAATTACTACCAGGCCAAATCCAGCCGACAAAACCTCGCGGAACTCGCCACGCACATTCCAGGTGTGGACGCGGTGCATTACAAGGAAGAGATCGAGCGCTACAAGGGCCAGAAGGAAGACGTGCGCAAGCAGGCCGAAAAGCTTGAAGCCACGTCAACGCAGTGGGATGAGAAGTCGGAGCAGGCGCTGCACCAGCATCATCGCTGGGCACAGGCGATGACGGCGATACAGATCGCGATTTCGTTGGCGGCGATTACCTTGCTGACGCGTAAGGAATGGCTTAAACGCCTGTCATATACGGCCGGTGGCGTAGCCGTGGTGCTGGGCAGCCTGGCGTGGCTGCATATCTGACATAGCGCAGGCCAAAGGTAGGAGCTGGCTTGCCTGCGATGACGGACCATCACTCAACATCATCGTTGACTGTCACACCGTAATCGCAGTCTGGCCAACTACCAGATCTACTGACTTGCGCTGAACTGAATCAGGCCCGATTCGCCGCTCTGCTGTGGTGGAAGTACAAGTAAGCCAGCCCAACTGGCGCAATGAAAATAGCCATGCTCCAGCAGATCGCCATGGTGAACACCTTGACGATCAGCATCAGAATCGCATTCACGAAGAACACGTTGTTGCCAAAGATGTAATCCATGATGCTTTCGTAAACGAAGCGTGCGTAGGGGTAAAGCACGCTGTTGACCACGCAATAAAACAGAGCACCCATTGTGAACACTCCGGTTTTCGAGTGGGTAAGCGCGGTATAGATCAGCACGGGAAAAATCAGCCCGAACAGAAAATTGCGAATGTAGTACTGGGCAGAAAGCCCGCCGAATGTCTTGCGAAGCACCGGATGCATTTAGATCCCTCTGAATGGCGTGTTGGAAAGGCGGCGACCTTAGCAAGTCCTGGAATTCATGACCAGCATTTGTAATGCCCTTTGCCATCACACCGCGATAGCGTAAAACCTCAAACAAATCCGTCCCGTTTATCCATCTATCTACAAGGAAGTACTCGTGCGGGCGCCGGGGGAAACCATTGTTATCGACAACGTACTGCTGATGGGTGCGGCTGGAAACCTTCCGGGCTGACGTCTTCGGAGTGGCCCTGGTTGCTGGGTGCCATTGGGTTGGTTGCTGGACTGGTGAACTGCAGCCTCGCGCTCTATCTGGTTCTCCTGACTGTTTTTCCGATTACATGCAGGTATCGGAACATGAAATCTTCAGGCAATTGATTTCAATATGTTGCCCGAGCAACTAGAGTAGCGCCCCCTCGAGAATTGGATCTCGATATTTAGTCCATGGAGTTACACAGTGAAGTACGTCAGTAAAGCAGTTGCCGCAGCCGTTCTTGGTCTCGCCCTCGCAGGTTGCACCGGCACCGCTATCAAATCCCCGCAATACGACAGCAGCCAATACACTGTGCTGGGTCACAGCGAAGCCAGCGCCACTGGCATCATGCTGTTCGGCGTCATCCCAATCGGCCAGAACAGCCGTTTCGTTCGCGCCCAGGATGCTGCCATCAAGGCAAAAGGCGGCGATGCGCTGATCAACACTCAGATCCAGGAAAAATGGTTTTGGGCCTGGGTGCTGAGCGGTTACACCACCAAGATTTCGGGTGATGTGGTCAAGTTGAAAGCTGCGAAATAACGCAGTACGCATAAAAAAACACCGGGCATTGCCCGGTGTTTTGGTTTTTTGAATGTGGATTTAATGAATCACGTCCCCCATCACTCGTTTCAGACTCGAGCGGGTGACACGATGATTTTCACATTGTGCTCCTTGTTGTTGACCAGTTCCTCGAAGCCCTGACCCACGATCTGTTCCAACTGAATGCGCCCAGTCACCAGCGGTGTGATGTCCAGCCGTCCATCCGCGATAAAAGCGATCACGTCAGCGAACTCGCCGTTGTAGGCCAGTGCACCCAGTACCTGCTTTTCCGTGGCCACCAACTCGAAAAAGTTGAACTCGCTGGGCTCCTCGAAAATCCCCACCAGTACGCACTTGCCGGCCTTGCGGATCAAATCGATCGCGAGCTTGGCCGTGTGTTTGTTACCGATGCATTCGAAACTGACATCCGCCCCGAGCCCACCCGTCAGGCGTCGTACCTCAGCCATAACGTCGCATTGATTGGGATCGAGCACATGCGTCGCCCCCACTTCCAGGGCCTTGGCCTTGCGGGATCCGGACATTTCCAGAGCGATCACCTGAGCCGCACCGGCCGCTTTGGCGCACATGATGGTGCACAGGCCAATGGTGCCGGCACCGACCACCACCACGTGTTGCCCGAGTAGGCTTCCGGCTTTTTTCACCGCGTGCATGCCCACTGCCAGCGGCTCGATCAGTGCCCCCGCTTCGGCCGGAAAGTTCGCCGGCAACTTGTACAGCAGGTTGGCTGGCACATTGACCAGTTCGGCGAAGGCACCATTGTTCATCAACCCAGTGAACGCCAGATTCTCGCAAATGTTGTACAGCCCGTGGGTGCAGTAGTAGCACGTGCCGCAATGTTGGCACGCATCGGCCGCCACCGGTTCGCCGACACTGAAGCCCTGCACACCGTCACCGAGTTCGACGATCTCGCCACAAAACTCATGACCGAGAATGCATTGGCCCTTAATCCCGGTCAGCGGGTGCGGAGCGTCAACCGGTATGAACACCGGCCCCGCCACGTACTCATGCAAATCGGACCCGCAAATTCCGCACCATTGCACACGGATCTGCACCCAACCAGCAGGCGGCGAAATCGGCAGCGGAACATCCTCGACACGAATATCATTGCGGCCGTGCCAGACAGCGGCACGCATGCTGCGTTGCGGTTTGATCGAAAGGGTCATCGCGACATCTCCTTGAGACGGTTGGTCCTGGCGCCCCGCAACCGTCCGCCGGCAGAGGCCTCAGTGCTATTGCACAGCGGCCAAAACCAGTCGATTGAGCGAGACATCGGGCACTTCTTTTTATTATTGGTTGACCAGTCGGGCTGGGTACTGGAGGCAGAGCAAGGCCGGTGCCAGATCCGCAAAAACACCTGGGCAACCCTTTTTTAGAGCGGCGGGATGGGTACTCAAGAATGGCGAGGATCGAGTTCAGGTGAGACGCTGCAGGTCAGACCAGATTAGGTAGACACGAGACGGTGAGACGTTGCGTCTCAGCGCTAGGCGCGAGGAATGAAGCAAGTAGGGATCAATGAAGACGGCCATACCAGCAGCCTGTGTTCCCATGGATATTCCCATATGGGCCTTTTTTGACCTTCTGAAAACACAAAACCCCTGAAAACTTTTACGTTTTCAGGGGTTTTGTCGTTTCAAATTTGGCGGTGAAGGAGAGATTCGAACTCTCGATACAATTTCTTGTATACACACTTTCCAGGCGTGCTCCTTAAGCCACTCGGACACTTCACCGTATCTCGTCAAACCAGTTCAGTCTGTCGAGGCGCGCTAATGTAGTCGAAAGCCTTTCTGATGGCAAAGGTTTTTTTCAGAATTTTCATGCGGTTAGCCGGTTATGCCTGGACGCATCCGGCGAGGGGTGGTGATTGTGCCATTCTCAGGCATCAGCGGCGCGCGTCTGGGGCAGTCATTGAGCCCTGCCCCAGGCATTCCAGCCGCCTGTGTGCGGGAAAAGTCTGACTGGCCAGTCAGTCACAGCGCTTTACCGGCGCGGGCGTGGTGGGTAACGTCTGCGCATGCACGTCTATTAACAAGCCTTCTATAACAAATCCTACAAGGAACCGCGTCATGAGTGAGTTGATTGCCTACCACCTCGAAGACGGTATCGCGACCCTGACCTTGAGCAACGGCAAGGTGAATGCCATTTCTCCTGCTGTGGTCAGTGCCTTTAATGAAGCGCTGGACCAGGCGGAGAAGGACCGGGCGGTAGTGGTGATCACCGGCACGCCGGGGATTCTGTCGGGTGGTTATGATTTGAAGGTGATGACTGCCGGCCCTAAAGAAGCAATCGGCCTGGTGACGTCGGGTTCGACGTTGGCGCGTCGTCTGTTGTCGCACCCGTTTCCGGTGATTGTGGCGTGCCCTGGGCATGCGGTGGCCAAGGGCGCGTTTTTGCTGTTGTCGGCGGATTATCGGATTGGGGTAGAAGGCCCGTTCAGCATTGGCCTGAACGAGGTCGCGATTGGCATGACCATGCACCACGCGGGTATCGAGTTGGCGCGGGATCGGCTACGCAAGTCGGCGTTTCACCGTTCGGTGATCAATGCCGAGATGTTCGACCCACAGGGTGCACTGCAAGCTGGCTTCCTCGATAAGGTGGTCGCACCGGAGGAGTTGCAGGCAGCGGCGCTGGAAGCAGCGCGTCAGTTGAAGAAGCTTAATATGAACGCCCACAAGCACACCAAGTTGAAGGTGCGCAAGGAACTGCTGGAGGCCTTGGACGATGCAATCATCCACGACCAAGGGCATATCCTGAGCTAAACCCCTACATCTGATACGCCAGAGCCCGACCTTGAGTCGGGCTTTTTCTTAGACTTCAAACCGAACGATCTTCAGCCGCTCTAGCCTGCCAGTGTCGGCAGATGTTGAAACATGCACTAAAACATCGGCTATCTCCTACCTATACCGGGGTAATTGCCGAATCCAGTGCACATCCGTACACTGCGCCACCTTTTGTCTCCATAGGCCGTGTCGATGCTTTATCTGTTGCGTATGTTGTTGATGAGCCTGCACTTTATGCTCGCCGGTGTGCTGGGTGTACTAGTAGGTATCTGCCGGCCATTCAATCCGGACAACAGCCGCCTGTGTGCCTACCTTTACGCGCTGCCGGCCATGTGGATTCTGCGTTTGAACGTAAAAGCCGATGTGGACTCGCTGCGCAATAAGCCCGGCACCTGCGTGGTGATCGCAAACCACCAGTCCAACTATGACCTGTTCGTCGTTGGCAATGTGGTGCCGTACCGCACGGTATGTATCGCCAAAAAAAGCCTGAAATGGGTGCCGCTGTTCGGCCAGTTATTCTGGCTGGCGGGCAATGTGTTGATCGACCGGGGCAATGCGCACAAGGCGCGCCGTGCGATGCTCACCACGACCCAGACGCTGCAACATAAAGACACGTCGATATGGGTGTTCCCGGAAGGTACGCGCAACCTGGGTAACGGTTTGCTGCCGTTCAAGAAGGGGGCGTTCCATATGGCGATCGCGGCGGGTGTGCCGATCGTGCAGGTGTGTGTCAGCAATTACGTCACTCACATGCGGCTTAATCGCTGGAACAGTGGTGATGTGCTCATACGTTCGTTGCCGCCAATTCCTACTAAAGGCATGACGGTGGATGACATCCCGGCGTTGATGCAGGCTTGTTATGCGCAGATGGATGAATGCATTGCGCGGATGGATCGCGAGTTGCGGGCGGCCTGAATAACGATCGTGGGCGGTTCGCACCCCAGCGCGAGCAAGCTCGCTCACAACAACGGCAGCTACAACGGAACGCCATTCAAGCTAAGCTGCCCAACATCTGTCCCCCCAATAAGAAGTGATCAGCACCATGGGTAGAGTTGTTGCGGCCGCCGTCTACAGCGCCGGTAAGAAAGTCTCTGATATAACCCTCGACGAAGGCGCCGCCTGGGCCGCCAAACCCGGTCACTTTGTATGGATCGGCCTGGAAGAACCCAACGCCCAGGAACTGGCCAACTTGCAACGCCAGTTCAACCTGCATGAGCTGGCCATCGAAGACGCTCTGGAAAAACACAGCCGCCCCAAGCTTGAAACCTTCGGCGATGCACTGTTTATCGTCACCTATTCACCGGTGCGCGAGAACGGCAAGCTGGAGTTTATCGAAACCCATATTTTTGCCGGTAATGGCTACATCATCACCGCACGCAACGGTCACTCGGCGTCCTACGGCTTTGTGCGCCAACGCTGTGAGGCGCGACCGCTGTTGCTGGAGCATGGGGAAGATTTCGTACTCTATGCGCTGCTGGATTTTGTCACCGAGAACTACCAGCCGGTGAGTGAAGCGATCCATGCCGAGATCGATGAGCTGGAGCGTAACGTGCTGTGCAGTTCGCTGAGTGAACGCGACATCCAGAAGATCCACGGCCTACGTCGCGACGTGCTGCGGCTCAAGCGTTACGTGGCGCCGATGGTGGAGATCAGCCAGGAGCTGCAGAAGCTGAGTTTCCCGTTTATCGACAAGAACATGCGCCCGTATTTCCGTGACGTGCAGATCCACGTGACACGGCAGATGGAAGACCTCACCACCCTGCGCGATATCGCCAGCCAGACCATCGAGATCGGTGTATTACTGGAGGCCTCGCGCCAGAGCGTGGTGCAGCGCAAGTTCGCCGCATGGGCGGCAATCCTGGCGTTCCCCACCGCGGTGGCGGGGATTTATGGGATGAACTTCCAGAACATGCCCGAGCTGCACTGGCACTACGGCTATTTTGCGGTGCTCGGGTTTATTGCGGCCGGTTGCACCGGCCTGTGGGCCAGCTTCAAGCGTTCGGGATGGCTTTAAACCCGGGCCTCGGGCTGGTGTGCCACAAAGCGCATCATCCATTCCGCCACAGTGGTGCCGTGGTGGTCGCGCTCAAGGCTGGCGACACCGTTTGTGTAGACCTTTTCACCCAGCGTTGTCTGAAGAATCTCCAGCAATTCGCGGGAATAGTCGTGGATAAATTCCGGGTGGCCTTGGAAGCACAGCACTTGATCGCCGATGTGGTACGCGGCGAACGGGCAAAACGCGCTGGACGCGATGACCGTGGCGTTTTCCGGCAGCGTGGTCACTTGGTCCTGGTGGCTGATCAATAGCGTCAGCTCTTCCACTTCCGGGCTCATCCACGGCGCCTTGGCGTCGAGCTTGTAATCGTGAATGCCCATGCCCCAACCCTGGCCGGCGCGCTCGGTCTTGCCGCCGAGCAGCAGTGCCAGTAACTGGTGACCGAAGCAGATACCGAGCAGCTTATCGCCGCGCTCGTAACGCTTGAGCAGATAGGTCTTGAGGGTCTGGATCCAAGGGTCGGTGCCGAAGGAGTCGGCCTTGCTGCCGGTCACCAGGTACGCGTCAAACACTTCATCGTCCGACGGGTATTCGCCATTCACCACGTTGTACACGACAAACTCGGCGGGTATAGGTTGCTTGGAGAACAGGCGCTTGAACATCTGCCCATACCCTTGGTATTGATCGATCAAGCCTGGACGCAGGATATCGGTTTCCAGGATACAGACGCGTAGCGACATAAAAAATACCTGACACGGTGATGGGAATAATGCACACCCCAGAGCCTGCCTTGAAATACCCCTTCAAGGCAAGCCCCCTTGATCACCGGAACACGTCACCCTCGGCAGCTTTTTCCAGCAATAAAGCCGGCGGTGTGAAGCGTTCGCCATACTGCTCGGCCAGATAGTGCGCGCGGGCGACAAAATCGTTCAGCCCATATTGGTTGATGAACTGCAAGGCGCCACCGCTCCAGGCCGCGAAACCAATGCCGAAAATCGACCCCACGTTAGCGTCCGCCGTGGACATCAACACCCCCTCCTCTAAACACCGCACGGTTTCGATGGCCTGGATAAACAGCAGGCGGTCGCGCACGTCCTGTGGCGAGATGCGTTGATCGGCCCGTTCAAAGCGGCTTTTCAGCTCCGGCCACAGGTACTTCTGCCCGCCGTTGGGGTACTCATAGAAACCGCCTCCCGCCGCCTTGCCTGCGCGTTTGTATTCGTTGACCAAAAGGTCGATTACCGCTGCCGCCGGATGCGCTGGCACTGCCTTACCTTCCGCCTGCAGATCCTTGGCCGTCTGCTGCCTTATATGGCTCATCAGGCTCAGAGATACTTCATCCGACACTGCCAGCGGGCCCACCGGCATGCCGGCCTTGCGCGCTTCGGTCTCGATCATCGGTGCGGACACGCCTTCGCCAAGCATGGCGATGCCTTCGTTGGTAAAGGTGCCGAACACCCGCGAGGTGAAAAAGCCACGACTGTCGTTGACCACGATCGGGGTTTTCTTGATTTGCAGTACGAAATCGAAACCGCGGGCCAGGGTTTCGTCTGAGGTATGCGCTCCTTTGATGATCTCCACCAGTGGCATCTTGTCCACCGGGCTGAAGAAATGCAGGCCGATGAATTTGCCTGGATCCGGCACTGCTGTAGCAAGCCCGCTGATGGGCAAGGTGGAGGTGTTGGAAGCAATCACCGCATCGGCACCCACTACGCGTTGCGCTGCGGCGCTGACTTTAGCCTTGAGTTCGCGATCTTCGAACACGGCTTCGATAACCAAGTCGCAGCCGGCCAGGTCTGTATCGGAGGCCGTAGGATGAATCCGCGCCAAGATTGCTTGCCGTTGCTCAACGCTCAGTTGCCCACGGCTGACCTTTTTGTCCAGCAGCGCCGCAGAATGCGCCTTGCCCTTCTCGGCGGCCGCCAGGTTGACGTCCTTGAGCACTACTTCGACGCCTGCACTGGCGCTGACATAGGCAATGCCTGCGCCCATCATCCCAGCGCCGAGCACACCGACTTTGCCGGTGATGCAAGGCGCGAATCCCTGCGGACGTGAACTGCCGGCGTTGATCTCGTTTAGCTGGAACCAAAAGGTGCCGATCATGTTTTTCGCCACTTGCCCGGTCACCAGCTCGGTGAAGTAGCGAGTCTCGATGAGCTGCGCCGTGTCAAAATCTACCTGGGCACCTTCAACGGCGGCGCAGAGGATTTTCTCCGGGGCCGGGAAACAGCCATTGGTTTTACTGCGCAAAATCGACGGCGCAATTGCCAGCATCTGCGCAATTTTTGGACTGGACGGTGTGCCGCCGGGCATTTGGTAAGCCTTGGTGTCCCAAGGCTGCTTTGCATCCGGGTTGGCCAGAATCCAGGCGCGGGATTTGGCCAGCAGCTCTTCGCGGTTTGCCGCCAACTCATTGATCAACCCGGCTTGCAGCGCCTGTTGTGGCCTGACTTTTTTACCTTCCAGCAAATACGGCAGAGCCTTTTCCAGCCCCAGCATGCGCACCATGCGCACTACCCCGCCGCCGCCCGGCAGTAGGCCCAAGGTGACTTCCGGTAAGCCAAGCTGCACTGACTTGTCATCCAGCGCGACGCGATAGTGGCACGCCAGGCAAATCTCCCAACCACCTCCCAGAGCCGCGCCATTGATGGCAGCCACCACGGGCTTGCCGAGGTTTTCCAGGCGGCGCAGTTGCGCTTTCAGCACCAACACACCGTTGTAGAAATCCTTGGCGTGGGGCTTGTCGACCTTGATCAGTTCATTGAGGTCGCCACCGGCAAAAAACGTCTTCTTCGCCGAGGTGATCACCACCCCGGCAATGCTGTCCCTTTCCGCCTCCAGCCGCTCGACCGTTGCCGCCATGGCCCCGCGGTACACGCCGTTCATGGTATTGGCGCTCTGGCCGGGCATGTCGAGGGTCAGCACCACGATCCCGTCCTGGCCTTGTTCGTAACGAATTGCTTGGGTCATGACATATTCCTTGGGCTCAGAGGCGTTCGATGATGGTGGCGATGCCCATGCCACCGCCGACACATAGCGTGGCCAGGCCGTAGCGCTGCTGGCGTACTTCCAGCTCGTCGAGCAAGGTGCCGAGGATCGCGCAACCGGTGGCGCCGAGCGGGTGGCCCATGGCGATCGAGCCGCCATTCACGTTGACCCGCGCAGCGTCGATGCCCATGTCCTTGATGAATTTGAGCACGACAGCGGCAAACGCTTCGTTGACCTCGAACAGGTCGATGTCTTCGACACGCAAGCCGGCCTTGGCCAGCGCTTTGCGCGTTGCCGGCGCGGGGCCGGTGAGCATGATGGTGGGGTCGGTGCTGGTGACCGCCGTGGCGACGATGCGCGCGCGCGGTTGCAGGCCCAGCTCGCGGCCCATGGCCTCGGAGCCGATCAGCATCAGCGCGGCGCCATCGACGATGCCGGAGCTGTTGCCGGGAGTATGTACATGATGGATGCGCTCAACGTGGCTGTAGACCCGCAACGCGGTGGCGTCGAAGCCCATCTGCCCCATCATTTCGAAGCTCGGCTTGAGCTTGCCAAGTCCTTCGAGGGTGGAATCGCCGCGGATGAATTCGTCTTGGTCCAGCAGCACAATGCCGTTCTGGTCCTGCACCGCGATCAGCGATTTGTTGAAGGAACCGTCTGCACGCGCCCTGGCCGCTTTCTGCTGCGAATGCAGGGCAAAGGTGTCGACGTCCTCTCGGGTGAACCCTTCCAGGGTCGCGATCAGGTCAGCGCCAATGCCCTGGGGGGTGAAATGGCTGTGCATATTGGTTTGCGGGTCCAGAACCCAGGCGCCACCATCACTGCCCATGGGCACGCGGGACATGGACTCGACGCCACCGACCACGACTAAGTCTTCGAAGCCGGAGCGGACTTTCATCGCACCCAGGTTGACCGCTTCCAGGCCTGAGGCGCAGAAGCGGTTGACTTGTACACCGGCAACGCTGATGTCCCAATCCGCCACCAGAGCGGCGGTCTTGGCAATGTCGGCGCCCTGATCGCCCACCGGGGTCACGCAGCCGAGCACGATATCATCCACTTGATGGGTGTCGAGGTCGTTGCGCCGGGCCAGCGCCGTGAGCAAACCAGCCACCAGGTTCACTGGCTTGACGCTGTGCAAGGCGCCGTCCGCCTTGCCTTTGCCACGGGGCGTGCGTATCGCATCAAAGATCAAAGCTTGGGTCATGACGTCCTCGAACCGCTGTGCATGGATGCCTCTACCTTAGGCCCGATTGACACGGTTTCAATGACGGATGCGCTCATTGCTTTTGACCCCCACGCTCGGACGAACGGTAGCCTCCTAAGGTAATTGCGTGATTAATCGTTTTAGCTGTCTAGCCAAGGCATTGGCGCCAAGATGGCGTTATGCCTCATGCCTATTTAAGCTGAACTGCTGATTGACTGATATGAAATAGGTCTAAGCCACGAAGAACGAGGGCTCTAAGGTTGAATCAGTAAGAAGCTGCTGCCGGGTTTTGCTGGAGCAGCTGTAAGAAAAGTGACACGTCATCTCGCCATACTGAAATAAAACCGGCACGCATTTGACGCTCAGAAATAACAACAAAAGGCAGTCAGCCATGTTCAAACATTCGAAAGTACGTCAGGCGGGACTTATTCTATTCGCCACCACACTGATCCTGATCTTGCCCAACTTGACCAAGGTTATTGGGTGACTCCTCAACACTCACATTCCGCGCCTACACAGCACCGGGTTTGCCGCTTTTGGCAGCACCTGCCGGGACATTGCGCATAGCGGTCCTGCAGGGGCTGCCTTTTTATGTATGGATTTCCGGTATCGTGAGCACCCTCGCCACTGCACACCGGGCCTCCCTCTTGAAAGCCATCTTCGCTCTATTCGCCTTGCTGATCGGCCTGCCCGCGTCGGCGGCGCAATTGACCATCGAGCTCGACCACAGCAGCAAGACCTGGCAGACCGCCGACTTGCTCAAGCATCCGCACGCGCAAACGGTGCAGATCGTTGATGACGTTTCCTACAAGCGCACTATGACTTATCGGGCAGTGCCGCTGGCCTTGCTCCTACCGGGACTGAAACCTGAGAGCCACCTGCAGGCTGTTGCCTTGGATGGTTTCGCCGCCGAACTCACGGCCGCACCGCTGCTGGAAAAACAGGCCGCACGTGCCTGGCTGGCGGTGGAAGATCCCGCTCAACCGTGGCCTGCATTGACGGAAGGCAAACCGAGTGCCGGGCCGTTCTATCTGGTGTGGACCGATCCGCAAGCCGGGCATATCAGCCCTGAGCAGTGGCCGTTCCAGATCTCAGGGATCAAACAATTGAAGACCGTGGCGGAGCGCTTTCCGGCGTTATTGCCCGACCCGAAACTGGCGGCCAATGACCCGATCAATCAGGGCTTTGCGCTGTTCCAGAAAAATTGCCTGGCCTGTCATCGCCTCAACGGTGCCGGTGACGCGCAGGTGGGGCCGGACTTGAATATTCCCTATAACCCCACCGAGTATTTTGGCGGTGATTTCCTCAAGCGCTATATCCGCGACCCACAGAGTTTGCGGCATTGGCCGCAGGCCAAGATGCCAGCATTTGCGGCCAGTGTGTTGCCGGATGGTGAGCTGGATTTGCTGGTGAGGTATTTGAAGCATATGGCGGGGCGTAAATTGTAGAGCGGGTTTGCCCGCTCACTACATCCGTTATTGCTGCTGGACGGAAATCACCGGCGTCGGCGCCACAAACACCTTGGCATGCATCTGCTCATGCCCACCGCCCCGGCGCATGCCGCGTACCGGGCAAGCATCGAGGTAATCCAACCCCACCGCCAGTTTCAAATGCCGCTCCGGCCGGGCCAGTTGGTTGGTCACATCAAAGCTGTACCACGCGTCATCCAGCCAGGCTTCGGCCCAGGCGTGGCTGGCCAGGTGCGTACTGTCCTCAGTGTACAAATACCCCGACACATAGCGCGCAGGGATCCCAAGGCTACGCGCACACGCCAGGAACGCATGAGTGTGGTCCTGGCACACGCCTGCACGGCCAGCGAAGGCCTGGGCGGCGCAGGTGTCGACGTCGGTCGCGCCAGGCGTGTAGACCATCGACTGGTTAAGCGCATGCATCAAATCAATCAGCGCTGTACGGTCGCGGCGTTGATGGCAGTGCTGCTGGGCAAAGCCGCGCAGGGCGTCATCAGGCTCGGTCAGACGGGTGCAACGCAGGAACGGGAACGCCGACTGGCTCTCATGTTCGGCCTCGCGCAACTCGTCGATATCCACCTGGCCGCGGGCGCCGATGATGATGGCGTCGTGCGGTTCATCCAGGGTCAGCACGTGCAGGATGTTGCCGAACGGGTCCACCTGGGCGCGCACCGGACGCGGCAGGTCGAGCTCCCAACTGAGTACGCGCTGGCGCTCGCTGTCGTGAGGTGTAAGACGCAGGTACTGGATGCTGGCGCGCACTTGGTCTTCGTAGTGGTAGGTGGTTTCGTGGCTGATGGAGAGTCTCATGCGGCCTCCAGGTAGGAACTGTAGATGGCGTCGCCCAACTGGCGAACCAAGGGAATGAAGTCGGTCAGCCAGGCGTGCAGGCCTTCCTCGAGGATTTCATCGATGGCGGTAAAGCGCAGGCGCGCGTCCATCTCGGCGGCCAGGCGCTGGGCCGGTCGGCCATTGAGGCCGGGCAGGCTGGCGAGGATCTGGTCAATTTCTTCGCTGCAGGCGCGTAATGAACGCGGTACGTCGGCGCGTAGCAGCAGTAACTCCGCGACCTGCCGGGCGCCGGGGGCATCACGGTAAATCTCGGTGTAGGCCTCGAACGACGACAAGGCGCGCAGCAAAGCGCTCCATTGATAGTAGGCGTGGGCCGTGCCATCGCTGACGGCTTCGGCTTGGTCGCCGGCCATTTCATAGCGGGCGTCCAGCAGGCGCAGGGTGTTATCGGCACGTTCGATAAAGGTGCCCAGGCGAATGAACCGGAACGCATCGTTACGCATGATGGTGCCGTAGGTGGCACCACGGAACAGGTGGGACCGTTCCTTGACCCACTCACAGAACCGGCTCATGCCATAGCGGCTCAAGCCCTGCTGAGCGATGTCACGAATATCAAGCCAGGTAGCGTTGATGTTTTCCCACATGTCGGCGGTAATTCGCCCACGCACCGCATGGGCGCTCGCCCGCGCTGCGCCGAGACAGCTGTAGATGCTGGCCGGGTTCGCCGCGTCCAGGGCAAAAAAGTGCAACAGCCGTTCGGCGTGCAACTCGCCGTGGCGCGCGTGGTAATCCTCCAGGGTGCCGGTGATCAACAGCGGCATGGCCAGTTCATGCAGGCCATCACCGCGCCCATCTTGAGGCATCAGCGACAGCGAATAGCTGACATCAAGCATGCGCGCGAGGTTTTCCGCGCGTTCCAGGTAGCGCGACATCCAGTACAAATCCGATGCAGTTCTACTCAACATGGCATCAGTCCTCGACCACCCAGGTGTCTTTGGTGCCGCCGCCCTGGGACGAGTTGACCACCAGCGAACCTTCACGCAATGCCACACGGGTCAGCCCGCCTGGGACTACACGGGTTTCCTTGCCCGACAATACGAATGGGCGCAGGTCGATGTGGCGCGGCGCAATGCCGTTTTCGACAAAGGTCGGGCAGGTGGACAAGCACAGGGTCGGTTGGGCGATATACGCATGGGGCTTGGCCTTGATGCGCGCACGGAAGGCTTCGATTTCGGCCTTCGTGGACGCCGGGCCGACCAGCATGCCGTAGCCACCGGATCCTTGGGTTTCCTTCACCACCAGGTCCGGCAGGTTAGCCAACACGTGGGACAGTTCGTCAGGCTTACGGCATTGGAATGTCGGAACGTTCTTCAGGATGGGTTCTTCATCCAGGTAAAAACGGATCATCTCGGTGACGAAGGGGTACACCGACTTGTCATCCGCCACCCCGGTGCCGATGGCATTGGCCAGCACTACGTTGCCCGAGCGATAAGCCGCGAGCAGGCCAGGCACGCCGAGCATGGAATCCGGGTTGAAGGCCAATGGGTCGAGGAACGCATCGTCGAGGCGGCGGTAGATCACGTCCACGGCCTTGGGGCCATCGGTGGTACGCATGAATACGCGGTCATCGCGCACAAACAGGTCGGCGCCTTCCACCAGCTCCACGCCCATTTCCCGGGCCAGGAACGCATGTTCAAAGAACGCGCTGTTGAAGCGTCCCGGGGTCAGCACAACCACGCTGGGGTTATCCAGGGGGCTGGAGCTTTTCAGGGTGTCGAGCAGCAGGTTGGGGTAATGATCGATAGGCGCAATACGCTGGGCGGCGAACAGCTCGGGGAACAGGCGCATCATCATCTTGCGGTCTTCGAGCATGTAGCTGACGCCGCTCGGGGTACGCAGGTTATCTTCAAGCACGTAGTACGTGCCGTCGCCGTCACGTACGAGGTCGACACCGGAGACGTGGGAATACAAGTCGCGGTGCAGATTCAAACCCTGCATAGCCAGTTGGTATTGCTCGTTGGCCAATACCTGTTCGGCTGGGATGATCCCGGCCTTGATGATGCGTTGCTCGTGATACAGGTCGGCGAGGAACATAT
Organism: Pseudomonas sp. RA_5y_Pfl1_P24; assembly: GCF_963970945.1. NCBI lineage: Bacteria > Pseudomonadati > Pseudomonadota > Gammaproteobacteria > Pseudomonadales > Pseudomonadaceae > Pseudomonas > Pseudomonas sp. RA_5y_Pfl1_P24. Next base: position 61,630 of record NZ_CAXAOJ010000002.1, on the reverse strand, counting down.
TCAGCGCCTTGACCCTTTGGATGCAGCCGCGCTCGACAATCCGCCATTCGCTGGCGGGAATGCTGCGCGGGATGGTGTCGAATGGAATCAGGCGCTCGGTGCCCTGCTCGTCCCCGTAGAGCGTGAAGGTGATACCGGCGCGGTGAAACAGCAAATCGGCCTCACGCCGACGCTGGGCCAGCAGTTCAGCAGGGGTATCAGCCAACCAGCGCGCGAACTCGCGGTAATGCGGCCGGACCTGCCCTGCCCCGTCGTACATTTCATCGTAATAAGTGCGGATCATGCCGAACTCCTTGTCACCCGGGCGCTAGAACCATCGCAAGGCCCGTGCCAGCGGCATAAACACTTAAAAATCAGTGAGTTGAATAACCACCGAAATCCATTCGCACCGTCCTGGTGCGCAGAATGCCCGGTGCACTGCCCCCTGCTTCATCGCAATGCGGGCTTTGACTATCAACAGCATAGCCAGAGTTGATTTCGCTGCCCGGACAAGCCTACGGATAATCATCAACATCTGCTGAATAGGACGTGTCCTACAGCTCAACCCTTTGCGCGATCGGTAACGTAGTGCTTCGTATACCGACCTCCCGGTCTTCCCTTTCGGCCACCCTGCTCGGGTGGCTTTTTTTGGGCGCTGAAAAGACCTGGGTGGACGCCACAAACAAAATCGGCCGACCCAAAGGTCAGCCGATACGCTGTGTTTCTCATACTGCTCGCTGCTACATGGGTAACCCACGCACCTCCTGCTTCACGCCCCACCCCTCGATGATCCCGCCCAGCGGCTCGACCACCGCCCCAAAGTCTTGCTCGAAGTCTCCTATGCCGTCGTAGGTGGCAGACATGATTTTGCTCAGTTCCAAGTACCAGGCACCATCGTCGCGCGCACTGACTTGGGCATTCAGGGATTCCCCACGAAACTCACCCGCAGCCCTGCGCGCCCGTTCTTCATCAGGAAAAATGGCGTAGAACTCAATGGGGTGGAAACGTGAAAAGTCAAAACCGCCTTCTTTCATGCGGCGCAGAACATTGGTGCTGATGTCTTCTTGATAGGCTGTGCTCATGAAAAGTGCTCCTCAAACTGATGGATAGACTTTCCGTGCTTCCCGAAGCCCACGCCGCAATGGCGTAGGAGCTACGGCAATAACATCACCGCTGGAAAACAAGCATGTAGCTGACAAGACCAGTACCTAGCGATTCATTCGCTGATCTCACTTGCAGAGTAGCGCGAAGCTATCGCCTCCACCAGAGGTGCTTGAAGGGTGTACAGCGAATGTTCAGACAACAGGAGAGATGTCGAGGATCTGGATACTGTTCTGGTCTTTGAGGATCTTGACCGTAGGATCGGACTGACGGCCCTCAAGGTCGTTGAGGTCGAGTTCGGCGGCGACAGGCACCAGTTTGTTGCGAATCATGTGCGCAGCATCTTCGCGGCTAGGTTGTTGTTCGCAGGTGAACTGCTCCACGGACTGTACGCCGTGATCATCAACGAAAGTAATCTGCCACTTTTGCATCGGTGCCTCCTCGAAAAAGCCCGCGTGTGGGCTCACATTTATCTGGACCTTGAGGGGTCAGCAAACGTTCCACTCTGGGCAGGAAGCACCGGATCAATTGCGCTTATTTTTCAGCGTGTTCTTTCAAGGCTTTCAACGTGTTGAACGGCGCGTCCACCACGAACTTGTTGGCCAACCACGATGGCACGCTGCCGCCTGGCTCGGTGTGCACCTGATAAGTGACTTCGGTTTGGTTGTCGCCTTTTGGCACCAGTTTCCAGAAGCCTTCGACTTGGGCAACCCGTACGAAGCCTTTCTCTTCTGGCTGATAGGTCGGGACCTCCAGCAAGGTTCGGGTCACGCTGCCGTCAGCGCCCTTCGAGGTGGTGATTTTGAGGATCGAATCACGATCACTGACGGGGAACGGAGCATTGAACTGGGTGTAGGTGTAGCTGACGTCACCCTCGTGTTTCAGCAGTTTTTGCAATTTGCACTCGTGAATCCATTTGCAGGCACCCACTACGTCTTCCTGCAGCGCAACAATCTTGGCAACCGGCGCCTTGACCACGGTCACACCGCGATACGCCTTGTACTTGGAACCGGCAACTTCGCTCAGGGACACCTTGATACCGTCTTCGTCCTTGGCGACTTGCCAATCCTCAGCCTGGGCAGTAGCAGCAAACAACACCGTAAAACCGCACAACACAGCCATTCGTTTCAGCGAACCCATAGGTGTATTCCTTATTGTTGAAGTTACGAGAGTAAAGCCCATCAAGCCGCCGTCATCTGCTCCCACCAGCCGATCAGACGGATGGCATCGGCCTGGTCGGTGCCGCAGACCTCGATGTCCGCCTTGAACTCACTGCACACCGCCGGGCGTTCAGGTTGCCCGAACAGCTGGCATAGCTGTTCGACCGACAGGTGCAGGCAGCGTTCGCCGGCCGGTTTGCCCTGTGGCATTCCAGGTAACGGCGAGCTGATGGAGGGGGCGATGCAGCAAGCGCCACAGCCTTCACGGCAATTCATGACCAGCAGGTCCTCGACGACTCAATGTGGATGGCCGGGCTAGAGTACGCCCTTAAACAGCCGTTTTAAAATGGTCTAACAGGGGTTTTTCGCAGAAAACAAACGTGACTGACCAGTCTGCGACAGATGGTCGGAGGGCGGCGTCACGTAGGTGAGAAAAGTTTACTGCTTGAACTCGAATTCCAACGCTGCGCCTTCCACTTCACGCCGCTCTTCATTGCGCAACTGCAGCTTCATCTCATTGCTGAGCAGGCGGCCGTTGATCTGAAATGCACTGTTGTCGGTGGGCTTCGCACCAAACATCGGCGGCAGCAGGGGCACGCTTTTGGGCTTGGCCATGGTGCCAATGGGCTGAAGGTGCCTGACCATGTCCGTTGGCAATGACAGATCCAACTGTGCCGGCGGCAATTGTGTCTGCGCCACTTCACGGGACGATTTCGATCGACTTGCCGCACGTTTTTTGGCCGCAGCACTTTGTTTCTTCACGGCGGGAGCTTTCTTGGCAGAGGTTTTCTGTTTCGAACTGGCAGTTGGCTTGGTTTCGCTCACAGGTGCTGCCGCCAGCGCGGTGCTGAAGTTGCACAGGCTTAACAGGCCAATCACACAAACAGCGCGAAAAATCGAGGTCATATTGCCTACAGCATTAACGGCAGAGGGCCATATGCTCGCTTGTTGTGCACGGCATGACAAGTGCGCTGATTAGCGTGCTATAGGATTTTCCCCCTTTGTGCGCCTCAAAGGCCGGCTGCCGTTTCCTGGCAAAGCTGGCTGGCAAGCATACCCAGCGTCATCAGCGCCCGCTCTGCCTCGCGGTTCCAGGGCGTACCGCAGTTGAGGCGAATGCAGTGGTTGAACTGCTCGGTGTTACTGAAGATCAGGCCTGGTGCGATGCTGATGCCCTGTTGCAGTGCGCGTACATGCAGTTCCTGGGTATTGACCCGTCCGGGTAAACTGACCCACAAAATGAAGCCGCCGGTCGGGCGAGTCATCTGCGTGCCTTCCGGGAAATATTGCTGCACCGCGAGCTGGAACGCGCTGAGATTCTTGCGGTACTCCTGGCGTATATAGCGCAGGTGCCGATCGTAGCCGCCGTTTTCCAGATAGGCCGCAACGCCCATCTGGGTGACGCTGCACGCCGAGTGAGTACTGAACATTTGTAGGCGCTGCAGCTCCTGCTGGTATTTGCCGGCGATCATCCAGCCGATGCGCACACCGGGGGACAGCGTCTTGGAAAAGCTCGAGCAATAGATAACTCGGTCGAGGCGGTCATAGGCTTTCAGGGCCTTGGTGCGGCCTAGTTCGAACATCAGCTCGCCGTAGATATCGTCCTCGACAATCTGGATATCGAAATCCGAAGCCAGGCGCAGCAACTGTTTCTGACGTTCCTCGGGCATGGTACCGCCCAAGGGATTGCTCAGGCGCGTGGTCAGCACCAGCGCTTTGATCGACCATTGGTTAGCCGCCAGTTGCAGGGCTTCCAGGCTCATGCCGGTGGATGGGTCGCTGGGGATCTCGATGACCTTGAGCCCCAGCAAGTCAGCCAACTGCAGCAAGCCGTAATAGGTTGGCGATTCAGCGGCAATCAAGTCGCCAGGCCGTGTCAGCACCCGCAGTGACATCTGCAAGGCATCGACACACCCGTGGGTGATCACGACTTCGGAAGGGTCCACCACCACGCCCGCATCGCGCATACGGATCGCCACCTGGCGGCGCAGCGGCTCAAAGCCGGGGCTGAACATGTAACTGAACGCTCGCGGGCTCTGGAAGCGCGTGACCTTGGCCAACTGTTGGTGCAATGCGCGTACCGGAAGGTAGTCCACGCTGGGCACAGCAGCGCCCAATGGGAACACGCCTTCGCGCCGCGACTCGCCCAATACCTGCTGGATGATACTGCTGCGGGTGACCAACCCTGGGCGTTCGACCCGTGCGATGTCCGGCGTCGGCGCGGTGAGTGCTGGCGTCTGGTGCACGTAATAGCCGGATTGCGGCCGCGCCCGGATCAGCCCCTGGTCTTCCAGGTTGGCGTAGGCCTGCAACACCGTGGCGTGGCTCACGTTCAACTGCGAGCTCATCTTGCGCACCGAAGGCACGCGCTCGCCCGGTTGATAGACACCGCGCCGGATATCTTCAGCCAGTTGCTGGGCAATACGTTGGTAAAGCAACAGATTGGTCATGACGCAGCACTCGATTTCACGGGTATTTTATTTTTGTGTGAAACATACCGGCACAGTTTAGAAGTGTACGGGGACAGTTGCCACAATAGTCGAGCGCGCGCGGGAGTGACAGTAAAAACTGTAACGGTGTACACCAAACAAATGTGGGCTTGATCGGTACCAGACGCCTACCGAGCAGCGCCCAGCTGGCCTTTCTCATCCGAGAACACAATTTCCACACGACGGTTCTGCGCCCTGCCCCGCTCGGAGGCGTTGGCCTCCACCGGGTACTGGTCACCATAACCTTCAACCTGGATGCGTTTTTCGTCGATCCCCAGGTCCACCAGCACATCCGCCACCGACTGCGCACGGTCGCGGGACAGTTTCAGATTTTCCCGCTCACCGCCCGTGTTGTCGGCATAACCCTCGATGCGCACCACGCGCTTGGGGTTCAATTGCAGGAACTGTACGATTTTCAGCACGGTACGGTTGGCCGAGTTTTTCAGTTCTGCCACACCGGTATCGAACAGCACGTCGCCCAACGTCATCACCAGGCCGCGATCGGTCTGGGTGGTGGCCAGGGTGGCGATCTGTTCTTCAAGCCACTTGCCCTGCTGCTGCACGCTGATCAGCTTGCTTTCACGCAGGGCCAGTTGCAGGCGCTGGCGCTCCAGCTCGAGCTTGGCGGCGCGCTCTTCGTTGAGGGCCTGCTCGGTGTGCTCGCGGGCAATGGCGCTGTAGCGCTGGCTCAGGTAGGCGTAATGCACGACGTCGGAGCCGCTGCCCCAATAAGTGGACAAGCGGTCGGCACGGGCCAGGGATTCACCGGCACGGATCACGTCCTTGGGGGCGATGCGCAACACGTTGGCGTCTTCCTTGACCCTCTGGAAGTCAGTGCCCGCCTGTTGCAAGGCCTGTTCGCTATCGGGATGGCTGGCGCAACCGCCCAGCACGGCAGTGCCCAATAGCACCGCACAACTCAAACCGCGGATCATCGGGCTCATTGGGCTTCCCCCAACTGCAATTGCTTGCGCAGGCGGGTGATACGGGTGTTGAGCACGTTCAGTTGTTCCTGGCTCTTGCGCGTCAGCACCTTGGCTTCGGCCAGGCGTGCGTCCAGCTCGGCTTGCTCGAAACGCATACGCGCGTTTTTGTAGGACTCGTCGGCCATGCTCGACTTGGCTCGGGCGAATTTAGCTTCGGCCAGTTTCAATTCAGGCGATTCATCCGCGTTGGCGCCCACGGCACTGGCTTGCTCCAAGGCTTGCTGGGTCAGGCGCATTTGTTCATTCGGCGCAGGATCGGCTGCACATCCCGCCAGAGCGACAACGGCGAGGGCCGCGAAAAGAGGTCGAAGAGTCACTGAAAATCCCTACTTTGTTGGGGTGCCGACGGGTTGCTGCAATTGTGCTTTCCAGCGCTCCAGATTGCGCTGCAGCGCCGCTTCCGCCACACCGGACGTCGGCAATTCTGTCATCTTTTTGGCGAGCTGTCCGCGCAACCACGGATCATTGCAGGCCGAGTTGTGGGAAATCGCCAGGTACAAGCCCGGCTGGTCGATCGGCACATCGCGGGCGACCAGGTCGTTGCTCATGCCCAAGGTCTGCGCCATGGCCATGCCGGAATAACGCCCGGCGAGCACATAGTCCACCTCGCCCAGCAGCAGTTTCTGAAACGCTGGCGTCAGGGACGGCAGGCGTCGCAGGGTCAGTTGCTGGCCGGCGAAGGTTTCGAAGCCCGCGCTGAGGCGCGCCCGCTCGGACACGGCGCCCTTGTGGCCGTGCAGATCGGCGGCCGTGGTGTAGGCCAGCGCCGAATCCTTGCGCGTCCAGACCAGATAGTCGAGCTGCACCAGCGCCGGGTGGATGTAATCGAGGGTTTCCAGCTCACCCAGGTTCAGCGGCGCGTCGGCGAGGATGTCCATGCGCCCACTGCGCACTTCATCCAGGGCCAGGGAACGTGTGCCGCCGTAGAGCAGGTCGATTTTTAACCCGAGGTCCTTGCCCACTTGTTGCAACACATCGGCGGTGGCGCCGATCAGGTGCGTGGGGTCCTGCGGGTCGCGCCAGAGCAAAGGTGGGGTGTCCGGGCTGCCGGTGATCACCAGGCGATCGCATTTGCCCGCCGCCAGCGACAGCGTCGGCAGCAGCGTGAGGCCCAGCAAAACGCTCCAGGGGCGCAGTTCCATGGCGAAGCTCTCCGGTGTTCAAAAAAGGGGCCGCAAAAAAAGCCCGGTCATAAGACCGGGCTCTTTATAAGTGAAGCGACTGGATTAGACCAGCTTCTCCAACTCAGGTACGGCTTCGAACAAATCCGCCACCAGGCCGTAATCAGCCACCTGGAAGATCGGTGCTTCTTCGTCCTTATTGATCGCAACGATCACTTTGGAGTCTTTCATACCGGCCAAGTGCTGGATCGCGCCGGAGATACCGACGGCGATGTACAGCTGTGGCGCAACGATTTTGCCGGTCTGGCCGACCTGCATATCGTTGGGTACGAAACCTGCATCGACGGCCGCGCGGGAAGCGCCGACCGCAGCGCCCAGCTTGTCAGCCAGGGCGTACAGGTGCTTGAAGTTGTCACCGTTCTGCATGCCACGGCCGCCGGAAACGACGATCTTGGCAGCGGTCAGTTCAGGACGATCCGACTTGGCCAGCTCTTCGCCAACAAAGCTGGAAGTGCCAGCGTCGTGGGCAGCTGCAACAGCTTCAACGGCAGCCGAACCACCTTCGGCGGCAACCGGGTCGAAACCGGTGGCACGTACGGTGATGACTTTTACCGAGGCAGTCGATTGCACGGTGGCAATGGCGTTACCGGCGTAGATCGGGCGCTTGAAGGTGTCGGCGCTTTCGACCGAGATGATTTCGGAGATCTGGTCAACGTCCAGCTGCGCGGCAACGCGTGGCAGGATGTTTTTGCCATTGGAGGTCGCGGCAGCCAGGATGTGGCTGTAGCCAGCACCCAGCTCTGCCACCAGCGGCGCGACGTTTTCCGGCAGTTGATGAGCGTAGGCCGCGTTGTCGGCGACCAGTACTTTGCTCACACCCGCGATTTTCGCAGCGGCTTCAGCCACGGCGCCAACGCCCTGGCCGGCAACCAGTACGTGAATGTCGCCACCGATTTTAGCGGCGGCAGCCACGGTATTCAGGGTGGCCGGAGCCAGCACCTTGTTATCGTGTTCGGCGATTACGAGGATAGTCATGATCCTGCTCTCCAATTCAAAGCACCTTCGCTTCGTTTTTCAGTTTCTCGACCAATTCTGCCACCGACTTGACCTTGATGCCTGCGCTGCGAGCAGCCGGCGCTTCAACTTTTACAGTCTTGTTGGTGGAGGCGGTGGAAACGCCCAAAGCGTCAGGCGTCAGCACTTCGAGAGGCTTCTTCTTGGCTTTCATGATGTTTGGCAGGGACGCGTAGCGCGGCTCGTTCAAACGCAGGTCGGTGGTCACGATGGCCGGCAGTTTCAGCGAAACGGTCTGTGCGCCGCCGTCGATTTCACGGGTCACCGCCACGCTGTCGCCACTCACTTCGACTTTCGAGGCGAAGGTGCCTTGGCCGTAACCGGTCAGTGCAGCCAGCATCTGGCCGGTCTGGTTGTTGTCGCTGTCGATGGCTTGTTTGCCGAGGATCACCAACTGAGGCTGTTCCTTGTCGACAACCGCCTTGAGCAGCTTGGCCACGGCCAGGGAGGTCAGGTCTTCAGCGGACTCGACCAGGATAGCGCGGTCGGCGCCCAGTGCCAGGGCGGTACGCAGCTGCTCTTGAGCAGTGGTAGGGCCGATGGAAACCACGACGATTTCAGTCGCCACGCCTTTCTCTTTCAGGCGGACGGCTTCTTCCACAGCGATTTCGCAGAAAGGGTTCATCGACATTTTGACGTTAGCAAGGTCGACGCCGGAATTGTCCGCCTTGACGCGAACTTTCACGTTGTAATCGACAACGCGTTTGACAGCTACAAGAACCTTCATGGATTCCTCGTTACTCTCCGGTGAAAAGAAAGTCGCCTAGGCGAACCTGGCGGTTGATGCTCATCGGCACACAAGGGCACCTCCAAAAGCCTCGGCGAGTGACCTGGCTCACGGGAAATGATGACCGTTCGTCAGTGGTGACTGAGAGGTCATTCTTTATCGCAGCGTGTAAACTGCGCGCCAACGTTTGGGCGCGCGTCACCTGTCTTGCTTTTGGACGTGCTCTTGAAACCTGCAGTCTGCCTACGGTAAGCGCGAAACCGACCGTATATTGACCGGAACACCTATTCTGGTCAATACGGCAAAATAGCCAGTCATAAGCCGCGCCTCTTTGATTTACCTAGCCTGCGGGCAATTCAAACAAACGTTTGTATTGGACGCTAGCAGTGGTCTATATATAATGCGCCACCTAGAGAGAAAGGTGGGTCCGGCCCTCGCGCCGGACGACACCGAACCTCCACCCATTAGAAAAAAAAGCCTGTTGAGCCTTGAGTAGGAGATAGCCTGTGGAACGCGAATACATGGAATTCGACGTGGTCATCGTCGGCGCTGGCCCGGCGGGTCTGTCTGCCGCCTGCCGACTGAAGCAGAAGGCCGCCGAAGCCGGTAAGGAAATCAGCGTCTGCGTGGTTGAAAAAGGCTCCGAAGTCGGCGCACACATCCTCTCCGGTGCCGTGTTTGAACCACGCGCCCTGAACGAACTGTTCCCGGACTGGAAAGCACTCGGTGCCCCGCTCAACACCCCCGTGGTGCGCGATGACATTTATGTACTGCGCAGCCCGGACGCTTCCACCAAGGTGCCTGACTTTTTTGTGCCCAAGACCATGCACAACGAAGGCAACTACATCATCTCCCTGGGCAACCTGTGCCGCTGGCTGGCCCAGCAGGCCGAGAACCTGGGCGTGGAAGTCTACCCAGGCTTTGCAGCACAGGAAGCGCTGTTCGACGAGAACGGCGTGGTGCGCGGGATTATCACCGGTGACCTCGGCGTCGACCGCGAAGGCAATCCAAAAGAAGGCGTATACACCCCGGGTATGGAACTGCGTGGCAAATACACGCTGTTCGCCGAAGGCTGCCGTGGCCACATCGGCAAGCAACTCATCGAACGTTTCAACCTGGCCAGCGATGCCGACGCCCAGCACTACGGCATCGGCCTGAAGGAAATCTGGGAGATCGACCCGGCCAAGCATCAACCAGGCCTGGTGGTGCACACCGCCGGCTGGCCGCTGGACATCATGGGCAACGAGAACACCGGTGGCTCGTTCCTGTATCACCTGGAAAACAACCAGGTGGTTGTCGGCCTGATTGTCGACCTGTCTTACAGCAATACCTTTCTGTCGCCGTTCGATGAGTTCCAGCGCCTCAAGCATCACCCGGTGCTTGCCCAGTACCTGGAAGGTGGCAAGCGCATCAGCTACGGCGCACGCGCCTTGGCCAAAGGCGGCATCAATTCGCTACCGAAGATGATCTTCAAGGGCGGCGCACTGATCGGTTGCGACCTGGGCACCATGAACGTGGCCAAGATCAAAGGCAGCCACACCGCGATGAAGTCCGGCATGCTCGCCGCCGACGCCGTGGCCGACCGCCTGTTTGCCGAGTCCGAAGGCGGTGATGAACTGACCGCTTACGTCGACAACTTCAAGTCCAGCTGGCTTTATGAGGAACTGTTCGCCAGCCGTAACTTCGGCCCGGCGATGCACAAGTTCGGCCCGATCATCGGCGCGGGCTTCAACTGGTTCGACCAGAACATCCTCGGCGGCAAAATGCCGTTCACCCTGCACGACACCAAGCCGGACTACGCCTGCCTCAAGCTGGCCAAGGACAGCACCCGGATCAACTACCCGAAACCTGACGGCAAGCTGAGCTTCGACAAACTGAGCTCGGTGTTCATCTCCGGTACCAACCATGAAGAAGAGCAGCCGTGCCACTTGAAGTTGAAAGACCCGAGCATCCCAATCGGCACCAACCTGCCGCTCTACGATGAACCGGCGCAGCGCTACTGCCCGGCGGGTGTGTATGAGGTGATCACCCAGGAAGACGGCGAGAAGCGCTTCCAGATCAACGCCCAGAACTGTGTGCACTGCAAGACCTGTGACATCAAGGACCCTTCGCAGAACATTACCTGGGTGACGCCGGAAGGCGCGGGTGGGCCGACTTATCCGAACATGTAAGTCAGCTGCTTGAACAACGAGGCCCTCAGTGCGAGGGCCTTTTTTGTGCTCGACTCGGTCAAAATGTGGGAGCTGGCTTGCCTGCTCCCATACTGACCGGGTTGAATCAATAAGATTTATGCGGCCCGCTCTTCCCCGGGATTACGCTCGAAGTAGCGCTTATATTCCCGGCTGAACTGCGATGTACTCTGATACCCCACGCTGTGCGCCGCCTGCGCCACACCCATCCCTTCCACCAGCAGCAACTGCTGGGCCTTGAGCAAGCGCAAACGCTTCAGATATTGCACCGGCGACAACAGCGTGCAGCGCTTGAAGTGCTCATGAAAAGTCGACGCGCTCATGTGCGCATAGCCCGCCAGCGTCTCGATGTTCAGCGGCTCGGCGTAATGCGCATGCAGGTGATTCAGTGACGTGGCAATTCGCGAGAACTGCCCTTGCTGTTCGACCAGCGCACGCAGCACATCGGCCTGCGGCCCGCGCAACGCGGTGAACAATAACTCGCGCACCCGCGCCGGGCCCATGATCCGGCTTTCCAGCGGATCGTGCAGGCACTGCAACAGCCGTTCGACACACCCGCGCATGGCATCATCAAGCACCACCGAACTCATCGACTCCAGCGTCTGCGCCGTCGGCGGCGGCCCGGCCTGAATGCCCATGGCCATCACCAGCTCGCCCAGCACCACACGATCGATCCCCACCGTCACACCCAAAAGCGGTGCATCCGGCGCCATGGCAAACGTCTCGCACTCGAACGGTACCGGCATCGCCTGAATCAGGTAATGCCCGGCGCCATACTCCAGCGTACGCGGGCCCAGGTAGGCGACCTTGCTGCCCTGAGCCACAAACATCAGGCTCGGCTCATAGATCTGCGGCCCGCGCGCCACGTCGCAACTGGCGCGCAGCACCTGCACGCCGGGCAGGTGGGTGGGAGAAAAACCGTCACGCGGCGTGAGGCCTTCAATCAGGGAAACTAGCGTGGCGTTGGCGTCGAGATGGCGAGTCAACAACATGGCAAAAACTTCGTAAAAAAGGGATGAGAACATCATCGCAGGTCTGGCGACACAAAAATCCAATCAAGGGGCACTCCCGGACAAATAGGCATGAGACTCGGAGCAATCGCCATGGCCGCATCAAGGCTCGGCGCGGAAAATGCGCGGCCTCTCCTGTGATTGCTTTTGCGAGGTTCCCCCATGTACACCGCCATCGGTTACGCCGCCCAGTCGGCCACCACTCCCCTCGCCCCCATGTCCTTCCAACGTCGCAGCCCGCGCGTGGATGACGTGGCTATCGAGATCCTGTACTGCGGCGTTTGTCACTCCGATATCCACCAGGCGCGCAACGAATGGGGCATCGCCGTGTACCCGCTGATGCCGGGCCACGAGATTGTCGGCAAGGTCACCGCCGTCGGCGCCAACGTGACCGCGCATAAGGTCGGCGACTTGGTCGGCGTGGGCTGCATGGTCGACTCGTGCCGTCACTGCGACGCGTGCAAAGCCGACCTGGAGCAATACTGCCTCGAAGGTCCAACCATGACCTACGCCACCCCGGACCGCGTCGACGGCAGCAACACCATGGGCGGCTACTCGGACAGCATCGTGGTCAGCGAGCACTTCGTGGTGAAGATCCCAGCCAAGCTCGACCTGGCCAGCGCCGCGCCGATCCTGTGCGCCGGCGTCACCATGTACTCGCCGATCAAGCACTACGGCATCAAGGCCGGCGATAAAGTGGGCGTATTGGGCATGGGCGGCCTGGGCCATATGGGCATCAAGCTGGCCAAGGCGATTGGCGCGCAAGTGACCTTGTTCACCCGCTCCGCGAGCAAGGCCGAAGAAGGTCGTCGCCAGGGCGCCGATCACGTGATCGTGTCCACCGACGCCGAGCAGATGAAAGCCGCCGCCGGGCACTTCGACTTCCTGCTGGACACCATCCCGGTGCAACACGACCTCAACCCCTACCTCGACGTATTGCGCTTTGACGGCGTGCACATCCTGGTCGGCCTGATCGAACCGATCGACCCGCCGGTCAACGCCGCCAAGCTGATCATGGGCCGCAAAGTGCTGGCGGGTTCGTTGATCGGTGGCATTGCCGAAACCCAGGAAGTCCTGGATTTCTGCGCCGAGCACGGCATCAGCTGTGACATCGAGATGCTCGATATCCGCAACATCAACGAAGCCTACAGCCGCATGATCGCGGGCGATGTGAAGTACCGCTTTGTCATCGACATGGCGACCTTGAAGGTCTAACCAAACGACGCTCGCCCGTAGCAGCTGGCGAGCCTTGGCGAGGCTGCGGCGTGTCAGGTACACCGCGAACGCAGCCTCGCTGGCGCTCGACAGCTGCTACGGGGGGTCAGGTTCTTGCGCCCAATTCCGCGGAGAGGCGCGCTGCGACCTGTTTGATCACAGGAATCAGCTCGGCCATTTTTTCCAGCGGCATGTAGGGCACGGTACTGGCGATGCTGATGCCGGCGACGATTCGCCGGCTGGCATCGCGCACCGGTGCGGCCACGCACCGGATCGACGGTTCGTTGTCTTCCAGGTCGAACGCATAACCGCCCACCACGTATTCACGCATGCGCTGCTCGAACTGCGCCCAGGATTGCTCCGGGTGCTGCGGCCATTGCAGGTTCTTGCCACCCTCCGGCAAGCTGGCTTCGTAGAGACGCCGCCATTCCTCAGCCGAGTCATCCAGCAACATCGCCTTGCCAACCCCGGTCCGTGCCAGCGGCATGCGATGACCGACCCGCGAACGCATTTCCGGGCCGTAGCGGCCAGGGTTCTTGTGCAGGTAAAGCACGTCGTCGTATTCGCGAATAGCCAGGTGAATGGTGTCACCGGTCAGGGCCGACAGCTCGTCCAGATACGGGATGGCCAGGGTCACCAATGGCAACTCTTCCCGCGCTTGAAAACCCAGTTCGATCAACTTCGGCCCCAGCAGGTAACCAACCTGGGGCACCACGCGCAGGTAACGCTCGTCCACCAGGCAACTGGCCAGGCGGTGGGTGGTGCTGCGGGTGGTGCCGATGCGCCGGGCGATCTCTTTCAGATCCCGCGCACCGGCCGCCACTGCCTGTACCACGCCCAGGCCACGCAGCAGGGTCTGGGTACCGGTGGGGGCGGTGTCTTTGGCGGGGGTGTGGGCGTTTTCCTGCATATCGGGCCTATTGGGAAGTACGAAAACGGCGCCATTATGGCAAAAGCTGAACCTCAATACTGTGGAGATCCAAATGTGGGAGCGGCGGTTCGACTTGCTCGCTCCCACATTAGATTTCCAGCGTCTTTTAGACTGTGACGTTAGCGTTGCTTCATGCGGTCGATGATGACGGCCAGCAACAGGATCGAGCCCCGGATCACGTACTGGTAAAACGTGTCGATGTTCTTCAGGTTCATCGCATTCTCGATGATCGCTAAGATCAGCACACCCGCAATCACATGGCGGATCATGCCGATGCCGCCGCTCAACGACACCCCGCCCAGCACGCAAGCCGAAATCACCGTCAGCTCAAAACCCTGGCCAATCATTGGCTGGCCTGAGGTCATGCGCGACGCAAGAATCACCCCGGCCAAGGCGCCAATCAAACCATGCACAGCAAAGATGATGATCTTGGTCCGGTCAACGTTCACCCCGGCCAGCAACGCGGCTTCCTGGTTACCGCCGATGGCCATGGTGTTGCGCCCGTAGGTGGTGTAGTTGAGCAGCCAGCCGAAGAATATAAAGCACAGCACGGTGATGATGATCGGCACCGGCACACCCAACAGCTGGCCGCTGCCAAAGACGAAGAAGTCTTCGTTCATCACGCCAACCGCCTTGCCGTTGGAGAAGATGTACGCCAGCCCACGCACGATCTGCATGGTCGCCAACGTCGCGATCAACGCGTTGATGCGCAGCTTGGCGATGACGATGCCGTTGATCAGCCCTACCACCAGGCCCATGGCCAAGGCCGCCGATACGCCAAGGAGCACGCTGTCGGTGTCACGAATCACAATGCCCGCGACGACGCCGGCGCAGGCGATCACCGAGCCCACCGACAAGTCGAAATGCCCCGACGCCAGGCAGAACAGCATGGTGCACGCCGCAATGCCCACCGTAGAAATAGCCAGGCCCAGCCCGCGCATATTCAGCGGAGAAAGGAAGTTGTCGATAAACAGCGCGCTGAGCACAAAGATGCCGAGTGCCGCCAACAGCATCACCCAATCGTCCAGGAACTTGCGCTGGTTGAAACCCGGCCAGAAGCCCTTTGCAGTTTTTACCTCAGACATCATTCACCTCGAATTCTTCAAGCCCGCGAACGCGGGAGAGCCAGTTGCAACAGCCGTGCTTCATCCGCCTGATCGCGGGCCACCTCGCCGGTCAGGGCGCCTTCGCTCATCGCCAGGATGCGGTCGGAGATACCCATCACTTCCATCAGGTCGCTGGACACCACAATCACCGCGATGCCGCTGGCCGCGAGGTTATGGATGATCTGGTAGATCTCCGACTTGGCGCCGATATCAATACCCCGAGTCGGCTCATCCAGCAGCAGCACTTTCATCGGCATCGACAGCCAGCGGCCGAGAATGGCCTTCTGCTGATTGCCACCGGACAGGTACATGATTTTCTGTTCAGCGTTAGGCGTTTTGACTTTCATTGCCTTGATTTGCTGGTCGGCATTGCGCGTTTCCCAGCCGTCCCGCAGTAGCCAGCCAAAGGCGCAATGGGCACCGCGTGCGCTGATATTGATGTTCTCGGCCACGCTGGACAGCGCAATGATGCCTTCCTTCTTGCGGTCTTCCGGGCACAGCAGCACGCCGGCGGCGATGGCATCGCGCGGTGAGCGCAGTTGCAGTTTTTTGCCGCACAGTTCCAGCTGCCCTGCGGTCGTACGCGTTAATCCGCTTAAAAGCCGAAACAGCTCGGTACGCCCCGCCCCTACCAGCCCGAACAGGCCGAGAATCTCGCCCTTGTGGACCTGAAAACTGACAGGCTCACGCAGCCCTGGACCGAGCAGCCCCTGGACCTTGAGTGCCACTTCGCCGCGTTCACGCGAACGGTAGTCGTAGATATCCTGGATATCGCGACCAACCATGCAGGTCACCAACTGGTCATGGGTCAGCGCGCTCATGTCCTCGAAGGTGCGCACGTAGCGGCCGTCCTTGAACACCGTGACCGCGTTGCAGATGCGGAACACTTCTTCCATGCGGTGCGACACGTAGAGCACCACTTTGCCCTCATCGCGCAGGCGCGTGATGATCGCCATCAAGCGGTCAATCTCCCGCGCCGACAGGCTGCTGGTGGGTTCATCAAACGCGATCACATGCGCACCACGGGACAACGCCTTGGCGATTTCCACCAGTTGGCGTTGGCCCAGGGACAGGCGGCCGAGCTTTTCATCCGGGTCGATTTCATCCGCCAGGCCCTTGAGGCAAGCCAACGCCTGCTTGCGCAGCAGCGCCCGATTGACCACCCCAAAACGCGACGGCAAATGCCCAAGGAACAGGTTCTCGGCCACGGTCATTTCCGGCACCAGATGCAGCTCCTGGTGGATCACCGCCACGCCGCTGGCGATGCTGTCGGCCGCGCACTTGAAGGCCATGGTCTGCTCGCCGATTTGCAGCGTGCCGCTGTTGGGGATGTAGGCACCACCGAGAATTTTCAGCAGCGTCGACTTGCCCGCGCCGTTCTCGCCCATCAGCGCGTGCACCTGGCGCGGCCGCGCTTCAAAGCTGATCTGCGCCAGGGCCTTGACCCCAGGAAACTCCTTGCCGATACCGTTGAAGCGCAAGGCCGCGCCGGTCATTTCCACAGCCCGATTTTGGTCAGCTCTTCCTGGAAGTTGGCACGGGTGATCAAGGTGACTTCGTCCATGGCGGTGTATTTCGCCGGTTCCTTGCCGGTGGTGACCCACTCGTACATCGCCAGCGCAGTGTTGTAGCCCTCAATGTGCGGGCTGGGCAGCATCGAACCAAAGAAGCCACTGTCGGCTTTCTTCAATTCGCCGATGGCGTCAGTGCCATTGATGCCGATGCCGATCACGTTGGCCGCCTTGAAGCCGGCGCTTTCGGTGGCGCGCACGCCGCCCAGTACGGTGTTGTCGTTCATGCCGCCGATGATCAGGTTCTTCGCGCCGCTGGGCAGCTTGACCAGGGCTGAGTTGGTGGCGTCCATGCTGCCGGGAACATCAAGGGTCTTGAGAGCGGCGGTCAGGATGTGGGCTTTGGGAATGCCCGCCTCTTCAAGGGATTTGATCGAACCGTCGGTGCGTTTTTTGCCGGTGTCGAGTTCGTTGTAGGTGTTGATCACAGCGTAGGTTTCTTTCCAGTCCCAGCCGCGTTTTTTCGCTTCGGCGGCCATGGCGGCGCCCTGTTTCTGGCCGACTTCAAAGGCGGCCATGCCCAGGTAAGGCACGTCTTCCATGAAGTTGCCCTTGGCATCGACAAAGCGATCGTCCACCGCCATCACCTTCAAGCCGTTGACCTTGGCCTTGGCAACAATGGCCGGGCCCAGGGACACGTCCGGCGGGCAGATCACAAAGCCCTTGGCGCCATTAGCGGCCAGGCTGTCGATGGCCGAGAGGGTTTTCTCGCCATCCGGTACGGCGATCTTGATCACGGTAAAACTGTGTTCCTTACCGGCTTTTTCGGCGAAGGCCCATTCGGTCTGAAACCAGGGTTCTTCGGCCTGCTTGACCAGAAAGCCGATCTTCACTTCCTCGGCCAATGCCACGCCGCTGAACGCCATCGCAAGCGCTACTGCGCCTAGAGTTTTCTTGAACATGAGCTACCTCTTTTTGTTATTGAGCGCTGCAGGTTTTAGTCGTGGTACATCACAGACCGCCCGCCATCGATCATCAGGCAGGTGGCATTGATAAAGGGCGCCTCGTCGGTCGCCAGGAACAATGCAGTCATCGCCACCTCGATCGGCTGGCCGATGCGCTTGGGCGGGTGCAGGTCGAAGGCGCGCTGGCGCTCGGCGTGGGGGTCGGCGAAGCCGTTCCAGTAGTCGACGTTGAGCTGGGTTTCGATATAGCCCGGCGCGATGGCATTCACACGAATGCCCTTGGGCGCGTACTCGATGCCGAGGGCACGCGTAAGGCCGAGCAGGCCGTGTTTGGCCACGGGATAGGGGAAGCAGCCGGGAATGATGTGACTGGAATGGGTAGACGCGATGTTGATGATGCTGCCGATGCCCTGCTCGATCATGTGCGGCAACACCGAGCGGCAGCCGTACCAGGCGCCGTCGAGGTCGATGGCGAAGCAGCGGCGCCACTCTTCGTCGGTCATTTCCAGCGGGTCGCGGAACACATTGACCCCGGCGCAGTTGACCAGCACATCCACGCGGCCGAAGCGCTCGAGGGTCAGATCGACCAGCGCCTGCCATTGATCTTTAGACGTAATGTCGACGGCTTGCGCGTAGATGTCAGCACCGCGTTCACGCCAGTGGGCGGCGACTTGCTCGACCTTCTCACTCTGGATATCGGCGATGACCAGGCGCGCCTGCTGAGCCTGGAAACACGCGACGATGGCCTCGCCAATGCCTTGGGCGGCGCCAGTGATGATCACCACCTTGCCTTTGAGCCGCTCGCCGTAGGTGGGCTCGGGCACGGCGGGGAGTGACAACGGTTGTGCCTGCATCGCTTCACCTGTTTTATTTTTGGTAGTGAGTGCTGATGCAGCCGACTATAAACCTATCATTTGAAACATCTCAATATATAAATTTGCATCCCATATAGTGAGAGAGACACAGAAATGATGTGGGAGCGGGCTTGCTCGCGAATGCGGTGTGTCAGTCACCAAAAATGTCGACTGATCCACTGCATTCGCGAGCAAGCCCGCTCCCACATTTTGATCTTCAGTGGTTACAGAAGGGTGCTAGCCGAGGGCGAAGTCTCGTAGTGCGTCGCCTTCCATGCGATAGCGCACCCACTCTTCCTGCGGCTGCGCGCCGATGGATTTGTAGAAGGCAATCGCCGGCTCATTCCAGTCCAGCACGCTCCACTCAAAGCGCCCGCAACCGTTATCAAAAGCAATCTTCGCCAGGTGGCGCAGCAGCTTCTTGCCCGCCCCGCCGCCGCGTTGCTCCGGGTTGATGTAGAGGTCTTCCAGGTACAGGCAGTTGCTGCCCAACCACGTGGAATAGCTGAAGAAAAATACCGCGAACCCAATCGGCACGCCATCGCGAGAGCAGATCAGGCCGTGGGCGGTGGCGCCCTCGCTGAACAGGCTGCGCTCAATGTCCACCACGCTGGCGATCACCTCATGCCGGGCTTTTTCGTACTCAGCCAATTCAGTGATGAACGTCAGGATCTGCGCAGCATCGCTGGGCACGGCGGGGCGAATCTCGATGGTCATGGGCGAGCCTTGGCAATTTCAAAGCACACATACTAAGGCGCTTTCATGACTGATTGCAGTGCATTTTCACCGGGGCCGGGGCGCTTTACTCCGCTGTGGAGCAATGCGAGCACCATCAACCACAGAACAATCCGCGCAGGCATGCATGGTAAACAGACGGCACACCTCCAACGATTCGAGACGTGCCCATGCCTGCGATGCCCTCGGTGAGCGCGAAAACCTTCGCGCTGTTCTGCCTTGCCAGTTTCCTGCTGTCGCTGTCCTACGGCTCGACCTTTTTGCTGTCGCTGCTGATTCATTCACGCGGCGGCAATGAGCACGATGCCGGTAGCGTGATCTCCACGGCGATGCTCAGTACCTTCGTGGCGGTGGTGCTTTCCGGGCATTTGGCGGATGCGTTGGGTGCGGCGCGTGCGATTGCGGGAATGGGCGTATTGCTGGTGGTGGCCTGCCTGGGTTTTGCGCTGGTGCCAGGGTTTGGTCAAGGCTTGATGCTTTTCGGGCTGTCACTGGGGCTGGGCTGGGGCGTGTTCTACACGTTGGGACCGATCATCGTGACGTTGCTGGTGGAGCCTCACCATCGGGCCAAGTACTTTGCGCTGCTGTCGGGCAGCATGTTGAGCGGGATCGGCGCGGGCCCTCTGCTCGGGCGCGCCGCCAGCGCGCTGGAGCTGCCACTGACAACCGCATTTTATATCGCCGGGTTGGCCAGCCTCGCAGGTGCCGTGATGTTCTGGCGCATGGGCGCACAATTCAAGCATCACACCCACGTACCTACGGCAAAGATTTCCTGGGGTGCCAGCCGTCGAGTGCTGTCTTCCAAAGCGGTGTTCGCCATCCTGATGGTTGGCCTGGGGGGTTGCGTATTTGGCGGGCTTTCATCGTTCCAGACCAGCTACGCCGCCGCGCATGGGCTGGATTATTCGCTGTTCTTCGCAGGTTTCCTGAGTGCGGCAATCACCAGTCGCCTGTTGATCGCCGGCTTTGTGGTCAAGCGTGATGCTTACCGGGCGGCCTGCGTGTTATCCGGGATCATGCTCGGGTCGATCGCGCTGTTTGCCTTTGGCGTGAGCGGAAACCTCAGCTATTTGCTGGCAGCGGCGCTGCTGGGGGTCGGGTACGGCCTGACGTATTCCGTGATCAACGGGTTGGTAGCCCATGAGGCGCCATCCGGCATGACGTCCCAGGCGTTGCTGCTGTTCAGCCTGGCGTATTTTGTCGGGGTCTTCGGGTTTCCCTGGTTGGCGGGCAAGCTCATCGTCGACTACGGCTTGTCGGCACTGATGATGAGCGTGCTGGCGGTGGCCACCTGCAATTGGTTGATCAGCGTGGCGCGGTTGGCCTGGCGTCGGGTCTCGTCACACAAAATCTTACAGGTCACTTGATACCGTTCGTCGCCATCAAGGCACGATCAGGAAACGTCAACTGACCAATAGAGGGTAAGGACATTAATCATATGGAGACACCCTCATGAAGAATTCCAAGTTTGCTGCCCTCGCGCTCACCGGCCTGCTGTCGGCGGTGTCCCTGAGCAGTTTCGCCGCCACATCGTCGACCGGCACCACCACGCCTGACGCGACCAGCGAGTCGCAGAAATCCATGGGCACGGGCCTGGATACCAATGGCGGCGCGGTCATCGACAACACTAATGGCGCTGACCCGCACACCCAAGGCCACGACACCGAACGCCAGGCGCCTGCCGCCGTCGGCAACGGCAAAATGGGCCCATCCGTGAATGAGCCGACGATCAATAAAAGCGATGATTCGAACCTGCCAGGCGCGCCGAAAAAAACTGCGCCATAAACAGCGAGTCGCTCTAAAGACACCCGATCATTCCCCAGTGAAGAGGTATGCATGAACGTCGATAAAGACCTTGAAAAAGAAGTCCTCACCCGCCTGCTGCACGCGCACCCCCAAGGGTTGGGCAAGGAAGTGCTGGATAACTACCGCGGAGAAAAAGTGGTCGCCAGTGCCTTGGCATCTCTGCAGGATCGCGGGCTTATCAAGGATGGGCATGTGACCACCGATGAGGCCGGGGAGTATTCGTTGAACTTGCCGATCAAGTTGACGGCGTCCGGGGTGGATGAGGCGCGCAAGCTGGAAAGTCAGACCGCCCAGTAATGTAGGGCACACCGCTAAACACTGTGGGAGCCGGGCTTGCCCGGCTCCCACAGTGTTGATTGGGTTTATTCAGTGAGTAGGGCATTGACTTCAGGGGTGCCGGGCGATGTAGCCGGGCCCCAACGTGTCACGGCCAACGCCGCTGCCGCATTTGCCCGCCGTGCCGCTTGAGCGGGTGCCAGTCCGTTCGCCAGCCCCGCAATAAACACCCCCGCATGCGCATCGCCCGCGCCGTTACTGTCCACCGCCTGTACCTTGAAGCCCGGCACATGCTCGACGGCACCCTCGGCGCTGACCCAGCAACCCTTCGGCCCATCGCGCACCACCAGCAAGGCAGTGTCGGGCAGGTGACGCTTCAGCTCGCTCAGTGCCTCCGTTAACGTACCTGCCCCCGTAAATGCCAGCGCCTCCGGGCCATTGCTGGTCCAGATATCGATACGCGGCAGCAGGGCCACCATCCGTGCAGAATCCGGCGCCTTGACCAGCGGGCCGGGGTCGAACACGACGGTGACGTGACGGGGCAGCGTCAGCAGCCAGTCGAGCAGCGCCTGGGCCTTGCCTTCCAGCAACAAGCTGTAACCGCTGACATAAACGTAATCGTCCGATTGTGGCACCACGCTCGCCAAATCCTCGGCGTTCAAATCACCTTCAGCGCCGATATGGGAAATGAACGTGCGCTCGGTGCTGGCCTCGGTCAGCGAAACGCATAGCCCCGTGTCTTTGTCCGTGCTGGGCGCCTGGGCGATTTCCACACCTTCGGCCAGCATCGCTGCGCGGGCCAGGTCGCCAAAGCGCCCGTTGCCGTGGCGCCCCAGATAGATCACCGCCAGCCCATTGCGCTTGGCCGCAGCCATCACATTGAACCCCCCACCGGTTTCGAAGCTGGCCGATTGCGCCAGCACGTCGCTGCCGGATGCGGGCAAGGTATCGAGGGCCATGACCAGGTCGACGATGACCTGGCCGGTGTGCAGCAATCTAGACATTGGGGTTCTCTATCAAAGCCGGGCGACGGTCAGCCGCGCCACCCAGCGCCGCATAAACCCCGCCGGCCACCAGGAAGGTAACGATCCAGCCGAGGCCGTTATGGCCCAGCCACGAGTCGGACAACGGCCCGGCGAACCAGATGTTTTCGGCGGTGGTGCCAATAGTGGTGAAGCTGAAGCCCAACACGATCGCCAGGGCCCAGGCGCCGAATGCGCGCCACTCCACACCACCGCGATACCAATAGGCGCTGCTTGGGCTCACGTCCAGCAAGTCCGTGGGGCTGTAGTAGTGACGGTGGATCAGGTCGACCACGAAAATGCCGACCCAGGCCGTAATCGGCACCGCCAGCAACGAGATGAACGTGATAAATGGGCCATAGAAACTGTCGGCGATCAGCATGAAGTAAATCGAACCGGCGAAGATTGCCACAATGTCGACGATCACCGCGTGCACACGCTTGACCTTCAAGCCAAGGGTCAAGGTGGTGAGACCCGCCGAGTACACCGACAGGTTGTTGGAGAGCAGCAGCCCGCCAAACGCCGTGATCAGGTACGGAACCGCCATCCAGGTCGGCAGCATGTCGCGGATCGCGATGATCGGGTCAGTGGCCGACGCCAAGTCGTTATTGCCCACCGACAGCAGGCCGCCAAGGGTGATCAGCAACACCAGCGGGATGCCCGCACCAAACGCGGCGGATGCCACCAGGCGCGCCGCTTTCACACTGCGGTGCTGGTAGCGCGACATGTCGGCGCCGGCATTGGCCCAGCCGATACCGGTGCCCGCGGCCATGGTGCCGACGCCAATGATCATCGCGCTGAGCGGTGCCGGCGTGGCATTGAACACTGCGCTCCAATCGATAGTGGCGCAAAGGAAGCCGCCGACCAGAATGTTCAAGGCGCCAAACACGTAGGTGGCCCACTTCTGGATCACCAGCAAGGTGGCGTGTCCGAGGCCGGATACGGCCAGGGTCAGCAGCACGAAGATCGCGATGAATATCAGGGTGAGTAACGGTGCGCTTTTCGCTTCCACCGCAGAACCGAACAGGATCGAACTCAACGACAGCAGCACAAAGGCGGCTGTGGTGGTGTTGACGGTTTCCCAGCCCAGGCGTGACATCAGCGACACCAGCGTTGGGCCGATATTGCCGCGCACGCCAAAGATGGCGCGGGACAGCGTCAGGCTGGGCGCGCGGCCACGCCGACCGGCGATGGAGATGATGCCTACCACGGCAAAGGAACCGGCAGCGCCGAGGATCGCCACGATGATTGCTTGCCAGATCGCCAGGCCGCGAAACGCCACCAGCGTCGCGCCAAGCGGCAAGCCAAGAATGCTGATGTTGGCCGCGAACCACACCCAGAACAGTTGCAGCGGGTGCCCGTTACACTCGCTTTCCGGGACAGGTTCGATACCACGTGTTTCCAATTGCCCAGCGCTCTGGCCGGAAGAGGTGCTGCTCATGAGGGGCGCTCCTGGTGCCTGTATTGTTGTAATTGTGGCAAAGAATCCAATCTCTAAGCCGGTCATCCTGACTCAACACGATTCAGTGTGGGAGCTGGCTTGCCTGCGAAGGCGGCTATCCAGTGAGCGCATCAATGGCTGGCACACCGTCATCGCAGGCAAGCCAGCGCCCACATTTTTGCTCTGTGGTGTTCAGCGTAATTTGAGCAGCGCTTGAACCAGAGGCTGAATATCCAGGCCGTTGACCTGCTTGACCTGATCGATCATCGCCACAGGCCAGCACTGCATGCCCAGGCATGCGCCCAACATGGCCCCTAGAATCGCGGCGATGGTGTCGGTGTCGCCACCAAGGCTGGCGGCCAGGCACAGGGCCTCGAAGGCATTTATCTCGCCGACCGCCACTTGCTGGGCCAAGGCAAAGGACACCACCACTGACTCCTGTGAAGCCACGGAGGTGCCAATCAACTCATACAGCAGGTCGGCGAACAGGACCTTGTCACCGCTGTCGACGCTCAACGTCCGCGCCCAACTGATGCGCGTGGAAATACGCCCGCCGGCGATCCAGTGTCCGTGGTGCTCTGCTTGTTGGGCGATTTGCATACCGATATTGAGTGCCTCACCCAAATCCACGCCATTAATGCCAGCCGACACCACCGCCGCCACCGCCGCCGCACTGGAAATACCCAGGGTGGTGTTATGGGTGACCTGGCAGGCCTGGATCACCGCCTGGATAAACGGTGCCGGGTCGCTGACATCAGCGGCGATCCCCACCGGCGTGATGCGCATCGCGGCGCCGTTGGTGGTGCCATAGCGCCCGGATTCTTCCGGCGTGTGGCCGGCGAGGATCATGTCGATCGCACGCTTGGTCGATGGGCCGAGTAAATCCTGCGAGCCCTTGGCACGCATGACTGCCTCCCAGTCGATCAGGCGCTGTGCGAGCACGGTAGGTTCAATCGTGCCCTGGCCTTCCACCAGCAATTCGCCCACAAGGATCGCCTGCTCGGTGTCATCGGTGATGGAGCCGGCGGGCATGTTTGGCGCGATGGGCTGGTCAGCATCGGCATCTTCCAGGCCGGTGATAGCACCGAAGCGCGCCCGGACCTGTTCACGGCTCAAGGATTGGGTCGGCATGCCCAGCGCATCGCCCAATGCCAGGCCGTAGAACGCGCCGAGGGCGCGAGTGTGCGGGGTCATTTCGAATGTCCAAACTGCAGGTGCAGACGAAAGTGCATAGGATCGAGCCAGCTTTCGACGTACTCCATGAAACGCTCGCGACGGTCGTAGGTCGTGCGCGACGCCTTGAGGAACACCGTACCTGTAGGGCGGCCAAGCAACTCGGCGTCTTCATCGCTGAGGGGCTCGGCGCCGATCCACTGGTCACCTTCGGCCCCGACATACCCGTAGGCTGCCAGGGTGATGGTCAGGGAGTCATCGATCAGGCCCACGTCAGGCAGGCTCTCCAGGCCTCCGGAGGCTGGCATCAGCGAGCGCTCCAGGGACACGGCGGTGCCGTCGGCAGTGCGCCGGCGCCGGTCTAGGGCGATGAATTGGTCACTGCCGAAACGGTTGAACAGGTCCGGGCGAGTCACCGCTTCCAGGCGCAGGATATCAGTGCTCACCCGCGCGCCGGTGTCGGCCAGGGCCTGGGCCCAACCGCTATGTTGGTCGAGCACCATGCCGTCAAAGGTGACGATGGAGCCGACGCCGCTCTGGGTCGCTATGTAATTACGCCGCTTGAGTTCAGCCAGCGCTTCGCGCAGGGTGCCGCGACTGACCGCAAACTCCTCGGCCAATTGGTGCTCACCCGGCAACAGAAAACCGTCGACCATCACTCCGCCCTCGATACGGCGTATAAGCTCGTCGACGACGCGTTTTTTCTTATCAAATCGAACATGTCTAATCATGTACAAATTGATAACCGAAAGCCGTTATTTACAGCAAGCGAATTATTTCAGGAACATGAAAAAACGGGCCCTAAGGCTCCAGCCCAATACGGAAAAATTCCCCAGCGCTCCAGACACCAAGCCAGTTCTGACCGTTGATCGGACGGATCACCGCCAGTTCCACTAATTGGTAGAACGCGTTTCGATGCACCAAGGCTTCAAGGTTGGTGCGCACCCGGATGTAGGGCGCGGGCTCCTGGGTGACCGGATCGACCACCACGCGCAACGGATGTTCAAGACCGGCTTCGACTTGCTCATCCACGTTGGTGGTAAAGCGCAATACCTGGCTTTCGCCCTGCCCTTCGACTTCCAGGGTCACGGCGACAAACGGCGCATCGTCGACGGTGATGCCAACTTTTTCCACGGGAGTGATCAGGAAGTAATCATCGCCATCGCGGCGGATGATGTTGGAGAACAGCTTGACCATCGGCTTACGCCCGATCGGCGTGCCCTGATAGAACCAGGTGCCGTCGCGGGCGATACGCATATCGATATTGCCGCAGAAATCCGGGTTCCACAGATGCACCGGCGCCGGTCCCTTGCCTTTGGGCAGTTGGGCCAACAGATCGTTGGCTTTGGCGGAATCGGTCATGGGCTTCTCCTGGTGCTTATTGATCACTCATCCCAAGCAGGCCGCGGGCGTACTGCGCCAGGGGGCGGGCAATCAAGTCTTCTGGCTTATTGTCGTGGAACGTCAGTAAACCGCCACGACTGCGAATACGTGCAGTATCAATCAAATACTGGGTGCTGGTCTCGATCAACATGATCTGGATGACACCGTTGTCCAGGCCAAGCCGGTCAAGGGCCTGCTGATCAGCCCACTCGTCGGCATTGCCGATACGGTCATCCGCTGCCGCAAATCGGCAGTACAACAGGTAGTGAGCGCCGGCTGCACGAGCTTCGGACATTGCCTGTTCCAGACCTTCCGGTTGGCGGGCGCGGCGCACCATGGGGAAGTATTCGACGAAGCCGTTGAAGGCTTCCTCTGCCACCACGTTAGGACGCGGGTAGGCACTGCCCGGCGGTACGAAGGCACCCTGGGCGATAAAGATAAAGGAGTCCGGCTGCACGCGAATCGAGGCCGTGCGACGGGTGTCGCTGTGGTCGAGCAAGCCGGCATCACTCATCTGATAGCGAGTGCCTTCGGCCATATCGCTGACGGTCATGCAACCACTCAGCGTCAACGACGCCAGCAATAAAACCAGACTACGCATCCTAATCCTCCAGAAGCCGGTGACGGAAAACCGGCGAATGGGCATGAGATGCAGAATCCGCGCCACTCAGAGATGACGCATAACCAAATGCGGGATTGAGTTGAGTTAGGAAATCGCGTTAGCCGCCAATGATTTTCATGATGGTGGCACCGCCGGAGAACGCCACTTCCTGTTTATCCCCCAACGCCTTCATCAACAGGCCTTGCAGCGCAGGCAGTGCTTGATGGCGCGGCTTGTCCAGCAGGTCGCCGACATAGTGACGGTTGCTCGACGACAGGCAGCCATGCAACCAGCCCGTGGACGACAACCGCAGCCGTGAACAGGTACGGCAGAACGGCACACTCTCGTTGGCAATCACGCCAAAGAAACCCTTGCCCGGTACTTCGTAGCGTACGGCGGTGGCGTCCACGGGGGCATTGGCTTGCAGGTATTCATACTGTTCGCCGATCAGGCTCAGCAGTTGCTGCAAGCTGACAAATTGCTGCAGGAACGCGTTGGAGTCCTTGGCCAGGTGGCCCATGCGCATCAGCTCGATAAAGCGCAACTCGTAGCCGCGCTCCAGGCAGTAGTCGAGCAGCGGCATCACTTGGTCAAGATTCTGGCCGCGCAACGGCACCATGTTGACTTTGATCTTGATACCGGCAGCGCGGGCCTGGTCCATGCCATCGAGCACGGTGGCCAAGTCGCCGCCACGGGCGATGCTGCGGAAGGCGTCCGCATCCAGGGTGTCGAGGGAGACATTGATGCGCTTGATCCCGGCCTCCACCAGCAACGGCAGTTTGCGCGCCAGCAGTTGGCCGTTGGTCGTCAAACTGATGTCACTGAGGCCCATCTGGCCCACTGCGCCCATGAAGGCTTCCAGCTTGGGGCTGACCAGTGGCTCTCCGCCGGTAATGCGCAAGCGGTCGATGCCGGCCGCCTCAATAAGATAAGCCACGCCGCGCGCCATCGCCTCGGCCGAGAGTTCGTCCTGGGCAGCCACCAGCCGCTTGCCGTTAGGCACGCAGTAGGTACACGCGTAATTGCAGGCTGAGGTCAGGCTGATCCGCAAATTGCGAAAACGCCTGCCTTGACGATCAACGATCATGGATCACTCCGGCAGAGGATGATTCGGGCGCACTAAAAGCTGACTGATAAATCAGCTTTTAGCAAGAGTCCATGCCTGAGTATATTCCTGGGGTACTGCGCGTGGCAGCAAATCATTACGTGGCGGGCGTTTCAGCCGGTGGCTGCTCGGCGCTGTGCTTGCGCTTGTTGCCCATGCGCACGCCAATATCCATCAGGAACTGGAAAAAGCCTTCCTGATCTTCCAGCACATTGCTCCAGAACGGCGAGTGGTAAAGCGCGACAGCGCCGTGTACCAAGGCCCAGGCAGCGCAATAGTGGAAATACGGCGGCACGTCCTCCAGCTTGCCTTCGCTGATGCGGCCCTTGATCAGCAGAGTCAGGCGTTCGAAGTTCGAGGCACGGATCTTGTGCAACTCCTCGACCATTTCCGGCACTTGATGGCCCTTGACCACCTTCTCTTCCAAACGGTCGAACAGGCGATAGCGCTGCGGATCACGCATCCGGAACTCGAAGTAGGCGCGGGACAGGGCTTCCTTGTCCTTGTCCACATCGGCCGAATGCAGCAACTCGTTCAAATCACGCTCGTAGTCGAGCATCAGGCGCAGGTAAATCTCGGCCTTGGACTTGAAGTGCTTGTAGATCGTGCCTTTGCCGATACCCACGGCATCCGCAATCATCTCGACGGTGACGCTGTCTTCACCTTGTTCGAGGAACAACTTCAGTGCGGTGTCGAGAATTTCCTGCTCACGGCGGCGAAACTCACGGACCTTACGGGGTTCTTTGTGCATGAGAAAGAGGTCTGCAGAGGTCGAAATAGGGAGGGTTGCGCAGGGCCACGGATACGTGGCGATACGATTTACCCAGTGCGCGGGATTATCCCGACTGAACGGTCGTTGGGCAATGTCTATGTGAACCCGTAACGCACTTTACTTTCAGCGCACCAACGTTTGCATTGATTTCAGTCAGAAATAATACGCAGCAACTCCCTCCGTACACCTGCTTGATGAGAACTCAAGCGAAGCGCGCGTATTCCAAATCTGTTTAAAAAACGACCAGTCGCGACTGGACTGAATCGGATACTGATCAATACTTGAACTGTCGGCGTGACATCTCCCCCAAGTGACGCGCCGACCTGGGTACCAACGGACCGCGTGCCCTTGTTTTACTCCTAATGGTCTTAGCCCGGATTCACCCCCCCAGAACCCGGGTTTTTTTTGCCTGCGATTTGGCCGCGTCAACAGCATCGGTATCTACACAAGCCCGCTCACTACGGGGAAATTTTTCAGCTTTTGAAAATTGTGCGTCAGTAGGCCACGTGAGCCAGCGGGAACAGGCGTTTGAAGTTCTCGGTGGTCTGTTCGGCAAAGCGCTCGTAGGATTCGCCACGCAGCATTGCCAGGTAATCCGCCACATCGCGCACATACTCCGGCAGGTTCGGCTTGCCGCGATGTGGGATGGGCGCCAGGTACGGCGAGTCGGTTTCCACCAGCAGGCGGTCGGCCGGTACTTGGCGCGCTACGTCGCGCAGGGCGTCAGCATTGCGGAAGGTGACGATGCCCGACAGGGAAATGTAGAACCCGAGGTCCAGGGCCGCCTTGGCCATGTCCCAGTCTTCGGTGAAGCAGTGCAACACGCCAGCCTGGGGCAGCGCGGCTTCGCGCAGCAGGGTCAGGGTGTCGGCACGGGCGCCACGGGTGTGGACGATCACCGGTTTACCGGTCTGCTGGGCAGCCTGCAGGTGCAAACGAAAGGAGGCTTGCTGCAACTCGGCGGCTTCGGGCTCGTAGTGGTAATCCAGGCCGGTTTCACCGATGGCCACCACGCGCGGGTGATTGAGTTCGCCGAGCAGCCAGTCGAGGGCTGGGGCTTCACCGGGCTTGAGGTCCAGCGGATGGATACCCACCGAACAATCCACATCGGCATAGCGATCAGCCAGGGCTTTGACGTCGCCAGCATTTTCAGCGCTGACGCCGATGCACAGGAAGTGCCCTACTCCGCGCTGGCGCGCCGCTTCGAGCGCGGCGTCAAGGGAGCCGCCGTGCTGGGCAAGGTCGAGGCGATCAAGGTGGCAATGGGAATCTACGAGCATAAGAATTAAGTCACTGAAAGTGTTTGACCAACGATACCCGTCAGCCAGGGAAATTAACGCCGGCCGAGCAAACCGACCCACTGCACCAGCAGCGCTTCAAGCAACAGCACACGGTTGAGGTTGGCTTTGCCGAGCACTTTCTGGCGCTGGGCGAGGATCCAGTCCTGGATCGTCAGCACTTTGTCCTGGGCACTTTTTTGCGCCAGGTACTGCACCACTTTGCGCATATCTGGCAGGCCCAGACCGCTTTCGTCCTGGGTCAGCTGGTAGCGCAGGATCAGGCTCGACCAATCGCAGAACCAGTCGAACAGCAATAGCAGCGGAATGTCCTTCCAGGCAGTTTCAGCCAACTGGGTCGCGGACACTTCCTGCTTGATCAGCCTCTTTACGCCCTCCACCACCAGTGCGCGTTGCTCACGCACCCCCTGGGCTTGCAGCTTCACCGCGGCCAATGGCGAGCCCGCTGCCAGTGTCAGCAACTCGACCCGTTCTTCCTGACTGCACTGCGGCAACGCCTGCGCCAGCCACTCAAGACTCAGCGCCTCGCTTGGCAGCGGGCACGCCTGCTGAACGCAGCGGCTGCGAATGGTCGGCAGCAAACGGCTCGATTGGTGGCTGACCAGCAACAACACGGTATCGCCAGACGGCTCTTCCAGGCTCTTGAGCAAGGCGTTGGCAGCGTTGATGTTCATCGCCTCCACGGGCTCGATCAACACCACCTTGCGCCCGCCCATCTGCGCGGTTTGCACCACGAAGCTGACGAGGTCACGGACCTGGTCGACCTTGATCGCCTTGTCGGCTTCCTCGGGCTCCAGCACGTAGTTGTCCGGATGGCTGCCGGCCTTGAGCAACAGGCAGGATTTGCACTCGCCACAGGCTTCCAGGTCGACCGGGCGCTGGCACAGCAGGCTGGCCATGAGTCGCTCAGCCAAGTCCCGCTTACCGATACCCACCGGTCCATGCAACAGGTAGGCATGGGCGTGGTGAGCACGGCCGGCCAATTGTTGCCACAGGCTGGCCTGCCACGGATAGGCTTCAGGCACGGGCGCGCTCCAGCAGGGTTGGCAACAGCGCGTCGATGGCTTGCTGCACCTGGGCCAGCGGTTGGGCCGCGTCCAGCAGGTAATAACGCGCAGGCTCGGCCGCAGCACGTTTGAGGAACGCAGTACGGACCGCGTCGAAGAAGGCCTGGCCTTCGAGCTCAAAACGGTCCAGGCGACCACGGGCACTGGCGCGGGCCAGGCCCACTTCCACCGGCAGGTCGAACACCAGGGTCAGGTCAGGGCGCAGGTCGCCTTGGACGAACGTTTCCAATGTAGCAATGCGCTCCAGGCACAAGCCTCGACCGCCGCCCTGGTAGGCATAGGTGGAATCGGTAAACCGGTCGCAGATCACTACGGCACCGCGCGCCAGGGCCGGGCGAATCACCTCGGCCAAGTGCTGGGCGCGCGCGGCGAACACCAGCAGCAGCTCGGTGTCCGGGTTCATCTGCTCTTCACCCGGAGCGAGCAGGACCTCACGAATGCGCTCGGCCAGCGGCGTACCGCCAGGCTCGCGGGTCAACACCACCTCGATGCCTTGGGCGCGCAAGCACTCGGCCAGGTAATCGCGGTTAGTGCTTTTGCCGGCGCCCTCGGGGCCTTCCAGGGTAATAAACAAGCCAGTCACAGGCAGTCCTTAGTCAGAATTATTGCGGGCTTGGCGGCGCAGTGGTGTCCGGCGCAGGCTCGGCCGGTTTATCAGTTGGCTCATCCGCCGGTGGCGTTGCGTCTTGCGCAGGCTTCGCCACCGGTGCCGGACTGGAGCGGTAATCGGCGCGGCGTTTGAGTTGAAACTCGCGCACGGCGGCATTATGCGCATCCAGGTTATCCGAGAAAATATGGCTGCCATCGCCGCGTGCGACGAAATACAGGCTGCTGCCCGGCACCGGGTTCAGCGCGGCATGGATCGCCTCGCGGCCGACCATCGCGATAGGCGTCGGCGGCAGGCCGGCAATCATGTAGGTGTTGTAAGGGTTGGCTTCCTTGAGATGAGCGCGGGTCAACTTGCCGTTGTAGCGCTCGCCCAGGCCGTAGATAACCGTTGGGTCGGTCTGCAACAGCATGCCGATCTTCAAGCGACGCACAAATACCCCGGCGATCTGCCCACGCTCCTCAGGTACGCCGGTCTCTTTCTCCACCAGGGAGGCCATGATCAGCGCTTGATAAGGGTCGGTGTACGGCGCATCGGCGGCGCGCTTGCTCCACTCCTGGGCGAGTACATCGTCCAGGCGGTTATAGGCTTTTTTCAGGAATTCGACGTCGGTCATACCACGCACGAAGCGGTAGGTATCGGGGAAAAACCGCCCCTCGGGGAACACGCCAGGGTGGCCGAGTTTATCCATGACTTCACTGTCAGTGAGGCCCGAAAGGCTCTGCACGATCTTTTCATGGTTGGCTAAGGCCGAGCGCACCTGGCGGAAGTTCCAGCCCTCGACCAGGGTCAGGCTGTATTGCACCACTTCGCCACGCTGCCAGAGGCCGATCAAGCCCTGCGCCGTCATGCCAGGCGTCATGCGGTATTCGCCGCTCTGCAGTGGCTGGCCGTCGAGGTTTAAGCGCCAGTACAGGCGCAACCAGAACGCGCCGTCGAGCACGCCATCGGCTTCCAGGCGATTAAAGGTACCGGTCGGGGTCGCCCCTGCCGGTACATCGAGCAATTGCTCCTGGGTCAGGTTCAAAGGCTGCTTCAAGGCAGAATCCAACTTCCAGGCAGAATAACCCAACAGCAAAGCCGCCGAGAACAGACCGATCAGCAGCAGTACAACCAGTTTTCGTATCAACTCAAATTTCCAATAGCGCGCGAATAATGCCCTGCAGTTTACGGGTGAGCGGGCCAACCGACCAGCTCATCGCAGCGTACCCGCGCACAGGCCAAATGCCATAAACGCTGTTGCACACAAAGACTTCGTCAGCCTGCTGCAACTGCGTAAGGCTGATGTCGGCCACGGCCACCGGGGTACCCAGTGCTTGAGCCTGGGCCAGAATCTCGGCGCGCATCACACCGGCAACGCCGCAACGCGTCAGATCAGCGGTTAGTAACAAGCCGTTGCGCACAAGAAACAGGTTGCTGAATACGCCTTCGATGACACGCCCAGACATGTCCAGCATCAAACCCTCAGCGTGCTCGGCATCCTGCCATTCGGCGCGGGCGATCACCTGCTCGAGGCGATTGAGGTGTTTGAGGCCGGCCAGCAGTGGCTGCTCGGCCAAGCGGGTGGCACACGGAAAAAGGCGGATGCCGTCGGTTCCATGGGCGAGGGGATAAGTAGCGGGCGGGTTGCCCTGCAAGATACGGCGCACTGGCGCGCCAGGGTTGATGCCATAGCCACGCAGGCTGTCGCCACGGGTAAGGATCACCTTGAGGACACCGTCGCCAAGGGCGCCGGCATAGGCCAGCACTTCGTTGCGGATCAAAGGCTGATCTGCAACCAAAGCGAGGCGCCTGCAACCCTGATCGAGGCGTTGCAGGTGACGGTCGAGCAGCACCGGTTGCCCGGCCCTGACGGCAATGGTCTCGAACAACCCGTCGCCATACGCCAGGCCGCGATCTTTCAGGGGCACGTTATCCGCTGGCTGACCGTCGACCCAGCTGTGCATCACTCGGCGAACCGGCGGAACACCAGGGACCCGTTAGTGCCACCAAAACCGAACGAGTTGGAGATCACCACGTCGATCGGCATCGGCTGCGCTTCGTGAGGCACGAAGTTCAAGTCGCAGCCTTCGTCCGGCTCATCGAGGTTGATGGTCGGGGGAGCGACCTGATCCTTGATGGCCATCACGCTGAAGATCGCTTCGACCGCACCCGCCGCGCCCAACAAGTGGCCGGTCATGGACTTGGTGGAGCTGACCGCCAGCTTGTAGGCATGCTCGCCGAACACCGACTTGATGGCTTCAGCTTCCGCCAAATCGCCAGTCGGCGTCGACGTGCCATGAGCGTTGATGTGCTGCACCTGGTTCGGGTTGACCTTCGCATCGCGCAGCGCGTTGGTGATGCAACGCGCAGCGCCGGCACCGTCGGAGGGTGGCGAGGTCATGTGGTAGGCGTCGCCGCTCATGCCAAAGCCGATCAGCTCGGCATAGATGGTCGCGCCACGCGCCTTAGCGTGTTCCAACTCTTCCAGCACCAGTGCACCGGCGCCGTCGGACAGAACGAAACCATCACGGCCTTTGTCCCAAGGGCGACTGGCGCGGGTGGGCTCGTCGTTGCGGGTCGACAGTGCACGGGACGCGCCGAAGCCGCCCATGCCAAGGCCACAGGCCGCCATCTCGGCGCCGCCAGCGATCATCACGTCAGCTTCGTCATAGGCGATGTTGCGCGCCGCCATGCCGATGCAGTGCGTGCCCGTGGTGCACGCGGTGGCAATGGCGTAATTAGGCCCCTGTGCGCCCAAGTGGATGGACAGGAAACCGGAAATCATGTTGATGATCGAGCCCGGCACGAAGAACGGTGAAATTCGACGGGGGCCGGAATCGTGCAACGTGCGGCTGGTTTCTTCGATATTGGTCAAACCACCAATACCCGATCCCATTGCCACGCCGATGCGGTCACGGTTGGCGTCGGTGACTTCCAGGCCGGCGTTACGCACTGCCTGAAAACCGGCTGCCAGGCCGTATTGAATGAACAGGTCGAGTTTGCGGGATTCTTTGACCGAGAGATATTCCTCGACATTGAAGCCCTTTACCGAGCCGCCAAAACGGGTGGAATAGGCAGAAAGGTCCGTGTGTTCGATCAGACCAATACCACTGTGGCCAGCCAGAATGCCCTGCCAACTGCTCGGCACATCCGTGCCCAGTGGCGACAACATACCCATACCGGTGACTACGACGCGTCTACGCGACACAGCACTCTCCTTTTTCTAATGACGACACTTTTGCTTCAGCGCTCACATTTCGTCAGGGCTAAAGAAAAAACCGCACGCCGTTACAGCAGTGCGGTTTTTCCCTGAAAGCAAGCGACGACTACAAACTATTACGCCTGGTGGCTAGTAACGTAGTCGATAGCAGCTTGAACAGTAGTGATTTTTTCAGCTTCTTCGTCCGGGATTTCGGTCTCGAATTCCTCTTCCAAAGCCATCACCAGCTCAACGGTGTCAAGGGAATCGGCACCCAGGTCTTCTACGAAGGAAGCAGTGTTGACCACTTCTTCTTCCTTAACGCCCAGTTGCTCGGCGACGATTTTCTTGACGCGCTCTTCGATGGTGCTCATACCTTGTTTAACTCCTAATGGACAAATTCAGGCAGCTGGCCAGTGGGTAAGTGTATAGAAAGCCATTTCAGCTTTTCAACTGAAAGCTTCACCCAGTACCCGGTCGGCCACCCGCCTATAAATTAAGTTGCAGCTTTATAACGGATTTTAGACAGCTCGTATGACATTTTTTTGAAGCGATCCGTCACAATTTAACTCATGTACATCCCGCCGTTCACCGGGATTGTAGCCCCAGTCACGTATGCCGCACCGTCGGATGCCAGGAAAGTGACCACATTCGCGATCTCTTGAGCCTGGCCCAGACGGCCCAGCGGAATCTGCGTCAGCAAGGCTTCACGCTGTGCTTCCGGCAGCTCACGGGTCATATCGGTGTCGATGAACCCTGGGGCCACCGAGTTGACCGTAATCGACCGCGAGCCGACTTCACGTGCCAATGCACGGCTGAAACCTTCCAGACCGGCCTTGGCGGACGCGTAGTTTACTTGGCCTGCGTTGCCCATGGCACCCACTACGGAGCCAATATTGATAATTCGCCCCCAACGCGCCTTGGTCATGCCACGCAAAACGCCCTTGGACAGGCGAAACAGACTGTTCAAGTTGGTATCGACCACGTCGTACCACTCGTCGTCTTTCATGCGCATCATCAGGTTGTCGCGGGTGATGCCGGCGTTGTTTACCAGAATCGCCGGCGCGCCAAATTGTGCGGTGATCTCGGCCAGTACGGCGGCCACTGACTCATCGCTGGTCACGTTCAGCTCAAGGCCGGTGCCTTGCACGCCGTTTTCCTTCAGGGTCGCGGCGATACGCTCGGCGCCCGAGGCGGACGTGGCAGTGCCGATCACAACGGCGCCCTGACGGCCCAGCTCCAGGGCGATGGCCTGGCCAATGCCACGGCTTGCGCCGGTAACCAGTGCAACTTTACCTTGCAGACTCATGCAGGCTTCTCCTAAGTTCGGAAATAGAGGGTCAGGCCAGGGCTGCGCGAGCGGCAGCAAAGGCGTCAGGTGTATTGAGGTTGGCCGTCGAGACGCCGTCGGCGCAGCGCTTGTTCAGGCCGCCGAGGACTTTGCCCGGGCCACACTCGACCAGCTCGGTGGCGCCATTGGCCGCCAAGGTCTGGACCGACTCAACCCAGCGTACGGGCTTGTAGAGCTGCTCAAGCAGGTCGCGCTTGAGGGTGTCGAGGTCGGCCGCCACGGCGGCGCTGACGTTCTGTACCAGTGGGATCTGCGGTGCCTGCCAGTTGACGGCAGCGATGGACTCGGCAAAACGCTCGGCAGCCGGGCGCATCAATTCGCAGTGGGACGGCACGCTTACCGGCAACGGCAAGGCACGCTTGGCACCACGGGCTTTGCAGATTTCGATTGCGCGCTCAACGGCGGCCTTGGCACCCGCGATGACCACTTGGCCAGGGGAGTTGAAGTTAACGGCGCTGACCACTTCACCCTGGGCCGCTTCGGCGCAGGCTTCGATCACCACGGCGTCGTCCAGGCCCAGGATGGCAGCCATGCCGCCCTGCCCCGCCGGAACGGCTTCTTGCATCAGCTGCCCACGACGCTCGACCAGCTTGACCGCTTCAGCCAGGGTCAGGCTGCCCGCCGCCACCAAGGCGCTGTATTCGCCAAGGCTGTGACCGGCGACGAATGCTGGACGCGCGCCGCCTTCCGCCAGCCACAAGCGCCACAGGGCGACCGAAGCGGTCAGGATGGCCGGCTGGGTTTTATCGGTTTGATTGAGTTGTTCTTCCGGCCCC
The DNA here is from genome assembly GCF_963970945.1 of Pseudomonas sp. RA_5y_Pfl1_P24. Lineage (NCBI taxonomy): Bacteria > Pseudomonadati > Pseudomonadota > Gammaproteobacteria > Pseudomonadales > Pseudomonadaceae > Pseudomonas > Pseudomonas sp. RA_5y_Pfl1_P24. The sequence continues at coordinate 24,618 of NZ_CAXAOJ010000002.1, read as the reverse complement.
TGCTGGGTCAGCGCCCACAGGTCGTAACCCAGGGCGTCGGAAGCTTCCTTGAAGGTGTCCAGGATCAACGGGTATTGCGCGCCCAGTTCGGCCAACATGCCGAGGGACTGCGAACCCTGCCCTGGAAAGACGAATGCGAGGGATGTAGACATGTAACAAGCCCCTAATGATCTGGTCGTCAAAAATGCGCACGCCTACGGTGGGAGCGCACGAAACTGACAGATTGGATGGTCAATTGAACTGGCCGGTCACATTTAAGCATTCCCGGGCCGATTCGCCTAAGGCAACAGATCCTCAAGACGGCCGTGCAAGCGTTGCGGCAGGTTCTCCTGGATCTCGATCACGGCCCGCGCAATAGCACTTTGAAAGCCCTCGACGCCAGCCGAGCCATGGCTTTTTACCACAATGCCCTGCAGCCCCAGGAAACTTGCGCCGTTATGCCGCGCCGGGGCCAGGTCAGCCTGCAAGCGGCGCATCAACGGCAGCGCCAGGGCGCCGACCAGGCGCGACGCCAGGCTCTGTTTGAACAACGCCTCGATACGCGCGGCGATCATGGTCGCCAAGCCTTCGCTGGACTTGAGCAGGATATTGCCGACAAACCCGTCGCACACCACCACGTCCGCCTCGCCACGGTACAACCCATCACCCTCGACGAATCCGATGTAGTTCAAGCCGCGCGCGCTTTGCAGCAAGGTGGCGGCGAGCTTGACCTGCTGGTTGCCCTTGATATCTTCGGTGCCGATATTCAGCAACGCCACCCGCGGCCGGGCCACGCCCAGCGCTTCGGCGGCCACCGAGCCCATCACAGCAAACTGCAACAGGTGCTCGGCACTGCAATCGACATTCGCACCCAGGTCCAGCAACTGGCAGTAACCTTTCTGCGTCGGAATCGCCGCCACCATCGCCGGGCGATCAATGCCCGGCAATGTCTTGAGCACATGCCGCGACAACGCCATCAAGGCCCCGGTGTTGCCGGCACTGACACAGGCTTGCACCTTGCCATCACGCAGCAGCTCCAGGGCCACCCGCATCGAAGAATCGGGCTTGCCACGCAGGGCTGCCGCCGGCTTTTCATCCATACCAATGGTTTCGCTGGCCGGCGTAATCGTCAGGCGCGCGCGATCCACTGCCGGATGGCTGGCAATCAGTTCTTCAAGAGGGGAAGGTTGACCGACGAGGGTCAGGTGCAGCGAGGGTGTGGCAGACAGGCTGGCAATGCAGGCCTGAACAATGCTGCGGGGACCGAAGTCCCCGCCCATTGCGTCTATCGCGATGACTAGAGCAGACAAGTGATTACTCGTCAGCGCCCTTGTCGATCACTTTACGACCACGGTATACGCCTTCTGGCGATACGTGGTGACGCAGGTGAATTTCACCGGTGGTTTTTTCTACAGACAGAGTGCTCGCCGTCAGGGCATCGTGCGAACGACGCATGTCACGGGCAGAGCGGGATTTTTTGTTCTGCTGAACAGCCATAATTGATTAACTCCTAAACGTTTGGGTCACGCTTTAACTGCGCCAATACACTGAACGGGTTGGACCGCGTTACCTCGTCCTCGCTCGGTTCGGACTCGTCGCCGAGGTCCGCCGGCTGCTGGCATTCTTCCGGATGATGAGCAGGCACAATGGGCAAGGCGAGCAGAAGCTCCTCCTCGATCAGTGCATGCAGATCCAATGGATCTTCGCCCAGTTCCAGCACGTCATAACCTTTCGGCAACGACTGGGTATTCGCACCCTCTTTCACCACAGCGTAACTGCATTCGCTGTGGATCGGCAGGGTGACCAGCTCAAGACAACGCTGGCAAACCATTTTGACTTCGGTGTCGATAACGCTGTGAATTACCACAGATTTACGTTCATCTCGTTCAAAAACGAATTTAGCCTGCACCGTACCGACAGTGTCGGAAAGCGGGTCGCAGAGTCTCTCCAAATTGGCCAACAGCAACTCACCTTGAAGGGAAGTGCCACGATCAGCCAGTTTGCGCGGGTCAACGTGAGGTGGAATCGGGTCATTCAACATAGGCGCAGCATTATAGGGATGCACCGGGCCATGTCAAAGGAAATTCAGCCCTGTGCGTCAGCCGGTCACGCGCTAGAATCTGCCACTGCCTTTTAGGAGTCGCCCATGCTGCCTTTATTACTCGCATCCAGCTCGATTTATCGCAGGGAATTGCTGAGCCGCCTGCACCTGCCATTCATCTGCAGCTCGCCGGATATCGATGAAAGCCATCGCACAAATGAGTCCGCCATTGAGCTGGTCAAGCGCCTGGCCGAAGAGAAGGCCCGCGCGTTAGCGGCCAGCCATCCAGGGCATTTGATTATCGGCTCTGATCAGGTTGCCGCGCTGGAAGGCCGGATCATCGGCAAGCCTCACACCTTTGAAAACGCCCGCGAGCAATTATTAACCGCCAGCGGCAAGCGCGTCAGCTTTCTCACCGGCCTGGCGCTGTTGAACAGCGAGACAGGACACTGCCAAGTCGACTGCGTACCTTTTACCGTGCACATGCGTGAACTGGACGTTGAGCGTGTTGAGCGCTATCTGCGGATTGAGCAGCCGTATGACTGCGCAGGCAGCTTCAAGGCTGAGGGGCTGGGCGTGAGCCTGTTCCAGAGCACTGAAGGGCCGGACGCAACCAGCCTGGTTGGGCTGCCGCTAATCCGCCTGGTGGATATGCTATTGGCTGAAGGCGTGCAAATCCCTTAATTCCACAACCAAACTACTGTGGAAGCTGGCTTGCCTGCGATAGCGGTGGTCCAGCCACTATAAATGTCGACTGGCCAACCGATATCGCGGGCAAGCCCGCTCCCACATTTGAATCTATGCATCTGTTAGATCAGCGCAAGCTTGGACCCTGGAAGCCCATATACAACGCCAGCTTCTCGGCTACGCTGGCACCCAGCCTCTTGGAGAACCGATCAAACGGCGATTCCTCAACCGTAAAATCCACCAACTCCTTCTCGCCAATCACATCTCGCGCAACGAAACTGGCACTCCCCAAGCCGTCAATCAAGCCCAACGGCAACGCCTGCTCGCCTGACCACACCAACCCGGAGAACAACTCGGGATGTTCCTTATCCTTTAGGCGGTCGCCACGCCCCTGCTTCACGCTGGCGATAAACTGGCGATGGGTGGTGTCGAGCACGCCCTGCCAGAATGCGGTTTCATCAGCCTTCTGTGGCTGGAACGGGTCGAGGAACGACTTGTGCTCGCCCGAGGTGTAGGTGCGGCGCTCCACACCCAGCTTCTCCATGGCGCCGACAAAGCCATAACCGGCCGCCGTCACACCAATGGACCCCACCAGACTGGCCTTGTCGGCGTAGATCTGGTCTGCCGCACTGGCGATGTAATAGGCACCGGAAGCGCCCAGGTCGGAAATCACCGCATACAGCTTGATATCCGGGTGCAGGCCACGCAGACGGCGAATCTCGTCATACACATAACCCGACTGCACCGGACTGCCGCCCGGGCTGTTGATGCGCAGGATCACGCCCTTGACCTTGGGGTCTTCAAACGCAGCACGCAGGCTGCTGACGATATTGTCGGCGCTGGCGGGTTCCTTATCGGCGATCACCCCGCGCACCTCGATCAGGGCGGTGTAGTTGGCGCCACGGGTCGCATTTTTTTCCACGTCCATCAGCGGGCTGAACAATGCCAGCATGGCAATAAGCCAGACAAAGGTCAGCAGCTTGAAGAAAATCCCCCAGCGCCGCGCACGACGCTGCTCCTGAACGCTGGCCAGGAGGGTTTTCTCCAGCAGTTTCCAGCTCTTGTCATCACCGCTTTCAGCCTTTTCGGGCGCTTTCCATTCGTCACTCATGCCATTAACCCCAGCAAAGACTCATCGGGCCCGGTTTAGCCAGGCCTGCAATTCGGAAAAATGATCAATCGTCAGTCGCGGCTCATAATGCTGCAAGGCCTCGGCAGCCTGGGCGCCGTAGCTGACCGCCACACTGTCCATGCCTGCATTGCGCGCCATCATCAGATCGAAAGAGGCATCCCCCACCATCAAGGCCTGGCGTGGCGACACGCCGCAATGCGCGAGGATCTGCTCCAGCATCAGAGGATGAGGTTTGCTGGCGGTTTCATCGGCAGCACGGGTGATATCGAAATAATCACCCCAACCGTGGGCCTTGAGCACTCGATCCAACCCGCGACGCGACTTGCCGGTGGCAACCGCCAAGTGGTAACCCTCGGCGCGAAAGGCCTGCAGGGACTGCACCACACCCCCAAACAGCGGCGAAGGCTCCGCCTCCAGCGCCGTGTAGTGATCGGCGTAGTGCTCGCGAAACGCAACCAATTCGGCTTCACTAATGTCGGGGTACAAGGTGCGGATCGCCTCAGGCAAGCCCAGACCGATAATGCCCTTGACCGCGAAGTCGCTGCACAGCTCGAAACCCGAACGCGTTGACGCCATGTGCATCGATTCGACGATCCGGCCAATGGAATTGGCCAGGGTGCCGTCCCAATCAAATATCAGCAGCTTGTAATCACGGTGCGACACTCAAGCGCTCCACGGTCTTGGCCCACATCTCGTCGACCGGCGCTTGCAGCTTCAACTCACCACCATCCGGCAGCGGCACGGTGAGCATGTAGGCGTGCAGGAACAGCCGTTTGCCGCCCAGGTCGCGGATCTCCTTGGAGAAGTCCTCGTCGCCGTATTTGGTATCGCCAGCGATGCAGTGGCCCGCATGCAGCGTGTGCACACGAATCTGGTGGGTACGACCGGTCACCGGCTTGGCCTCGACCAGGGTGGCAAAGTCGCCGAAACGGCGAAGCACCTTGAACAAAGTCAGGGCTTCTTTGCCCTCCTCGTCCACTTCCACCATGCGCTCGCCGGAACGCAGGTTGCTCTTCTGCAACGGCGCGCGAACGCTCTTGATGGAGCTGGCCCAGTTGCCGCGCACCAGCGCCATGTAGCGCTTGTCCACACCATCGCCACGCAGGGCGGTGTGCAGGTGGCGCAACATACTGCGTTTCTTGGCGATCATTAGCAGGCCGGAGGTGTCTCGGTCCAGGCGATGGACCAACTCAAGCTCCTTGGCGTCCGGACGCAACTGACGAAAGGCTTCGATCACGCCAAACGTCAGGCCGCTGCCGCCGTGAACCGCAATGCCGCAGGGCTTGTTGATCACGATCAGCTTGTTATCTTCAAAGACAATCGACGCCTCAAGGCGCTGCAACAGACCCTGCGCCAACGGCACGGGCTCATCACGCTCGGGCACGCGAACCGGCGGCACACGGACGATGTCGCCCGCCTGCAACTTGTACTCGGGCTTGATACGGCCCTTGTTCACCCGCACTTCACCTTTACGCAAGATGCGGTAAATCAAGGTCTTGGGCACGCCTTTGAGCCTGGCCAGGAGAAAATTGTCGATGCGTTGGCCGGCATATTCCGGCGAGACCTCAAGCAGCTGGACGCTGGGGGTCTGGGGGGCGGTATTCGTCATGGCGGCGATGATAACAATTTTTATGGAATTGAAGCACTTAATCATTACTGCTATAGTCGCGAACGCCGCCAAAAGCGGCCTGGACAGAGGACTAGCGGCAAACTGCCGGCCCTGACCATCGCAATTCATCAGGACGCGAGGCCGTCCTACGGGGTGTTCGCCACCTTGGAAGGCTCAGGATTGTAACGAGCGCAGGTGACATGAGGCCTGAAGCGAGTGCAGAACGCAGAGTGAATACTCGCGTTTTGCGCCGATATTTACGGCCAGTTCACAAAGTGCAGTCAGTTTTGAGCCAGACCATGGCGAATGCTTCGGAAACAACGCCTGTTAAGAGCTGAGTGAGAGCGCAGTCGCCCACATTCAGTCTTGTTTAGCCATGAGCGTGGACTCCCCATTGGAGAACACGGTAAATGCCAACCCGCTGCGGATTCTGCGCGCGGCAGCACCCGAATTATCAGGGATACGTGTAGGGTGGAGATGCACAACCGTCGGACCGTGTAGCACTAGGCTTATATTTAGACGCTTCATCTCGTCCACAGTCGTCGGTTGATTCCTCCTCCTGACCTTAGCTTTTGTTGAAGTGGTGCCTTTGTCACCACCGCTAACAAGCAGGACGCGTCCGTCGCGATACGGCCCAATTGGCCTGTTATTGCTGGACACTGGAGTGGCCAACCACTCTTGACGCACCTGACACCGACCGTGAGAAGTCGTGTGTGCCGAACGCCGTTTCCGGCAGCCCGGAAACCGACGGTACAACATGAAAAGAATGCTGATTAACGCAACTCAACCCGAAGAGTTGCGTGTTGCACTGGTAGATGGCCAACGCCTCTACGACCTGGACATCGAATCCGGTGCACGCGAGCAAAAGAAGGCCAACATCTATAAAGGCCGAATTACTCGCATCGAACCAAGCCTTGAGGCTGCCTTTGTCGATTTCGGCTCCGAGCGCCACGGCTTCCTGCCCCTCAAAGAAATCTCCCGCGAATACTTCAAGAAAGCCCCTGAAGGCCGCGTGAACATCAAGGACGTCCTGAGCGAAGGCCAGGAAGTCATCGTCCAGGTCGAAAAAGAAGAACGTGGCAACAAGGGCGCCGCCCTGACCACCTTCATCAGCCTGGCCGGCCGTTACCTGGTGCTGATGCCGAACAACCCACGTGCCGGCGGCATTTCCCGTCGCATCGAAGGCGAAGAGCGCAACGAACTGCGTGAAGCGCTGAACGGCCTGATCGCACCGGCCGACATGGGCCTGATCGTTCGTACTGCCGGCCTGGGCCGCAGCAGCGAAGAAATGCAGTGGGACCTCGACTACCTGCTGCAACTGTGGACCGCCATCAAAGAAGCGTCCCTGGATCGTTCCGCGCCGTTCCTGATCTATCAGGAAAGCAACGTGATCATCCGCGCCATCCGTGATTACCTGCGCCAGGACATCGGCGAAGTGCTGATCGACAGCGTTGAAGCCCAGGACGAAGCCCTGACCTTCATCCGCCAGGTGATGCCGCAGTACGCCAGCAAGATCAAGCTCTACGAAGACAGCGTTCCGCTGTTCAACCGTTTCCAGATCGAAAGCCAGATCGAGACCGCCTTCCAGCGCGTGGTCGAACTGCCTTCCGGCGGCTCCATTGTGATCGACCCGACCGAAGCCCTGGTGTCCATCGATATCAACTCGGCGCGTGCGACCAAAGGCAGCGACATCGAAGAAACCGCGCTGCAGACCAACCTGGAAGCGGCTGAAGAAATCGCCCGCCAACTGCGCCTGCGTGATATCGGCGGCCTGATCGTGATCGACTTTATCGACATGACCCCAGCCAAGAACCAGCGCGCCGTGGAAGAGAAAGTCCGCGAATGCCTGGAAGCTGACCGTGCCCGCGTGCAAGTCGGCCGCATCTCGCGCTTCGGCCTGTTGGAAATGTCTCGTCAGCGCCTGCGTCCTTCCCTGGGCGAAAGCAGCGGTATCGTCTGCCCGCGTTGCAACGGCACCGGTATCATCCGTGACGTTGAATCGCTGTCCCTGGCGATCCTGCGCCTGATCGAAGAAGAAGCCCTGAAAGACCGCACCGCCGAAGTCCGCGCACAAGTGCCGATTCCGGTTGCAGCTTTCCTGCTCAACGAAAAACGCAACTCGATCACCAAGATCGAACTGCGCACCCGTGCCCGTATCGTCATCCTGCCGAACGATCACCTCGAAACGCCGCACTTCGAAGTGCAGCGCCTGCGTGATGACAGCCCGGAAGCCCACAGCGGCCAGTCCAGCTACGAAATCGCCGCTGCCGCTGCTGAAGTGGAAGAAGTCCAGCCAGCCGCTGCGACCCGCACCTTGGTTCGCCAGGAAGCTGCGGTCAAGACGGCCCCTGCCCGTGCCAATGCACCGGTACCAGTTGAAGCAGCAGCGCCTGTTGCCGCACCGGCCGTTATGCCTGAGCCAAGCCTGTTCAAAGGCCTGGTGAAGTCGCTGGTCAGCCTGTTCGCCACCAAAGAAGAGCCAGCCGCTCCGGTTGTGGTTGAAAAACCGGCTTCCGAGCGTCCTGCACGCAACGAAGAGCGTCGCAACGGTCGCCAACAAAGCCGTAACCGCAACGGTCGCCGTGACGAAGAGCGCAAGCCGCGCGAAGAACGTGCGCCGCGTGAAGAACGCGCCCCACGTGAAGAGCGTGCCCCTCGCGAAGCCCGTGAAGAAACGCCAGCCGTAGAACGCGCACCGCGTGAAGAGCGCGCACCACGTGCTCCACGTGCCCCGCGTGAAGATCGCAAGCCTCGCGGCGAGCGTGAAGAGCGTGTGCGTGAACTGCGCGAGCCACTGGACGCTGCGCCAGCCGTTGCCGGTGCCGCTGTCGTTGCAGAAGAACGCCCGGCTCGCCAACCACGCGAAGAGCGTGCGCCACGTGAAGAACGCCAACCGCGCGCTCCGCGTGAAGAGCGTCAACCACGTGCCGAGCAAACGGCTACCGCCAGCGAAGAAGAGGAAGTGCTGACCAGCGAAGAGCAACGGCAGGAAGACGGTCAGGAAGGCGCCGAAGGCGATCGTCCACGCCGCCGCTCCCGTGGCCAGCGTCGTCGCAGCAACCGTCGTGAGCGTCAACGTGATGCCAACGGCAACGTGATCGAAGGCTCGGAAGAAGCCGGCGAAAACGCAGAAACCGCTACCAGCGAGCCAACTGGCGACGAACTGGCTGCCGGCCTGGCCGTTACTGCTGCCGTTGCCAGCTCGGTCATCAGCGCACCTGCTGAAGCCCAGGCCCACGATCAGGCTGAACGCGCTAACGCCACTGTCGAAGAAACCGCTGCTGTGCAAGCACCTGTTGCCGAGACCCCAGTCGTTGAAACGCCGGTTGTTGAAGCCCCCGCTGCTGAAGCGCCAGTGGTAGAAGCACCGGTTGTCGAAGCGACTAGCCCAATCGAAGCGCCGGTTGTACCGGAAGTGGAAGTGGCGCAGGCGCCTGAAGCTCAGCCAGAAGTTGAAGTGGCAGCTGTTGAGCCAGCACCTGTGGTTGAATCTCAGCCAGTGGTCGAAGCGTTTGTTGAAGCACCGGTTGTCGAAGCCGCATCAGAAGTACGCGAAGTTCGTGAGGAACAGACCGCCTTCCAATGGACTGCCGAGCCTGCCGCTCCGGTTGAAGCGCCAGCCCCTGTGGTGGAAGAAGCGCCAGCACCGGCTGCTGAAGTCGTGATTGCCGAGCCTGCCCCAGTGGTTGAGCCAGCTCCGGTCGTTGAACCTGCGCCAGTCGTTGAAGCGCCGGTGGTTGCCGAAGTTGCCGCTCCAGTGGTTGAAGCCGCACCGGCCAGCGCGCTGACCGAAAACGGCCGTGCACCGAACGACCCACGTGAAGTGCGTCGTCGTCGCAAGGAAGCTGAAGCCGCCGCCGCGGCTGCACGGGAAGCAGAGCACGAGCCTAAACCCCTCGCCTGATTCCAGCAGCAACTGAAAAGCCCCGCCTGAGTGATCAGGCGGGGCTTTTTATGGCTACGAAAACACTGATTTATCGATTTGGAATGCAATCAACTGTGTGTGGCTTGCCAGCTCCCACACTTAGATCGGGGTGAAAGTCAGGGAAGGCGGCAAGTCGACGTCCCAGAGTACGCCCGGATCATCTACCGACACTTCACGCACCATCGCCTGCGCAAACAGCGGTTTGGCCCCACGGTCACCGGTCAATGCCATCAGCGCCGACCCAGATGACCGATCAAACGCCACTGGATGCCCATACTGCCCATCCTGCACCGGCACGCTGATGCCACCCTCCTCCAACCCATCGATTACTTGCTCAATGCTCGATGACTGAATAAACGGCATGTCCCCCAGCAGCACCAGCCAGCCGTCCGCCGGACCGCTGGCCGCCACCGCCGCGGCAAGACTGTCGCCCATCCCCGCCGAGCGCAGCAGCAGGACGTCGCAGCCATACGCCTCAGCCAAACGGATCACCTGCGTTCGCTCTGGCGAGGTCACCAGCCAGCGCTTTACAACGCGCCTCGGTAAATTCACCAGCACCTGCTCGATCACTGGCCGAGTCACGCCATCCAGGCCGACGCAATCAGCCAACAGCTTATCTTGGTCAGCCCCCGCCTCGGCACGAAAGCGACTGCCCTGCCCCGCCGCGAGCACAATCGCCGTCAGCGTCACTCAGCGACCACCGGCAGCGGCTTTTTCTGCATTGGCGCCACACCGTTCTTGATCGCAACAATTTCCGCCATCAAAGACAGCGCGATTTCCGCCGGCGTATGGCTGCCGATATGCAACCCGATCGGCCCGTGCAGGCGCGCAATCGCTTGCGCCGACAACCCCAGCACCGCGAGGTTTTCCCGGCGTTTCTGGGTGTTGACCCGCGAACCCAGGGCGCCGATGTAGAACGCCGAGGAATTCAATGCCGTAAGCAGTGCCATATCATCCAGGCGCGGATCATGGGTGAGGCAGACGATAGCCGTACGCTCATCGGTCTGTATGTTCAGCACCGCTTCATCGGGCATGCCCGGTACGAAGCGGCCGTGCTGTTCTTCCCAGCCGTAGACGAACTCGTCGCGCGGGTCGCAGATCAGCACTTCGAAATCCAGCAACCGCGCCATTTCCGCCACGTAGCGCGACAACTGCCCGGCGCCGATCAGCAGCAAACGCCAGCGCGGGCCATAGATAGCCCGCAGCCGTTTGCCGTCGAAGGTCACCCCATCGGTCTTGCTCGCGCTGCTCAAGGTGACTTTACCGGTGGTCAAGTCCAGCTCACGTGCGACGATCTGATGATCTTCACAACGCGCCAGCAGTTCCGACACCCATTCCCACGCGTCCACGCGCTCTTCAGTCAGGCGCAAGGTGCCCCCGCATGGCAGGCCAAAACGCGCCGCTTCATCGCGGGTGACGCCGTAAGTCACCAACTGCACCGGCGGCCCGTCTTCAGGCAGTCGGCCATCCTGCAGGCGCGCAATCAAGTCATCCTCGATGCAACCGCCAGACACCGAGCCGATCACCACGCCATCGCCGCGCAGCGCCAGCATGGCGCCCGGCGGGCGCGGCGCGCTGCCCCAGGTCTGGACCACGCTGTACAACACCACTCGCTGCCCGGCGCGACGCCATTCCAGCACGCTGCGCAGGACATTCAGATCCACACTGTCCACAAAACCTCCTGCAAGCGTAAAAAACCATTCACTTACTGTAAAACAAAAGCCACCAAAGTGACGCGCCAGAAACGCAAACGCCCCGAACCAGTCGGGGCGTTTGTGCGTTGCAGTCGGCGTTAGTTCACACCATCAGCGACTTACTTGACGACAGGTGCAGGGCCTTCGGCCACGCCCAGGTCATCCAGCTCGCGGGTTTCCGAGATTCCGGTACCGCCCGACGCCAGCTCGCTCTGCAGCTTGTCTTCGTCCAGTTCGTTGACCCATTTGGCCACAACGATGGTGGCAACGGCGTTACCCACCAGGTTGGTCAGCGCGCGAGCTTCGGACATGAAGCGGTCGATACCCAGAATCAGCGCCAGGCCGGCAACCGGCAGGTGGCCTACAGCCGACAGGGTCGCAGCCAGGACGATAAAGCCCGAACCCGTCACGCCAGCAGCGCCTTTGGAGGACAGCAGCAGCACCAGCAGCAGGGTGATCTGATGGGTGATGTCCATGTGGGTGTCAGTCGCCTGGGCGATAAACACGGCAGCCATGGTCAGGTAGATCGACGTACCGTCGAGGTTGAACGAGTAGCCCGTCGGGATCACCAGGCCTACTACGGATTTCTTCGCGCCCAGACGCTCCATCTTGATCAGCATGCGTGGCAGTGCGGATTCGGAAGACGAAGTACCCAGAACGATCAGCAACTCTTCACGGATGTAGCGGATCATTTTGATCACGCTGAAACCGTGAGCGCGGCAGATGCCACCCAGCACCACCAGCACGAACAGAACGCAGGTGATGTAGAAGCAGATCATCAACTGACCCAGTTGCACCAGGGAACCTACACCATAGGCACCAATGGTGAACGCCATGGCGCCCAGGGCACCGATTGGCGCGAGCTTCATGATCATGTTGATGATGTTGAACATCACGTGGGCGAAGCGATCGATGAAGTCCAGCACTGGTTTGCCGTAGGCACCCAGGCGATGCAGGGCGAAACCGAAGATCACCGAGAACATCAGCACTTGCAGGATGTCGCCGTTGGCGAAAGCGCCGACGATGGTGTTAGGGATGACGTTGAGGATAAAGCCAACGATGCTCTGGTCTTTACCGGCAGTCACGTAGGCCGCGACTTTGGAGGCGTCCAGGGTCGCTACGTCGATGTGCATGCCGGCGCCCGGTTGCACAACGTTGACCACGATCAAGCCAATCAGCAGCGCGATGGTAGATACGACTTCGAAGTACAGCAGCGCGTAGCCGCCGGTTTTGCCCACCGATTTCATACTTTGCATGCCAGCGATGCCGCTGACAACGGTGCAGAAGATGATCGGGGCGATGACCATTTTGATCAGTTTGATGAACCCGTCACCCAGTGGCTTCAGGGCCACGCCGGTCTGCGGGTAGAAGTGACCGAGCAAAATACCGATAACGATTGCAACGATCACCTGGAAGTACAGGGATTTGTAGATTGGCTGACGAGTCGTCATTGCAAAGTTCCTCAATCGTCCCGTGTGGCAAATATCCGCCATTGCCCACGACACTTGAATTGCGAACCCTCCTGCACTGGAGGGATTTGTTGTTTACGCGATCTGTAGGACCAGGCCTGCGCTGTAGTCCTTATCGCAAACGCCGTGCCACTTCGTTGAAAAGCCTTAAAGGCCTTTAGACATCAGGGTTTCGGGGTTCCTGGCGCCCTCTCAAGCGCGAAAGCCAGTGGCGGATTTCCGCCCACCAACCCAATCTCGTCCTACAATTTGGCGGATATCCGCCTTGTGAGCCTCTCCGGCGCTGGCTACCATCCGCCACTCCATGGACGAGGCCTTCGCATGCGTGAACGTACCATCGCCAGTCATTTCGCCCGGGCTGCCCTCGGCGGGGCGCGTCGGGCCGGTTACGACTATTCGGGGCTGTTGCACCAGGTGGGCATCGCTCCGGAGCTGCTCGCAGAACCCCGTGCCCGCATCGCGCCGGAGCAATTCACCCGACTGCTGCAAATGCTCTGGCTGGCACTGGACGATGAATACCTGGGGTTCGCCGAAGGTCCGAGCAAGCGCGGCACCTTTGCCATGATGTGCCACGCGCTCATCCACTGCCGCACCCTGGAGAAAGCCCTGGAGCGCGGCTTATTATTTTATGGCCTATTCCCACAAGGCCCGCGCTGGGAGCTGACACGTGAAGGCGAAATGGCCCGCTTGAGTCTGGACGACTCGCAGTTGTGGGACCCGGATCACTTCCTCAGCGAATGCCTGCTGGTGATCTGGCATCGCCTGGGCAGCTGGCTGATCGGCCAGCGTATTCGGCTGCACCAGGCCACCTTCAGTTATCCGATGCCGGCCCACGCCGGCGAATACGACCTGTTGTTTCCCTGTGCCCAGGTATTCGGTTCGCCGAACAGTAGCTTGGTGTTTCCCGCGCGCTACCTGAACCTGCCGCTGCTGCAGGATGAGCGCACACTCAAACACTTTTTGGAGCGCTCACCCGCCGATTTGCTCTCTCGGCCCGATGAAGGCGATAGCTTGAGCAGTCAGCTACGCCGCTTGCTCAGCCGCGACCGCACACCCTGGCCGGACCTGGAAGCCGTCGCACAGCACCTGCACATCAGCCCGCAGACCCTGCGCAGGCACTTACGCGAAGAAGGCACCAGCTTTCAGGCACTCAAGGATGAGCTGCGGCGGGACATCGCCATTTATCATTTGGGCCGAGCGAATTTGTCGTTGCAGGAGCTAGCCGAGCAGTTGGGGTTTTCCGAGCCGTCGGCGTTTCATCGGGCGTTCAAGAAGTGGACCGGGCTGACGCCGGGGGCGTATCGGGCCCAAGAGAGTTAGAGGTGTGTTGCCATTGCCGGCCCTTTCGCGAGCAAGCCCGCACACATTTAACCGCGTTTATCCTGCAGGAGTGCGGTCGAATGTGGGAGCGGGCTTGCTCGCGAAGAGACCAGTGGAGTCAATAGAGATCACAAGGCCGGAAAGTGAATCTTGAACGCAGCACCACCCAACGCTGAATCCCCCAGGGTCAACCGTGCGCCGTAGCTTTCAATAATATCCTTGACCACCGCCAAGCCAATCCCCTGCCCGGGATGCTGGCGATCCAGCCTTTCACCCCGTTGCAGAATCCGCGCACGCTGGTCCGGCGGCACACCCGGCCCGTCATCCTCGATGCACAGCTCACTGCCCTCCAGGCTTTCCACCAGGCTGATGCGCACTTCGCTCAAACACAGGCGGTAAGCGTTTTCCAGCAGGTTGCCGAGCAATTCCAGCAAGGCGCCCTTCTCGATGGGCACGTCGCATTCATCCGGCAGTTCAAAGGAGACGGTGACGCGTTTGTCGCGGTAGACCTTGTCCAGTGTGTCGCACAGACTTTGCAGCACCGGCGCCAGGCGTACCTGGTGGCGCACCAGGCCGCTTTTGCGCAGGCTGGCGCGTTGCAACTGGTAACTGATCTGTTGGCTCATGCGCTCAATCTGCGACTGCAAAACCCAGGCCTGGTCGCGATCTTCCGGGCGCTGGGCCATGTCTTCGCTCACGCCCTGCAACACCGCCAGCGGGGTTTTCAGGCTGTGGGCCAAATCGTCGAGGGAGTCGCGGTAGCGCGCACGTTGCTCACGTTCGCTGTGCAGCAAGCGGTTGAGGGAGCCGGTGAGGCGCAGCAATTCGCGGGGGTGTTGTTCACTAAGGCTCTCTCGGGTGCCGCCTTCGATCTGGTCGAGTTCCTGGCTAAGCCGCCGCAACGCTTGTAAGCCCCAGGTCAGGCCCAGCCAGAGCAAGGTCAGCAACACCAGCAACGCCGCACCAAAACCCAGGTAGAGGTTTTCGCGCAGGCCCTCGAGGGTCAGTTGATATTCACGCACCGGTTGCAGGGCGACGATACTGAACGCCGCGCTCTTGCCGCCCAGCAGCCTGACCTCGACGTCATACACAAAGAATTCCTGACCATTAGCCTCACGAATTCGCGCAAATTCATTACCGCGCCCGTCGTAGCGCGGTTTGTAGTTGATGTTCTCTTCTTTGGTCGCCCGCGAACGCCACACCAGGTGGCCCTCGCGGTCGTAGATATAGCCGAGCAGGCGGCTGTCGGTGAGGTTGAAACGTTCGTCCGGCAACTGCGCCGGCATCTGCAGGCGGTTATTGTCGACCCGCGCGGCGGAAATCAGGGTGGTGACGTCCGACGCCAGGCGCTGCTCGATGGAATCCTGCAATGCCAGGCTGAACGCACCCTGCATGGCCGGCAACAAACCCAGCATAAACAGCACGGCCAGGGTGGCGGCCGCCAGCATCAAGCGCACGCGTAACGAGCGAATCAACGGCAGCGCTCATTGAACAGGTAGCCCAGGCCACGCACGGTGTCGATCGGCTTGAACCCGACCGGGCCTTCCAGCTTGCGGCGCAGGCGACCGACCAGCACTTCGATGACATTTGGATCACGCTCGTCGTCATCAGGGTACAGCTGCTCCATCAAACGGTCCTTGGCGACCACTTGCTGGTGGTGGCGCATCAGGTATTCGAGAATCCGGTATTCGTAGGCGGTCAGCGCCAGGGGCTGTTCGTCCAGGGACGCTTGCTTGCGGTTAAGGTCCAGCAGCAACGGCCCGGCCACGATGGTTGACTGGGTGAAACCACTGGAGCGACGCAGCAACGCGTTCATCCGCGCTTCCAGCTCTTCGAACTGGAACGGCTTGACCAAGTAGTCGTCCGCGCCAGCAGCCAACCCTTCGACCTTGTCCTGCCAGTTGCCGCGAGCCGTGAGGATCAGGATCGGAAAGGTCTTGGCCTGGGTGCGCAGTTGGCGGATCAGGTCCAGCCCACCCAGGCCGGGCAGGCCCAGGTCGATGATGGCCAAGTCATGGTTGAATTGGCCCGTCTGGTAGAGGGCCTCTTCGGCATTGGCCACGGCCTCGACCACGTGGCCGCTGTCGGTCAGGCGGGTAAACAGGTGATGGCGCAGCAGCGCCTCATCTTCCACCACCAGCAATTTCATAAGGCTCTCCAAAGCAAATCAACTGTCCGACAGAGGGATATCATAGCGGCCCTGCAGATCTTGCGGGCGCAGTTTAATACCATTGAACTGACCGGTCAGGTGTTCATAGCCAGCGCGGTAGGCCGGCTGCGGGGTTACAAGGCCAAGGGACTGGCCCCAAGGCGTAGGTTGGCTGCCAGCGTCTTCGACGCTGACACGCTGAATCAAGGTGCTGGTTTTTCGGGTCTTTTCTTTGCCGAATGCGGCAAAGGCACCATCGGCGGCCTGGGCCCCTGCGGTGGCACTGAGCATGGTTAACGCCAACATCAGCTTTTTGATCGCACTCATGGTGCTTACCTCCACGCGTTTTGGCTGTAGGGCCAGACTACGCAGGCGCCCCTGAACTCCCCCTGAACAGGCTCTGAACCGCACCTGAACCGCAGCCGGGCTATCCTGTTGCCCATCAACTCGGCAAAATACCGCCCATGAATTCCCTACCCGCTTGCTGCACTCCGCTCGACGCCCATTGGCCGCTGCCCGATCCCTTGCCGGGCACGGTGTTTTTCAGCACCCGGTTTGACCCAGCCTTATTAGCGCCAGGCGACTTCCAGCGCAGTGCCGTACCGCCCCCCGCGAGCATCCAGCGTTCAGTGGCCAAGCGTCAGGCCGAGTTCCTGGCCGGCCGGCTCTGCGCCCGCGCGGCACTGCAACAGCTCGATCACTTCGACTGCGTGCCGGCCATCGGTGAAGACCGCGCACCGGTGTGGCCCGCGCACATCAGTGGCTCCATCACCCACAGCACCGGGCATGCCGCTGCGATTGCCGCGCACACGGCACAATGGCGCGGGCTTGGGATGGACCTGGAGAATGTGCTGACGCTGGAGCGGGCTGAACGGCTGGCCGGAGAAATCCTGACGGCCGATGAAATGCGGCGTATGGCCGCCCTCCCGCGAGAGCAGGTCGCATTGCTGGTGACGCTGACGTTTTCCGCCAAGGAGAGCCTGTTCAAGGCGCTCTACCCGATGGTGCAGAAGCGTTTTTATTTTGAGCATGCGGAGTTGCTGGAGTGGTCCGAGTCGGGCCAACTGCGGCTACGGTTGCTGACGGATCTTTCCAGTGAGTGGTGCCATGGCAAGGCGTTGGTGGGGCAGTTTGCGGTGACCGATGGGCAGTTGTTGAGCCTGGTGGCTATCAGCGCCTGATCGATCGCTTTCGCGAGCCAGCCCGCGAAGGCGGTATCAGGGTTTCTCTTGATCCCTGGGCCAACTCAGACTGAAGCACGCCCCACCCAAATTGTTGCTCTTGCTGATCAACGCCCGGCCGCCGTGCCAGTAGATAATCCGACGCACAATCGATAAGCCCAGGCCATGCCCACCCGAGGCGCGAGTGCGGCTGTCGTCCAGGCGCAAGAACGGCGTGAAGATGCGCTCCCAAGCGCTTTCCGGCACGCCAGGGCCGTCGTCTTCCACGTCGACACGGCAGCGCACCTGGCCCACCTGATAACTGATCAACACGCGGCCTTGGGCGTGGCGCATGGCGTTGCTCACCAGGTTCTGCAGGGCACGGTGCAAATAACGCGGCTCGGCGTCGACCCAGGCGTCATCCCAATGCGTCGAAGACAGGCAGATACCCCGCGCCACGTTGATCTGCGGGCGCAGTGGCGATAATTCACCGATCACCTGATCGAGCAGCGCATTGAGGTCGACCCGCTGGAAATTCAGCTCCGGCGAGCCCTGTTCCAGACGCGCATAAGTGAGCATTTCATCGACCAGGCCATCGAGGTCCTGGATGTCGCTGTCCATGCCCTCCAGGTATTTGCGCCGTGCCTCAGGGGTGGTGGCATCGCCGACCATCTCCAGGCCGAAACGCAGACGCGCCACGGGCGTGCGCAGTTCGTGGGACACCGCGCGCACCAGTTCACGCTGGATCGCCAGCAACTGCTGCAAGTGCTCGGCCATGCCGTTGAACGCTGCAGCGAGGCGCCCCACCGAGTCAGCGCCACGGGCCGGCACGCGGACTTCCAGGTTGCCCTTGGCAATGCGTGTGGCGGCGGCTTCAAGGCCGCGCAAGCGACGTTCAAGCTGACGCACCAATAGATAGACGATCAGACCGATCAGGGTCAGGCCGATCAAGGCGATCAAGATCAGCCACTGCGCCGGATAAGGGTTCATCTGATACAGGGGGCCGAGTTCCAACACCCACGGCGTGCCAACCATGCCGGCAAACACGCGGATCGAATCGCCGCCCTTGCCCAGGGCCATCACTGTATCGCCTTCCGATACGCGACGGCGTTGGTCTTCGTCCATATCAGCATGGTCGAGGGTCATCAAGTGCATGTCGAAGCCAAAACCCTTGGCTTCTTTTATGTCTGCCAGGCGCTGCGGCTGTTCGGCCACCGGGAAGCGCACCAGTTCGTCGGCGAGCAGGTAGATCGTCGCGCGCGCCAGTTGCTCACTGATCTGCTGCACCTCCCCCTCCAGCACGAGAGGTTCCTGGGCACTGACCAATCGCAGCACCCGCGCGGCGTGAGGCCCAGTCTGTTGCACCAGCACTTGGCCACGTTGCAGGCTGTTGCGCTGGCTCAAGTCCAAGTGCGCATCGGCCAGGGGGCGCAATTCCAGCGGGATCCCCAGCAAACGCTCCCACACCGCCAGGGCGCGTTGGCGCTCGATGGGACTCATGGGCTGCAGGTTGTCGCCCATCAAGGCAAAGGTGCCATGGGCCAGGCGCTCGCGGTACTGGCCGCTGCGCACCTCGTTGAGCAGGTGCAGGGCCAGTACGCCGAGCAGCGCCACCAGAATCAGCGCTGCGCACATACCTCCGTAGATACGCAGGAAGATCGAATTCACAGCGGCATGTCGGCGGCGGCTTCGGGGACGAACAAATAGCCTTTGCTGCGGACGGTCTTGATCAGACGTGGGTGGATCGGGTCGTCGCCGATTTTCGGGCGGATGCGCGAGATGCGCACATCAATCGAACGGTCCTGGCCGTCGTAGCCGATACCACGCAAGGCGATGAAAATTTCTTCGCGGGACAGGATGCGACCGGCATTCGCCACCAGCAGCCAGAGCAGGTCGAATTCGGCACTGGTCAACTCGATACCGTCATTATTCAACCAGGCCTCGCGCAGGGCATTGTCCACCACCAAACGGCCGAATTGCAGGCGGCGCTGATTCTCTACCGCAGGCGGTTCCGCCGGTTCGCTGCGCCGCAGCAGGGCCTGGATGCGTGCCAGCAACAAACGCGGGCGCACGGGTTTGCACACGTAGTCATCGGCGCCCATGTCCAGGCCCATCACCTGGTCCATGTCGTCGGTGCGCGCGGTGAGCATCAGGATCACGCCGTCATAGCGCTCGCGCACCTTGCGGCAGATGCTCAGGCCGTCTTCGCCGGGCAGCATCAGGTCCAGAATCACCAGGTTCGGTTGCTCGGCGATGATACGCGCGGCCGCCTGGGCGCCATCGCCTTCCACTGACACCCGCAGGCCATTGCTCTCCAGATACTCACGGGTCAGTTCGGCCAGTCGCTGGTCGTCCTCGACGATCAGTATTTGCCAGGCTTCTTGCTCCACGGGTGGTCCTCGTTATTATTAGAAACTGCGTTGGCCATACCCTGTTTGTCATGTTTTGAGGGCATAACAATGGCCGATTGTAGCCATGCCCCAACCCCGAAACACAAGCCGGGAAATCCATTCGGTGATCGCGTTTTTTTGTGATAGGGTTCGCGCCCTCAAAAATCCAACCCGCTGTTTTTATCTTGGAATATCCGGTGACAAACGGCCGAATCCAGCAGCAATGCGGCCTACACGGGTGTTCCACGTTTCATACACATTTTACCCACAACGTTATCCACAGGTAGTGCGTTGCTAAGCCCCCCAAAACGCATTATCTTGTAGCCCGGCGCAAAAAAAACCCTACATGTAGCGTTTTGAGCGAAAAACCAAACACAGATCAGACAAGAAACTCAAGCCCTTTCTTGCACTCGTTTGGTTGAACCCACGCACTTTTTGAAAGCCCAAACCGCGCACGCGGATGGCAGCCGTTTTCAAGCTCATATAGCGGAAAACGGTACGGGTGTTGCAGTGCCTGAACCTGGCAACTGTCACCCACCAGGAATACGGCCAAGGGCTTTTCAGCCCCGAACCGAAGACTTCGGCATGGAAGCGGCGCGAACAGCTCCCTTCCTCCTGTCCCGAAGTTGTTATGCCAGGCCCAGGCCTGCTGTAAGTGCTTCAGGACGGAACGGTGGGCACCGAGATGGTGCCCAAATAAATATAGAATGTGGAGACACCCCCCCATGCAAACCGACACAACTCGCGAGAACCCGCAGGGCTCCGTGCCGCAGGCCGCTGATTCGAACCTGGATCTGTCCGCCACTGCACCTGGCCAATTGCGCGTGATCAAGCGTAACGGCACTGTCGTTCCTTACACCGATGACAAAATCACCGTCGCGATCACCAAAGCGTTTCTTGCAGTTGAAGGCGGCACCGCTGCCGCTTCGTCGCGCATCCACGACACCGTTGCCCGCCTGACCGAACAAGTCACCGCGACCTTCAAGCGTCGCATGCCCTCGGGCGGCACCATCCACATCGAAGAAATCCAGGACCAGGTCGAACTGGCCCTGATGCGTGCCGGCGAGCAAAAAGTTGCCCGTGACTACGTGATCTACCGTGATTCGCGTGCCAAGGAACGTGCCGTGCGCACTCCGGCCGACGAAGCCGCCGTTCAAGCGCACCCCTCGATCCGCATCACCCTGGCCGACGGTACCTTTGCACCGCTGGACCTGGGCCGCCTGAACACCATCATCACCGAGGCCTGCGAAGGCCTCGAAGAAGTCGACGGTGACCTGATCCAGCGTGAAACCCTGAAGAACCTGTACGACGGCGTGGCCCTGACCGACGTCAATACCGCCTTGGTAATGACCGCCCGTACCCTGGTTGAACGTGAGCCGAACTATTCGTTCGTGACCGCGCGCCTGCTGATGGACACCCTGCGTGCTGAAGGCCTGGGCTTCCTCGGTGTCGCCGGCAGCGCTACCCACCACGAAATGGCCGACCTGTACGCCAAGGCCCTGCCGGCCTACATCGCCAAGGGTATCGAATTCGAATTGCTGAACCCGATCCTGGCCACTTTCGACCTGGAAAAACTCGGCAAGGCGATCAACCACGAGCGCGACCAGCAGTTCACGTACCTGGGCCTGCAAACCCTGTACGACCGTTACTTCATCCACAAGGACGGTATCCGCTTCGAACTGCCGCAAGTGTTCTTCATGCGCGTGGCCATGGGCCTGGCGATTGAAGAGAAGCACAAAGAAGACCGTGCCATCGAGTTCTACAACCTGTTGTCGTCCTTTGACTACATGTCGTCGACCCCGACCCTGTTCAACGCCGGCACCCTGCGTCCACAGCTGTCGAGCTGCTACCTGACCACCGTGCCGGATGACCTGTCGGGCATCTACCACGCGATCCACGACAACGCCATGCTGTCCAAATTCGCTGGCGGCCTGGGCAACGACTGGACGCCAGTACGTGCCTTGGGTTCGTACATCAAGGGCACCAACGGCAAGTCCCAGGGCGTTGTGCCGTTCCTCAAAGTTGTGAACGACACCGCCGTAGCGGTCAACCAGGGCGGCAAGCGCAAAGGCGCGGTGTGTGCCTACCTGGAAACCTGGCACATGGACATTGAGGAGTTCATCGAGCTACGCAAGAACACGGGTGATGACCGTCGTCGTACCCACGACATGAACACCGCCAACTGGATCCCTGACCTGTTCATGAAGCGTGTCTTCGATGACGGCCAGTGGACCCTGTTCTCGCCCTCCGAAGTTCCGGACCTGCACGACCTGACCGGCAAGGCCTTCGAAGAGCGCTACGAGTACTACGAAGCGCTGTCCCAGTACCCTGGCAAGATCAAGCTGTTCAAGACCATCCAGGCCAAAGACCTGTGGCGTAAAATGCTGTCCATGCTGTTTGAAACCGGCCACCCATGGCTGACCTTCAAAGACCCGTGCAACCTGCGCAGCCCGCAGCAACACGTGGGCGTGGTCCACAGCTCGAACCTGTGCACCGAGATCACCTTGAACACCAACAAGGACGAGATCGCCGTTTGCAACCTGGGCTCGATCAACCTGCCGAATCACATCGTCAACGGCAAGCTGGACACCGCCAAGCTGGAACGCACCGTCAACACCGCCGTCCGTATGCTCGATAACGTGATCGACATCAACTACTACTCGGTGCCACAGGCGCAGAATTCCAACTTCAAGCACCGTCCGGTCGGCCTGGGCATCATGGGCTTCCAGGACGCGCTGTACCTGCAGCACATTCCTTACGGTTCGGATGCAGCGGTCGAATTCGCCGACAAGTCCATGGAAGCGGTCAGCTACTACGCGATCCAGGCTTCCTGCGACTTGGCTGACGAGCGCGGCGCCTACGAGACGTTCCAGGGTTCGCTGTGGTCCAAAGGCATCCTGCCGCTGGATTCTCAACAGATCCTGATCGAGCAACGTGGCCAGAAGTACATCGACGTTGACCTGGAAGAATCCCTGGACTGGGCGCCGGTACGTGCCCGTGTGCAGAAGGGCATTCGTAACTCCAACATCATGGCCATCGCTCCGACCGCCACCATCGCCAACATCACTGGCGTATCGCAGTCGATCGAACCGACCTACCAGAACCTGTATGTGAAATCGAACCTGTCCGGCGAATTCACCGTGATCAACCCGTACCTGGTTCGCGACCTTAAAGCCCGCGGTCTGTGGGACTCGGTCATGATCAACGACCTGAAGTACTACGACGGTTCCGTGCAGCAGATCGAGCGCATCCCGCAAGAACTCAAAGAGCTCTACGCGACTGCCTTCGAAGTGGACACCAAGTGGATCGTTGACGCCGCCAGCCGTCGCCAGAAGTGGATCGACCAGGCGCAGTCCCTGAACCTGTACATCGCCGGCGCTTCGGGCAAGAAGCTGGACGTGACCTACCGCATGGCGTGGTACCGTGGCCTGAAAACCACTTACTACCTCCGTGCCCTGGCCGCGACCAGCACCGAGAAGTCGACCATCAACACCGGCAAGCTGAACGCAGTTTCCAGCGGCGGCAACCACGGTGATGACTCGGTACTCGCCGCTCCAGCCGGTCCGGCCCCGGTGCCAAAGGCTTGCGCGATTGACGAGCCGGATTGCGAAGCTTGCCAATAAGCTAAGCCAATCCCAGGCTGAAACGCCCGGGATTGAATGAAACCGATAACCTCTGTACTCGCTGGGGTTATCGGTTTTTTATTGGCGGCCATTTAAACGCATACGCGTTACCGGGCTGTGGCGCCTGGCCCCGCTGCCCCCATAGCTCGATGCTGCCGTCTATCACCGCCATCGAATGACCACCATAATCAACGACACCCAACTTGCCGCTTGCAAGTTCAGAACTCGAAGAGTTCCTGTAAAGACCTTTCAAGCCAAGCCTATCCAGCGCTTCCCAGCCCATTTCTCCATTGTTCAAACTTTGCATCGCATGAGCAAAACTCTGCTTTGCGACATTTTTGTCATCATCGAACCCATTACCCTCCATCTGCGCTCGCTTGGCACTCGCCGCGTACATGAAGTTAGCATCGGCCATCATGGCCGGATCATCCCCCTGGAACTGTGCATACCTCGCTGCCTGCTTCAATTCGGCCTTGGATAAATGCAGCTCGAACCCATCCCGCATCTTTACGTCGTAGCCATCTCCCACTCGTTTGACGTCCTTGAAGACGTCCGTGGGCTTCTGGCCAAACTGCATCATTGATGCCTTTATGGCTGAAACGGTGACACAGTTTCCATCCGGACCTTGCTTGAAACCACTCCAGATATTGCCATCCCCTTTGCCCACGCGCGGTTTCTTGCCAGGGTTACTGTGGTCAGGTTTGTAGTCGAAGTGGCGCGCACCCTCAGTGAATGGCTTGTTGGTCATGGGTTCGCTGCTGCCGAAATCCCGTGGATTGACCCTGCGTCCACCGCCGCCGCCACCTCCTCCTCCCGGTGAAGGCGGAGGCGGAGCAACATCCTCATTCTCGGGAAATAGCGCCTTCAGCAGCCGCTTGAGAAATTCAAGAAACTGCTGATCAGCCTGATCGATCAGCTTGTTAAGGATGTCCTTGAATGTTGCATCACCCATCTGCTCACGCAGCTTGTTCAACTTATCGCGTGTGTCCTGAACCGTTTGGGTCTTACCTGTTTGCTGCGCATCAAACAGTTCGCTGAGCAGCGTCTTGACCGCGGTCACTTCGGCAACCGGCGCGACCGGTGTTGCCCTCCCTGGCGCTGCACCGGGTACAGAAACTGCGCGTCCGGCACCTGGCCCGAAAATCCCAGAACTCCACATATCCCGCGCCCTCCCAATGATTGGTGAGCCTCTGCGGCTCTGATCCGATCAGTGGCAAGACGGGGACTGGACGTTCCCCACCAAACGATTCAGCGCGTAACCCTAGTGGTCGAAGGTATTTTTCTTACGCCCACAAAAAAACCCCTCTTACGAGGTAATGCTGTTCACTTAAGCGGAGCAGCCTTACGATCCACCGGAAACCGGGTCTTTGATACCTTCACCGTCCTGGGTCTCGAAGGCCTTGGACGGTGGTTCAGAAACATCCCTCCAACACCCGCCCT